>JAICQL010000225.1 GCA_025937895.1 Polyangiaceae bacterium | reverse complement strand
GCCTGCTCCAGCACCTTGGTGCCTAACTGGTGGCGCATGGGGGCGTTGGTCGTATCCCGCTGCCGCGCGCTGCGCAGCGCGCCGGCTCCCAGCTCTTCCTCACCCGCGGCGCTGCACACCTCCGCCTCATCCAGGTACAGCGCCAGCCTGCGCTCGTTGTCGGGCGTGAACGCGCGCTCCATCTCGAAATAGGGGATGGCCTCGCCGTAGCGACCGCCCGCCTTCAGCAACTCGCGGGTGGCGTAGATGGCGTACTGGCTCTTGGGATCGTACTCGAGCGCCTTGCCGTAATTATCCAGTGCCTTGCCCGGATTGGTGAGCGGCGCCTCAGCCCAGAGCCGCCCGAGCTCCTCGTGAATGGCGACCACCGCGGCGCGCAGCGCCGGATCATTCCGGACCAATGGAGCGAGCGCGCGCGCGCGCCGTTCGAGTAGCGCGACGAGCGCTTTTGCGTCACCCTTCTCACGATACAGTGCCGCCAGACGATCGGCAGGAATCGCGTCCGTTGGATCACGCTCGATGGCGCTCATCAGGGCACGCGCGGCCTGGTGCGCGTCACCGAGGCTGGTCACCCATACGTTGGCAGCTTCGGTGTACCAATGGCTGGCCAGTGACGGCTCGAGGGTCTCCTTGCCCACGCGTTCGAGTAACCCCGCGTACAACCGAGGATCACTCTGCCCCGAACGGTGAGCCTGGTTGATGGCTGCCTGGTCGTGCGGGTTCTCAACCAAGCGACGTACCAGAGCCTCGATTTCGTCCTGAGTTTCCATATGGCGGCGGTAAGCTAGCACGCCGTCTGGACGACCTGCAACGCGAACACTGGCGCAGAGAAGCCTCTCGAGAGACGGGCGCACATGCCACGGTCAGACTATACTTTTCGAGTGCTTGGGAAACCTCATCGGCGCACGCGAGGCGGCCTCGAGCAAATCACTCGGCAAGAGCACACAGGCGCTTGTGGCCCAGCTTGTGATGTTCTACCTCGGAGCGCTGGCAACAGCTGTTGTCCGCCTCGCACGCGACTGAAGCAGCTGCTCGCAGCAGCGCTGGCGCTGGCTGCCTGTGGCTTCGGTCCGCTCGCTGCAGTGGGCGCAGCGCTGGGCTGGGTAACGCGTGCTCGCTTGCGACGGCTCGCACACCACACGCAGGGTTTACGCTGGGCAAACGTGGCCATCGGAGTGGGTCTGGTAAACTCCACGTTGTGGCTCGGCGCATGGATGTGGATCACCCTGGAGCCACCGGGTGCGGGCGCCCGCGCGCGCGCGGGCGACGAGGAGCTGGCGCTGCCCTTCGCGACGCCGATGGTGGCCACGCCGCGCTTCAAAGATTTCCCGGAGCTCGAGACGCTGCCCATCCTGGCGAACGATGGCCTCAGTGACGAGGCCACGACGAAGCGTCAGTGGGGTCAGGTGCCGGTCACCGATATCGGCGACTCGGTGAGCTCGCTGAGCATCGCGCTCGAAGAGCAAGCTTCGCTGGCCCATGCCAGCGGGCGTACACCGGTGGTGTGGCTCGTGGGCGCGGACTGCAGGCGCTGCGAGCGAGTAGCACAGGCGCTCCGACATCAGCGGCTGCAGCGCGCATTGGCGCACAGCCTGCTCATCCGCATCAACGCCAGTCAGTTCAGCGCGGAGCTGGTGGATCTGCAGCTCCCCGTCGCTGACCTGCCGGGCTTCGCGTTGCTCTCGCGCGATGGCACTCCGCTCGACTTCCTGCACGCGGGCGAGTGGGACGAGGACACACCGCAACAGATGGCGCCGGTACTGGAAAGTTTCGTGGTGCATCAGTGGCATCGCCGCCGGTTTCCCTGGCGCGGCGGTACCCGGTCAGACGAGACCCCGATCTGAGCGCGCGCAGAGCAGCGCGGCCAGGTCCACCGGCACGGCAAGCCCACGTTCGGGGCGGATGTCGCGATAAATACGGGCCAGGGCTACCTCCGGGTCGATTATGGCGCGGCGGTTCGGGCCGTTCACGAGGTCGCGGGCGATTCTCGGTGAAGCACCGGACAGCGCGGCGCGCTGCGCCGGGGTGGTACGCAATGCCCACAAAGTATTGCTTCCGACGGCTGCGCCGAGACTAAAGTACCGCGAACATGAACGCCGCCCTGCCCTTTCACGCACATACGGCTGCCGTTCCGCTCGCTGCATCGGGCACTCTGCGGGAGGCGTTGCAGCGGCGCGCTGCGGTGGGGCAGCGCCTCGGGCTGGAAGCAGCGGTAGCTCAGATTGTACCGCTGTGTCTGGAGACGGCGGACATCCACCTAGCCGGCTACGGCTACTACCTGCATCCCTCCAGCATCAGCGAGACGCCTGACGGCCGCTTGGTGCTGGCCCGCGAAAGGGCCACGTTCTACCCGACAGATCCGCGCGATGCCGCGTGTCTGCCGCCGGAGACGCAGCCGGGACAGCTGAACGACGCCCGGGGGAACGTGTATGCCATCGCAGCCATCTTTTACGAACTGCTGACGGGCGTCAGCGTGGGCCCCGGCATGCGGCGCCCGGCGGAGCTGGTGCCCTCCCTGCCGGCAACGCTGGACGGCGTGCTGTCGGTGGCCTTGATCGCCGAGGTGGAGCGCAGACCGGACGACCTGCGCGCCCTGGCCCAGTCCATCCAGCAGCTGGTCTCGGTAGCTCGCCCGGCGCCCTTTGCGCCTGCACCCATGGCCCCTGCGCCGGCCTCTCTCGCCACCATGACCCCGGTGCCGATGACCCCGGTGCCGATGACCCCGGTGCCGATGAACCCAGTGCCGATGAACCCGGTGCCGATGAACCCGCTGGCCATGACCTTGCAGGGGATGCCCGCACCGCTCGCGGCCCGTAACGGTGCTGGTCGTAATGCCGCCGCCATCAGCACGGCTGCGCTCAATTCCTCGCCGATCCCGTCGATCAACGAGCCATCGATCCCGATGCCGTCGATCCCGATGCCGTCCATCCCTTCGCACCCGCGTGGAACACCCTCGCTGAGCGTGGACCTCACGCTGTCCTCCATGCCCCCCGGGCAGGGTCAGCACGTGCCGGTGATCCACAACCCTCTCATTCCGGTGATCCAGAACGGAGCGCACGGCGTGCCGCCGTCCGCCATGGGCGTGCCCCCGTCTTCGTCACTCGGCGTGTCGCCGTCCTCCGCGCCGCCGTCGTCCGTGCAGCCATCCTCTGTGCAGCCGTCCTCCGTGCCGCCGTCCGCCGCCCTCAACGGCTATGGCGTGGTCGCGGTGCAGGCCCAGCCGGACCGGAGCGCCGCGCAGCAGGCAGCTCGCTTTGCCGAGCTGAAGTCGCAGCTGGAGGCCGATCAGCGGCCGCGCTACTTCGTGGTCAAGAACGGCATGGACCATGGCCCGTTCACGGCCGTGGAGCTGGTGCGGCAGATCGACGCGCACGCCTTCACCGAGGACGATCACGTCGTCGATAGCATCGACGGCCGCCGCGCGCCGCTGCTCGAGTGGCCGCAGTTTGCGCTGTTCGCCGAGCACGCCAAGCGCGAGCGCCAGCTCGCCCAGCGCCAGAAAGACATCGTCAAGGTCGCTGCCGCGGAGAAGAAGAGCACGCGCGGCAAGACGCTCGCGGGCGTGTTGCTCGTGGTCAGCGTGCTCGGGGCGATCGGTGTCTGGTATTCGACGACGACGGGGACTCGTCGCGACGGGGTGGTAATCCAGGAGGATGAGTCCACCAACGTGGAGACCGACGGAGCCCTGGCCATCAAGGGCAAGAAGAAGGCGCGCAGGCGCTCCAGCAGCAGCGCTGCAGGCATCCCCCAGATTGCCGGTGGCCAGAGCTGCGAGGCGGCGATGGACGCCTACAACGAAGAGAAATCGATGAATGGCGAGGGCCAGGCGGACATCACTGCCGGCCAATACGGGCGTGTGCTCAACAGCGGCTCGTACTTCTCGCACTGCGGGGTGCCCATGAGCATGAGCGTGAGCATCTGCGCGGCCGTGCAGAACGGCAAGGCGGTGGGCGTGACCGTGAGCACCCAGCCCGGCGACGCGAAGCGGGCAGCCTGTGTGGCCAGCGCGGTGCGCGCGCTCAGCTTCCCCAGCCATCCCAAGCTCGACGTCACCCGCACGCGCTTCGACGCGCAGTAGTCTGACCGAGGCGGCGCCCATCAGGGTATTCGCCGTGCATCTGCCCTACATCCCGGTCCATCCGCCGTGCGACCGCAGCGGTGACGAGGGTTCCCTGAACTCGCAAAGCGCTGTAGAAAGCGCAGCGTGAGCCAGCGCTGGTGTCTGTGGGGAGCCGTAGCCGTCGCGTGTGCTGCCTGCGCGGTCCCCGTCGCCAACGATCTGGATGAGCCGACGGCCAACCGCGTGGTGGCGGCGCTGGGCCGCAACGGGGTTGCGGCCGACAAGCAGCGGGATCCGGACAACGAGGGCCGCTTCAGCGTCGACGTGGGCCGCGGCGACGCCAGCTTTGCCCTCTCCGTCATGGCACGCGAGGAGCTGCCTCGCTCGCTGCCACCGGGCTTGACGGAGAGCCTGGGGCAGAGCTCCTTCATCCCCAGCCGGAGCGACGAGCGCGCCCGCCTGCTGGTGGCCACCGCCACGGAGCTGGAGCGCTCGCTGCTGGGCATCGATGGGGTGATCTCCGCGCGGGTGCACCTGGCCGTGCCCGTGGCGGATCCGCTGCTACCGGAGGCCCCGGCGGTGCTGCCCACCGCCTCCGTGCTGCTCAAGCATGGCGGGTCCCTGCCGCCCATCAGCCCGGATGACGTGAGCCAGCTGGTTGCTGGCGCGGTACAGGGGCTCTCGGCCGAGCACGTCACCGTGCTGCTCAAGGCCGTGGCCGAGCCGCTGGAGCGCACCGGCACGGAGCTGGTGCGCCTGGGCCCGCTCACGACGACGCGCAGCTCCCTGCCCTACCTGCGCTGGATGATCGCCTGCGTGGCGGCGCTCAACGTGTCGATGGTCGCGCTGCTGTTTGCGCTGTGGGTCCGCACGCGCCGCAAGCCCGAGGGCGATCCGCTGGAGAAGCCTGGGGGCTGAGCGAGCGCCTGGCGCTCAGGGTGTGGCGCCGGCCCCGGCGGCGCCTTGCGGGGTTGCCGCCGCGCCCGCGGCTCCGTCCGGCATCCCCGTGTCTCCGGCGGCCCCGGCCATCGCCGGCCCCTGACCGGCGCCTTCGGGAACGATCGGGGTCAGATCCGCGGTGCAGCGCCCCTCCACGCAGACCAGGCCGTCGGCGCAGTCCAGCGCCCGGAAGCAGGCGTGATTCTCGCCGTCAGGCTCGGCGGGCCCCGCACAATGAGCGAGCCCCGCCAGCAGCAGGATGCCCACGGTTGCCCACTCAGCCCATTGACCGCTACGCATGACCATTCTCCGTCGAAGCGGCGCGCCCGTGCCGATGAACGAGCCCGCTCCGAGGCACAAACGGTCACTCCAGGGTGAGCAAAACCTCACCCTCTTCCACCGCTTGCCCCTGCGAGACGGCGAGCTGCGCCACCTTGCCGGCCGCGGGAGACTCCACCGGCATCTCCATCTTCATCGACTCGAGCACCACGAGAACCTGGCCCTCGGACACCTGCTCACCGGCACCGACACGAATCTCCCACACCGTGCCCGTGATGTGGGCCGCCACCTCTGTCGCCATGGAAATCGATACTAATACCGTGTGCTAGGGAGTTGGGGTTCCTTTTCGTCGGCCGTTCAGGTGAGGACGCGGTCGAGTGAGGCGAGCGCCCCCGAGGGGTGGGCGTGGGAAGCTGCGCCAGCGGGTAAGATCAGATCACCCGGCGTGCTAGCCACCCCTTCGCCGCGTTTGGTTTAGTATGCGCGCGGATCGTTTCGGCAATATCCTTGACTGAAATCCGGCGCTAAGAAGATTTTCCCGGAATCGAGAGTCCCCGAGGAGGCGTGCCACCGATGGCAGAACAGAAGGAAAGCTCAGTTCTCTTTTCGCTCAAGGAGCTCATGAACCTGGAGCAAGAGAGAATCGCCCAGGAGGCGGCCAACCAGCAGCGCCAGGCGCGGGACGCGCGCGAGCGCCGGGAGGCTGAGGAGCGAGCCGCGCGCGAGTCAGAGGAGCGGAGAGCTCGGGAGGCGGAGGAAGCACGGCGCGCCGAGGAGCAGCGCGCCCGCGAAGAGGCTGCGCGCATCGAGGCGATCAAGCAAGCAGAGCTGGAGCGCTCCAAGGCAGAGCAGGAGCACCGCGCTCACCTGGCGGCGGTGGCGGCTCAGCGCGAGCACGAGGCGCAGCTGACGCGCATTCGCCAGCAGTCTTCGGCGCGCAAGGTCAAGATCGGGGCCGGGGTCGCCATCACCGTCCTGGCCCTGGCCATCGCAGGGCTCGGCTACAAGTACCAGCAGGATCAGAAATCAGCCGCCGCTGCCATGGCCAAGGCCGCGCTGGAGCGCAAGGCGCTCGAAGAAGAGAACCAGCGCATCGCCGAGGAGAGCAAGCGGCTGCAGCAGCAGATCGCCGACGCCGAGAAAGAGCGCCAGGAAATCGAGCGTTCGCTGCAGCTGGCCAAGAACGAGACGGAGCGCCAGGCGCTGCTCGCCCAGCAGCGGCAGAACCAGGCTCAGCTGCGCAAGCTCGACAGCGAGAGCGCGGCCAACCGCCGGCGCAGCGCCGAGCGCAAGCCGCCCAAGCCGTGCAACTGCGATCCGAACGATCCCATGTGCTCCTGCCTGTGAGCGGAGAGCCGGGCGCCCCGCGCCCGGGCCGACCGCAAGCAGCTCGGCCGCCGTGGGCGTTGACCTCGAACGCCGAGCCTGCTTGATCGCCTGCCGTGACTTTTGAACCTACGCGCGCGGCGGGGCGGCTCGTGATCGGGCTGCAGCCGGTGCGTGAGTGCCTGCGGGTCCATGGCCACCTGGTGAGTCAGGTGGCCATCACCGCTGGCGATAACCCGAAGCTCGCCGCCCTGGAGCGCTTCGCGCGAGACCGCGGCGTGGCGGAGGTCGTGCGCCGCCCGCGCGGCGAGATGGATCGCCTGGCGCAGGGCGGCCAGCACCAGGGCGCAATCGCGCTGGCGCCGGCGCTCAGCCTGCGGCCCTGGGCGGAGGTCGTGGCCCGCCCGCGTCTGATCGCCATCGCGCTGGACCGGGTGCAAGACCCGCAGAACTTCGGCGCGGTCGTGCGCAGCGCCGTGGCGACCGGCGACGCGGCACTGGTCTGGGGAGAGCATGCCTCCGCCCCGCTCACGCCCGCCACCTTCCGCGCGTCCGCAGGAGCCATCGAGCACGCCACCCTGTCCAGGGTGCCTTCCCTGAAGGACGCGCTGGCCAGCGCGCGCGACGCCGGCGCTCAGGTCATCGGCCTCGCCGCGGGTGCCTCGGAGTTGCTCTCGGACATCGATCTGCGCGGTCCCACAGTGATCGTGCTGGGCAACGAGGCCGAGGGCCTGCAGCCCTCCGTCCGACGTGCGTGCAGCCGTCTGGCTGCCGTCGTCCGCCCGCGCGTGCTCGACTCGCTCAACGCCTCGGTGGCGGCGGCCATTGCCCTGTACGAGGCGGAGCGCCAGCGCCGCGAGCTGCCGGGCTCGCCCGACGCCGCCCTGCCGCCTTCCGCTTTGCCGTCTTCCATTCTGCCGCCGTCCATTCAGTAGAAGGCGTGCGCCCGCCAGAGGGCATCCCGAAAAACCAATCAGGTCAGGCGGAAACGCGGTGGTTCTGAGCCGCTTCGACGTGTCTCGGCCGATCCTTCACCCAACCCTCGAACTCAGCTTTCAGGTTGGCGCTCGAGTATTGAATGTAAAACGAGAATTCCGCGCTCCACGGCGCCTTCGTCCGCGTCTTCGCCCAGGCTGATGCGCAGGGCAGCGCGAGCTCGCTCGGGCCCCCACATCGCGCTCACGGCCGCGGAGGGCTCGCTGGTGCCGACCCGGCATGCGCTGCCGGTGGAGACGCCCACTCCGCGCACGTCGAGTGCCGCCACCAGACGCTCTCCCGTCCAGCCCCGGAACGAGGCGTTGGAGACGTGCGGCAGGCGCTCGACCCCCGCGCCATTGACCTCGGCATGGGAGCTCAGCGCCCGCTCCAGACGGTCGCGAAGGGCAGCCAGGCGCGCGTACCGCCCGGGGTCGAGCCGCTGCAGCGCGCAGGAGAAGCCGGCCGCCAGAGGCGCGCTCTGCGTACCCGGGCGCAGGCCACGCTCCTGACTGCCGCCGAGCAGCACCGGCGCTGGCGCCGCCCCGCGCCAGGCCAGCGCCGCGATACCCTGCGGGCCGCGCAGCTTGTGAGCCACGATCGTGTAGCTGTCCGCTCCCGCGAAGCGCTCGAACGGCAGCTTGCCCAGTGCCTGCGCGGCGTCCACGTGCAGGCGGGCGCCGCTGCCGCGCAGCAGCCGAGCGACCTCGGGGACGGGCTGCACGACCCCTGTCTCGTGGTTTGCGGCGGTGAGGGCTACCACGGCGCCGGCCCGAACGGCATCCGGCAAGGTGATGAGCGCCTGCCGCACGGCGTCAGGATCCAGCCGCCCCGTCTCGGGCACGGGCAGCCACCGCACGGAGCGCCCCTCTGCGGCCACCGCCTCGGCCACCCGCACGATGGAGGGGTGATCGAGGCGGCTCACCACCAGCGCCGGGGCGGCGCGCAGTGCCAGGTTGTTGGCTTCGGTGCCGCTGCTGGCGAACAGCACGTCTCGCGCGTCAACCTGCAGCGTGCTGGCCACTCGCTCGCGCGCATCCTCCAGGCAGGCGCGAGCCGTTCGCCCCGCCTGGTGGGGGCTCGAGGGGTTGGCCCAGGCGTGCTCGAACGCATGTTGCATCGCCGCCAGCACGTCGGGATGCGGCGGGGTGGTGGCGTTCCAGTCCCAGTACAGCCTAGCCGCGCCGGCCATCGCCAGGTGCCGCGCCTAGACGGCGCCGTTGGGTCGCTGAGCGATCACCAAGGTGAAGCCCGCGCCGCCAAACGAGACGTCTGCGATCAGCTCGTCTGCGGGCGACTTGGTGGAGACATAGCCGCCGTGTCCGCGGGCCACACCGCGCACCACCGCGAGCCCCACCCCGGCGCCGCCATACGACCGCGTCTCGGAGCCGTCCGCCTGGAAGAAGGGTTCGAAGACGCGCTTGGCCGCGTGCTCGGGCACGCCCGGACCCGTATCCGCCACGCACAGCTCGAACTGGCGCTCGGCGAGCGGACGAGCTCGCAGGCCCACGGCGCCGCCCACCGGGGTGAACTTCTGCGCGTTGTCCAGCAGCTGATCGAGCGCCTTGCCGATGCGAGAGGCGTCGCCCAGACCCGGCATCGGGCCATAAATCTCCTGCGCGACGCGCTGTTTTTTCTCGTGAAACTTCGGCTCGTTACGGGTCAGTGCCTGTTGCACCACATGAGCCAAATCGTACTCCTCGTACTTGAAGTTCATGCGCCCGGTCTCGAGCGCCGTCACGTCCAGCAGGTTGTCGATCAGCCCGCGCAGGCGCACGGCGCAGTCGTTGATGGCGGCGATGGCCTTGCTCTGCGGCACGTTCAACTCGCCCAGCTCACCGTCGAGCAGCAGGCGCACGTAACCGACGATGGGCGTCATGGGCGTGGCCAGCTCGTGGGACACGTTGCGGTAGAACTCCTTCCGCGCCTGGTCCATTTCCATCAGGCGCTGGTTGGCCGTGCTCAGCTGCTCGAGCTTTTCCTCCAGGTGGCTGACGATGCGCTGGCTCTGCAGGCGCAGGTGCTTGCTGGTTTGATCCCCCTTGTCCTTGAGGCCCAACAAGTAGCCGCGGATCGTGTCCACGAACGTGCGAGCATCGATGGGCTTCTGTAAGAAGCCATCACAGCCCACGGCGAGGCTCGTCTCACGGTTGCCTTCGGCCGTAATCGCCACGATGGGAACGTGGCGCAGGTGCGGCTCTGCCCGCAGGCGCAACGTGACCTCGTAGCCGTCCAGGCCGGGGATGGCGATATCCACGAGGACCAGATCAGGATGCTCGCTGATAGCTTTGCGAATACCCTCCACGCCGTCGACGGCGTCCACCACTTCAAAGCCCGCTGGGCTGAGGATCTTTCGCACGAGCAGCCGATTTGCCGGATCGTCCTCGATATGCAGAATCCTCGCCATCCAGCGTGCATCATGGTCCGCTCGAGCCCGGCCAGGCAAGCGGCGTGTCCACAAACTCGTGCCGGCAGGAATCACCCCTTCCTAGGTCAGACCTCCGATGGCGTTTCGAGCTAGTTTGCTGCTGCTCCGGCGCCCGCGCGAGCAGGGCCTGGCGGGCGCGCAGCGCAGCGATGCGTGCCGGAATGCGCTGCCGGCGCTGCTGTGCGGGCTGCTGGGCTGTGCAGATTTGACGCGTCCGCCCCAGCACCGGCTGCTCTCGGACGAGGCCCTCGCTGCCCTGCAGCCCAAGGTGCGCCCCAGCGCCGTGCAGCCAGCGGACGCCCCGAGCCCGAGTCCGCCCGAGGACGAGCCGCCGAGGGAAGCGCCGCAGGCGGGCGAAGTGCGCCCAGCACACGTACAAGACCCCACCGCCGCCGCGGGCACGCGCACTGGCCGGGAGCAGAATCAGATCAGCGCTGCCCACATCCTGGTTGCCTACCAGGGCGCCACCCGCGCCAAGCCGACCGTGACCCGCAGCAAGGAGGACGCACGCAGGCTGGCGCAGAGCCTGGCCGAGCGAGCACGGCAGCCTGGAACGGACTTCGCGCAGCTCGCGCGGGAGGCCTCGGACGGCCCCACCGGGATCGAAGGCGGCGCACTGCCCAGGTTCGGGCGCCAGCAGATGGTGAAGCCGTTCTCGGACGCCGCGTTCGCGTTACAGCCAGGCGAGATCAGCGGCGTGGTCGAGACCAACTTTGGCTTCCATATCATCAAACGCACCGAATGAGGGCGGCCGGCTCTTCTCTCGAGCCGTCTCAATGAATGGGGGACGATCGCCGCTACCCCATGCAGGCAGTTTGGACGGCGCGGCAGCGTATGACACGATGGCGTTCTCGACGCGCGCGGGTGGCGGAGGCGTGCGAGGACTTTGGAGGATTGATGATTTCGGCTTGGACTAGGCGGTTTCTCTTGGGCTGTTGCCTCGTGTGGCCTGTCGCGTGCGTGGTCTCCGTGGGAGACGACGGCGACATCGACGATGGGCTCGCTGGCGCGTCAGGTGGAACGAGCCGCGCCGGGAGCAGCGGAGCGAGCGGGGTCAGCGGCTCGGGCGGCAACGCCGGCGACGCCGGCAACGCGGGGTCCGCGGGCAGCGGCGAGGGCGGTGCGGGCGGCAGCGACTCGATCCCCACCCCGGTGTGCAGCGCAGAGGACGACGACGACGAGTGTCTGACCTGCATCAAGCAACAGTGCTGCGTCGAGTGGCAGGGGTGCGACACCATCACCTGTCAGGAACAGCGTGAAGACCTGGTCCTGTGTGTGGACGGGTCCGGCGATGCGGAGCTGTACAACGACGTGTGTATCCCGATGGCGGCGGGCGATGAGGACTTCCTGGCCACCAACACGCAGGCGCTGATGCTGTGCGTGAACCAGCGGATCACTGGCGACGCCGGCTTTGACATCACCCGCTGTGGGATCGAGTGCTTCGGCGACCACCTGCTCATGGATGATTGAGCTGCCGGCTGCAGCTGGAGGGCAAGCCGCTGCACTTCTGGCATCGCGGCACCTCGGGCTGCGGCTGGGACGGCTGGGCTGTCGCTGCGGCTCGGGGCTCTCGCCTCGAGCCGCTGCCCTCGGCGCCGTTACAGGCCCATGGCGCGCTTGAAGCGCCGACCGTCCGCGAACATGTCCACGTTCGTGAACACGTAGTGCGCGCGCTCGTGGGTGGCGTCCTTCGCGATCTCCGCCAGGCGCTCGATCGCCGGATCTTCGTAGCGCGACTTGTGCCCGGCGGGCCCGGGAAGCCGGTAGTATGCCTGCAGCCGCTTGGACAGGCCGTGCTGCAACGGATCTCGAACGGCGAGCGTGCTCGTCTCTTCGGCTAGCTCGTCCGCCTCTTCAGGGTTCCAGGCGGGGCCTGCGTCGAACACCACGGTGGCAAAGCGGCTGCGCACCAGCGACAGGAACTCCTTGAGCGCCGACTTGTTCGGGCGCGAGCAGGTAAAATCCGCGCTGGCGAGGAAAATGGCCACCTGCGCCTGCAGCTCCTCCTGCACCAGCTCCAGGGTCTTCAGCGCCGTCTCGATCACCTTGCCCGGGCGAAAGCTCTCCTGCGCGATCTCACGCGGGCCCAGCAGCGCGAACTGAAAACCGTCCGGCGCTTCGCGCCGCCAGCGACGAATCGTGCCCGGCCCAGGAACCGCTCGATGCGTCTCCTGAACCTCGACGAACTCGTACTCGCGGAAATAGCGGGTGGCGGGAACCGCAAAACCGGAGCAGCCGACGGTGATCATGCGGGGTTGCACCGTAACACACCAAATGGGCTTGGGGAGCCCTGCGGGCTCACTCCAAGCGGTAATTTCGCGCAAATTGTGGCGCGAAATGGGCCTGAGGCCCAATGGCCAATGGAAATCTGCCCTGTTCGGGTCAGCGAACGACGATGTTCAGGATCCGCTTTGGAACATAGACGACCTTGACGACCGCCTTGCCTTCGAGCGCGACCTGCACGTTGTGCTCCGCGAGCGCCAGGCGCCGCGCCTCGTCCTCGCTGGCCTCGACCGGCAGCATCACCCGGCCGCGAACCTTGCCGTTGACCTGCACCGGCATCTCCACCGTATCGTCGACACAATACGCCTCGTCGTGGCTCGGCCACGGGGCTAACGAGATGCTGCCCTGGTTGCCCAGGCGCTGCCACAGCTCCTCCGCCAGGTGCGGCGCGAGCGGCGCCAGGCAGAGCAACAGCTTCTCGAAGGCCTCCCGCGGAGGCTGCTCCAGCCCAGCCAGGTGGTTCAGATAAATCATCAGCGCGCTGATGGCGGTGTTGAAGCGCAGCCCGTCCAGATCGGCGCCGACCTTCTTCACGGTGCGGTGCATCAGCTTGCGGGTCTCGAGCTCCAGCTCTTGCCCGGTACAGCGCGGCGCCAGCGCATGGACACGATCCAGAAAGCGCGCGACGCCCTGCATACCGGAGGTCTGCCAGGGCTTGTCCGCCTGCAGCGGGCCCATGAACATCTCGTACAGGCGCAAGCTGTCGGCGCCGAACTCGGCAACCACG
>JAICQL010000425.1 GCA_025937895.1 Polyangiaceae bacterium | reverse complement strand
GAAGACAGCGGAGCGCCAGAAGACAGCGGAGCGCCAGAAGACAGCGGAGCGCCAGAAGACAGCGGAGCGCCAGAAGACAGCGGAGCGCCAGAAGACAGCGGAGCGCCAGAAGACAGCGGAGCATCAACCATGAGCTTGTCTTTCCTCCCCGCAACAAACCGGGAAGCTTGCTGAATTGCCCCATCCATACGGCGCGGTCAAGCGCCGCAGCAACCAGCCAGCGACCGCCGGGCGGGTTTGTAGAGCCTCGTCATGGTGAGCTCGAGGCTCATGGTGAGATCCATGCTGAGGTCCATGCGAAGTCGATTGTGACGTGCGAGCCATAGCCAGCACACACGCTATACGTGATGCCGATCTGCAGCTCATGCCCTGCTGCCTTGCTCGTGTGCATCACGCCCGGACGTCTGCAGAGAGGAGCGTACGGCGGTGTGTTGCATCAAACCTGTCAGCAGCTGCGAGCAGTCGCTCCAGGAAGAGCTGGCAGCCAGCGGGATGGTGGGCGCAGCTTACTCTCGATGCTGCCGCGCGAGAATGCGCGCGCGCCTGTCCTGAACGATTGGCAATAGCGCTCACGTACGCGCGCGGCTCGGTCCCATGCAGCTGCCGCCGCGAGTGGTGCTAGCGGCACACATCCACGCTCGCGGAGAGCTCTGGCGTGACCCGGAGCGTGCCACCGGCCGCAGCAAAGTGCCGCCTCGAGATGCCGGCCGGGGCCGGCATGTTCCGAAAATCAGCCTCGAAATCGGACCACGTCGGGGCTAGTGTCGGCTCCCGGCCGCTACGGCCCCTGCCACGGCAAAGACCCGAGCCCAGCCATCGATGCGGAAGTTTCCATTTTGGCTCTCTCTCCTGGCCGCCAGCGTGGGGCTAGCGGGGTCGAGCGCCGCCCAAGCTCCGCTCGTGCTGCAGCAGCGCCTGCCCGAGCTCGGGCGCAGCGTCGCGACCACGGATGACTCCACGGCCCTGGTGCTGAACCCGGCCAACCTGGCCTTCCTGCCCGGCTCGGAGCTGCGCTGGACCGGCACCTTCATGCCGGAAGACGTGCTCGTGCCCTGGCGGGGTCACGCCTTTGCGCTGGCCTTTCCGTTGCCCTTCGCGCTTTCCGCGGGCGTGCGCCTCGATCTGGTGAACCCGCCCGATCTGGCCGGGCCCAGCTCCAACTACCAGTGGCTCACCTGGGGTCTGGCCCTGCGCTCCTCGCGCGCCTTCGCGCTGGGTGCCACGCTGGAGCACTCGTTCTCCCGGCATGAATTTGGCGATGATCTGACCAGCTTCTCGCTCGGCGCCTCGTTTCGCTGGGTCGATGAGCTGGGCATCTCGCTGGTGGCGCAGCACATCGGCGCGCCGCGCAACACGCTCGGCACCCTGGGCACCACGTACACGGCCGCCGCCGCCATTCGCCCGCTCGGCACGCGCGCGCTGGAGCTCGGGCTGGAGAGCAAATACATCGGCGAGAACGAGCTCTGGGTGCCGCGCGCCACCCTGGGTGTGGACATCCCGTATGTCGGCCGCGCGCGCG
>JAICQL010000245.1 GCA_025937895.1 Polyangiaceae bacterium | reverse complement strand
CTTCGGCGGCGACGTCGAGCGCAAGGTGCAGGAGCAGGCCACCAAGGTGCGCAGCATCGGCGGTGGCAAGTAGCCGCGGCCGCGCGAGAACGAGCAGAGCGAGAGAGGAGCGAGATGCTGCCATTTCTGCTGGGTGCCACCGGGCTTGCCGCGCTGGCCGCGTACACGGATCTGCGCCGGGGGCTCATCCCCAACGCGCTCACCTGCGGCGGGCTGCTCGCCGCCGCGCTGGGGCACCTGGTGCAGGGCTGGTACCTGGCGGGCTGGCGCGCAGGGCTGGTGGCGCTCGGCACCTCGCTGGCGGGCGCGCTGCTCTGCGCGCTCGCTCCCGCCGTGCTGTTCCTGCGCGGCTGCCTGGGCGGCGGGGACGTGAAGCTGTTCGCGGCGCTCGGCGCCTGCTGCCAGCCGCTGCTCGGCATCGAGGTGCAGCTGTATTCGCTGGTGCTGGCCGCGGCGTTTGCGCCCGCGCGGCTCGCCTACGAGGGGCGCTTGTTTCGGGTCATGGGTCAGACGTGCCTGGCGCTGTTGCAGCGCGTCTGGCCGCGCGGAGAGCGGCGGGAGCTGCCGCCGGAGGTCAGCTACTGGGTGCCGCTCGGCCCCGCGGTGCTGGGCGGGATGTTGATCGCGCTGTTGGAGCACGCCGGCTGAGACCGACGCCATCAGACGAGAAGAATCATGAAAGAGAGACACAAGCTGCTACTGGGCAGCGCCCTGGCCGTGCTGGGCCTGGGGCTGCAGCTCACCTACGTGCGTCGCTTCGAGGCGCAGGCCTCGGGCGGCCCCCGGGTGCAGCTGCTGGCCGCCGCCCGCACCATCGAGCGCGGCACCAAGCTCACCCCCGAGCTGCTCACCGAGCGCTCCGTGCCACAGGCCTATGTGGACGAGCGCGCCATCCGGGCCAGCGAGCGGGACGCCATCCTGAACCTGCGCGCCGTCTCCACGGTGCCGGTGCAGCAGACCCTGGTCTGGACGGATCTGATCGCCACCAATGACGACCGGCGGGATCTCAGCTCGCTCGTGCAGCCGGGCAACCGCGCACTGCCCATCCGGGTGCAGTTCGAAGAGGCGCTGGCACTGATCCGCCCGGGCGACTTCGTGGACGTGCTGAGCGTGGACGCCGATGCGCACCAGTCGAGCGTGCTGCTGCAGCGCGTGCTGGTGCTAGCCATCGGCGGCGAGACGAGCGCGCGCGATCCGGCGGCGGAGCCCTCGGGCTACCGCGCCAACCTGCTCACCCTGAGCGTCAGCTTGCAAGAGGCGCAGCTGCTCAGCCTGGCGCAGTCGCTGGGTGGCTTGATGGTGGTCGTGCGCGGGGTCAGCGATCCGCGCGTGTTCGAGGCGCCGCCTGACGTCGATCGCAGCGCCCTGCACGACAGCGCGGTGCGCCAGTCCGTGCAGCGGCCCAGCCGGCGTCCGGTGCTGCTCGCCGGGGGCCAGCCATGAGGGCCGCGCGGCGCTCGCTCGCCTGGTGTGCCAGCGTGAGCTGCCTGGCCGCCGCAGCAGCGTCGTCACCGGCGCTGCTGCTGGCGAGCGAGCCGCGGCCAGCGCCGGAGCGCCCCGCGGCGGGCGAAGATCTGACCCTGGCCGTGGGCGAGACGCTCACCATCCCCGCGCGCGGGGTACGGAACTACTCGATCGGCGTGTCCGGCATCATGGACGTGAGCCTGACCTCTGACGCCACGCAGTTCGTGCTGGTGGGCAAGGCGCCCGGCTCCACCACGCTGCTCTTGATCCGCAACGATGGCACGCAGAAGACGCTGAACGTCGCCGTGTTCGCGCGGCCCCCGGGGGTGGTGGAGAAGGAGCTCAGCGAGCTGCTCTCGGGGCTGAGCGTGCAGGCGCGGCGGGTGGGGCCGCAGCTGGTGCTCGACGGGGTGGTATCGAGCGAGGCCGATCTGAAGCGCGTGCAGCAGATCGCCAGCCTGTATCAGGATCAGGTCACCTCGCTGGTGCAGCTGTCCGATCCGGGCACGCTCTCCGGCGCGGGGCTGGTGCGCTCGCTGATCCGCATCGACTTCTACTTCGTGCAATACGATGAGAACGGCAGCTACCAGGTCGGCGTGGGCTGGCCCGAGTCGATCGGCAGCGGCGCCACCGGCAGCTACGCCTACGACTTCCTCTCCGGGGGCACCCGCACCGCGACCGCCACCGTCGCCTCGCAGCCGCTGCCACGGCTGGATCTGGCCGCGCGCAGTGGCTGGGCCAAGGTGCTGAAGCAGGCCACCGTCATCACCAACAATGATGCCGAGGCCACGTTCTCCAACGGCGGCGAACAGAACTTTCCGGTCAACACCGGTCTTACCATCGGCGTGGAGCGCATCCAGTTCGGCACGGAGCTCACGGTGCTGCCGCACTATGACGCGGACAAGTCCGAGATCAGCCTGCGGGTGGTGGCAGACGTCAGCGATCTGTCGTCCGCCGCCTCTGGCTCCACCTTGCCCGGACGGGTGACCTCGAAGCTCACCACCCACGTCAACCTGAAGCTCGGCCAGTCGCTGGTGCTGTCTGGCATCCGCACCCAGTCGAGTACACACTCCAACGCAGGCATCCCCGGGCTGAGCGAGATCCCCGTGCTCGGCATCCTGTTCGGCTCGCGCTCGAACGTGAGCCTGCAGACGGAGGGCGCCATTTTCGTCGTGCCCAGCGTGGTGCAGAGCGTGCCCGATGACGCGGGTGAGCTGGTGAAAGCGGCGCTGGACAAGTTCGAGGAGTACTCGGGCGAGGTGGATGAAGTGAAGGCCTACGATCGCAAGCCCGCCGGCGGCGTGGGCGTACCGCGCTGAGCCTGGCCCGCGCACAGGGAGGAGAAGCATGAACATCGAGGTCTTGATCGAGAACCCGAGGGGCGCCGAGCGGCGCCAGCTGAGCGTACAGGGCGCGGTCAGCATCGGCCGCGGCGAGAGCTGCACGTTGCGCATCGACAGCCACCTGGTCTCGCGCCACCACGCCACCCTGCACCTCGCTTCCAGCGGGCGGATGCGGGTGATCGATTCATCGCGCAACGGCACCCTCGCCGGCAGCCTGCTGCTGAGGCGGGCCGAGGCCGAGGTTCCGCTCGCCACGCGGCTCACCGTGGGTGACTGCACGCTGGAGCTGCTGCCTCGAGTAGCCGGTGCGGCGCTGCTCGGTACGGTGGCGCCCTCCGCAGCAGTGGCCGAGCCGTTACCCCCCGGCGCGCCGCAGGCAGACGCAGCGCAGCCAGACGCAGCGCAGCCCGACTCCGCCACGGAGGAAGCACCCTCCACCCCCGGGGCACGCTCGGCGGTGCAACTCAGCAGCACCCCGTCCAGCAGCGAGCCGTCCGTGCTCGGCGAACGCTGGGACGCGGTCGAGCTGCGCCGCGAGATCCACCGGCGCCTGCTCGAGCACCTGGATCTGGCCGCCCTCGACGCCAAGAAGCTGGACAACCCCTCCTTGCGCCCGAAGGTGCTGGGTGCGCTGCGGCAGATCGTGAGCGCGCTCGAGCCGCGCTTGCCCCGCGGCACCAGGCAGGACGCGCTGGTGGGCGAGATGCTGGACGAGGCGCTCGGCCTCGGACCGCTGGAGCAGCTGCTCAATGATCCCAGCGTCAGCGAGATCATGGTGGTCGACCCGCAGACCATCTACGTCGAGCAGCACGGCAGGCTGGTGGACTCGGGCGCTCGCTTCACCGACGACGAGCGGGTGCGCGCCGTGATCGAGCGCATCGTGACCCCGCTGGGCCGCCGCATCGACGAGTCCTCGCCGCTGGTCGACGCGCGCCTGAGCGACGGCTCGCGCGTGAACGCCGTGATCCGCCCGCTGGCGCTGCGCGGCTCGGCCATCACCGTGCGCAAGTTCGCCCGCACCCCGCTGACCCTGGACAAGCTGGTGACCCTCGGGGCGCTGACCGAGCAGATGGGGCGCTTTCTGACCCGCTCGGTGATCGCCAAGAAGAACATCGTGATCGCGGGCGGCACCGGCAGCGGCAAGACCACCCTGCTCAACGTGCTGTCCGGCGCGATCCCGCGTGACGAGCGCATCGTCACCATCGAAGACGCCGCCGAGCTGCAGCTCGGGCAGCCGCACGTGGTCGCGCTGGAGACGCGCCCGGCCAACATGGAGGGCAAGGGTGAATACACCATCCGCGATCTGGTCAAGAACGCGCTGCGCATGCGGCCGGATCGCATCGTGGTCGGCGAGTGCCGCGGGGGCGAGGCGCTAGACATGTTGCAGGCGATGAACACCGGCCACGACGGCTCGCTCACCACCACCCACGCCAACTCCGCGGCGGAGGCCATCGCGCGACTCGAGACCTTGGTGCTGATGGCCGGACTGGACCTGCCGGTGCGCGCCATCCGCCAGCAGATCGCCGGCGCCGTGCACCTGCTCGTGCAACAGTCGCGCTTCTCTGACGGTACCCGCCGGGTGACGGCGATCACCGAGGTCACCGGCGTGGCGGAGGACGGCACGGTGGCGCTGACCCCGCTGTTTCGCTTCACGCGCACGGGCACGTCCTCGTCGGGGGCCGTGCAGGGCGAGTTCCAGGCCACCGGCTTCCTGCCGAGCTTTGCCAACGACTTTGCGGTGATGGGGCTGCTCCAGCCAGGCGAGGGTGTGTTGTGAGCGCCAGCCTGATCGCGCAGGTGCTCGCCGCCCTCGGCGCGCTGCTCGTGGTGCTGGGGCTCGGCGCGCTCGCGCAGGTGCTGCTGCGCCCGGAGAGCTGGCCGCGGCAGCGCTACCTGGCGCACGTCGCGGCGCTCGATCGCCAGCTGCGGCTGTGCTTTCTGCCGGGGCGCGGGCGGCGCATCGCGGCGCTGCAACTCGCGGCGCTCTCGCTCACCGCCCTGGCCGCGGTCGCGCTCGAGCGCCCGTGGCTGTGGCTGGCTGCAGGGCTGGCCGTGCTGCTGCCGGGGCGCTGGCTGGCGCGGCGCCGCCGCAAGCACGTGGCCCAGGTGGAGGCACAGCTGGACACGTTCATCGTGGGGCTGGCCAACGCGCTCAAGGCAGTGCCCAGCCCCGCCGCGGCCCTGGCGCACCTGGCACCCGTGTTGCCGCTGCCGATGCGGCTGGAGGTCGAGCGTGCTCTGGGTGAGCTGCGCGTGGGCAGTACCCTGGAGCAGGCGCTGATCAACATGGCGGCCCGCCTCGACAGCGCGGATGTGGAGAGCGCGTTGTCCGCGCTGCTGGTGGGGCTGCAATCCGGCGGTGACCTGCCACAGGTGCTGGAGAGCGGCGCGGCCACCCTGCGCGAGATGCATCGCCTGGAGGGCGTGGTGCGCAGCAAGACCTCCGAGGCGCGTGCTCAGCTGTGGGTGCTGGGTGGCTTCCCCTACGTGCTGGCGTTCGGCTTTCACGCGGTAGACCCGTACTATTTCACTCCGCTGCAGAGCGGCGTGCTGGGCGCCCTGATCCTGACCGTGGCCGGCTGCTTGTGGCTGTCGGCCGTGCTGGCCGCGCGCCGCATCCTCAAGGTGGACATCTGATGCAACCTCAAACCGATCTGCCGCTGCTCTTGCTCGCCTGCCTGGCGACAGCCGCAGCCATCTTCACCTTCGGGCAACTGCTGGGCGCAGCGCCCACGGCCAGCAGCCGTCGACTGGGGCTGCGAGGGCTCAAGCGCCAGCGCGCGCTGGCGAACGTGCCCGGCTGGACCTTGCTCGAGCCCGTCTTGCGCTGGCTCGGTGCGCGGCTCGGGCCGCTGCTGCCAGAAGGCGCGCGACGGAGTCTGGAGCGCCGCATGGCGCTGGCGGGCGACGCGCTGGGGTTGCTGCCGGAGGAGCTCCTGGCGCTGAGCGGACTGGCGGGAGCCACCGGGCTGCTCGTGGGCGTGGTGCTGGGTCACACCAGCCAGCTCGGCAACTCGATCGCGGTGGCAGGGCTGCTCGCCGGCAGCGCGCTGCCGCAGCTGCGCATCGGGCGCGCTGCCGCGCAGCGCCAGAAAGACGTCAATCGGCGGCTGCCGCAGGCCATCGATCTGCTGGCGCTCTCGCTGGGGGCGGGCTCGGACTTTCCGGGAGCGGTGCGCCAGGTGCTGGAGAAATCGGCCAACCCCTCGGACCCGCTGGTGGAGGAGCTGACGTTGCTGCTGCAGAGCCTGCAGCTCGGTCGCACGCGGCGCCAGGCACTGGAGGAGCTCGCGGAGCGAGTGCCCAGCGACGCGGTGGTGGAGTTCGTCGGTGCGGTGGTGCAGGCCGAGCTGCGCGGCTCGCCGGTGGTGGACGTGCTGCGCATCCAGGCGGAGGTCTCGCGGCGCAAGCGCACCGTGCGCGCGGAGGAGCTGGCGGCAAAGGCGGGGGTGGCGATGATGGGGCCGCTGGTGCTGGTGTTCCTCGCCATCTTGCTGGTGATCGTGGCGCCCATGGTGCTGCGGCTGCAGAGCAGCGGGCTGTGACATGAACGTGAGAGGCCAGCTATGAACGGAATGGTGTTCGAGATCAGCGATGGGCGCGGACGGCGCGAGTCGATGGTGGTGGATGGCGGGTGCGCCTCGATCGGCAGCGCCTCACACTGCGACGTGCGCGTAGCGATGGAAGAGGCAGGACCCGAGCACGTGCGCGCCACGCTGAGCGATGGTGAGCCGTGCTTCGAGGTGCTGCTCGACGCGCCCGCCGTCACTCTGGATGGAGTGCGGCTCAACCCAGGCAAGGTGGCGCGCGGCCACGAGCTGCGCTTCGGTCAGACACGTCTGCGCGTGCGCGCGCAGGCGCAGGCAGGCACGGCGGCAGCGCAAGCCCGCGGCTCTGCGCTGCGCTCGCTGTGGTTGCCGGCGCTGGGGGTCAGCCTGGTGCTGGCCCTGCTCGGGCTGCGCGCGCTGCGGCGCGCGCCAGCGGAGGAGCCGCCGCTCGGTGCCGAGCTCTCGCTCTTCTCCGAGCTGGCTCCCAGCTGCCCGCGTCGTGAGCCACAGCAGGCGCTGGCGTTTGCCCAGCAGCAGCAGGATCTGGCGGAGACGAAGCAGGAGCGCATGCCATTCGTGGTCGAAGAGGGCGTGGCCGCGGTCGACGCCTTCGAGATGGCCGCCGCCTGCTTCCGCAGCGGGGGCGCAGCTCCGCTGGCACAGCAAGCTGCGGCGTCGGCGCAGCGCCTGCAGCGCGACCTGGAGGACGACTTCCGCGCGCGCCGGCTGCGGCTCTCGCGCATGCTGCTGGTGGAAGATCGCGAGCTCGCGCAGACCGACGTGGCCTGGCTGCGCGCGCTGCTGCGCGGCAGGAGCGGCCCGTACGTGAGCAGGCTCGACAGCCTGGCGCTGGAGCTCGGCGCTGCGGAGGCACCATGAGCGCTGCACCGCTGCAACGGCAGCCAGCCGCGTGCCACCGCTGGCGCTGGCTCGCGCTGGGTCTCCTGCTGCTCGCCAGCGGCTGCGGCGCGGCCGCAACCGGGCCCGCACAGAGCCCGGAGCGCCGGGCGCCGAGCGCCGCCGAGCTGACGGCTCGCGGCGAAGCTGCGGCCCAGGCGGGTGACACCACCCGCGCGGAGCAATATTTCGCGGCAGCGCTGCATGCCGGTGGCGATCCGGCGCCCACGGTGCGGCGGCTGATCGCCACGTGCGTCGCCGACCGGCGCTATCCCGCCGCGGCGCAATACGCGGACCGCTACCTCCTGCATCACCCGGATGACGCGGGCATCCTGCTGGCGGCGGCGTCGCTGCACCTGGCCGCAGGCAACGCGGAGCGGGCGCGCGAGCTGCTACAGGAGCTCGTCACCGACAAGCCGCGCTGGCCAGAGCCGCACTTCGCCCTGGCCACCGCGCTGCGCTACCAGGGCGAGGCCACCGCCGAGGCCGAGCTGCACGACCTGCAGTACCTGAAGCTCGCCCCCCGCGGTCCGCTCGCCGAGCTGGCGCGCGCGCGGCTGCGGCGCGCTCCTCGAGCCATCGAGGCAGAGCCCTCCGAGGGACAGCCGGCAGCAAGCGAGCCCCCCGCAGGCGAGCCACCCACGAGCACGCTCCCCGCAACTCCATCGCCTACCAACGCACTGCCCAGCAACGCACTGCCCAGCAACGCACTGCCCAGCAACGCACTGCCCACCAACGCACTGCCCAGCAACGCACTGCCCACCAACGCGACGCGCAGCAACACACTACCCAGCAACCTACCCGCAGAAGAACCCGCCGCAGAAGCAAAGGACTGATGCTGATGATCCCTCAACCACTGTTCGAGCAGACGCTACGGCAATTCCTCGCGCCCATCACCCCATTCCTGGATGACGCGACGGTCAGCGAGGTGATGATCAACGGCCCTGCGCAGATCTACATCGAGCGCCGCGGCCGGCTGGAGCTCACCGACGCCCGCTTCGCCAACCAGGACGCGCTGCTCGCGGCTCTGCGCAACCTCTCGCAGTACGTGGGCAAGCCGCTCAGCGAGGAGCGCCCGATCCTGGAGGGCCGCCTGCCCGATGGCTCACGCGTGGAGGCGCTGATGCCGCCCGTGGCGCCCGACGGCCCGAGCGTGGCCATCCGGCGCTTCTCGCGCGAGACCTTGACGGTGCAGAAGCTGGTCGAGCTCGGTGCGCTGCCTGCCTTCGCCGCGCAGCTACTGGAGGCCTTCGTGCGCGGCAAGCTCAACGTGCTGATCGCCGGCGGCACCGGCAGCGGCAAGACCTCCATGCTGAACGCGCTGTCCAGCTTCATCCCCGACGGCGAGCGGGTGGTGGTGATCGAAGACTCGCGCGAGATCCAGTTCCAGAAGCCGCATGTCGTGCAGCTGGAGGCGCGGCCAGCGCAGCCCAACGGCAGGGGTGCAGTCAGCATCCGCGACCTGTTCCGCGCCACCTTGCGCATGCGTCCGGACCGGGTGGTGGTCGGCGAGCTCCGCGGCGGTGAGGCGCTCGACATCGTGCAGGCCATGACCAGCGGCCACGGCGGCTGCATGTGCACGCTGCACGCCAGCTACCCGAAAGACAGCCTCACCCGCCTGGAGACGATGGCCATGATGAGCGACGTGGAGCTGCCGCTGGCGGCGCTGCGCAACCAGGTGGGCTCGGGCGTGGATCTGGTGGTGGTGGTGGCGCGCCTGGCCGATGGCAGCCGCAAGCTCACCCACGTGACCGAGGTGCTGGATTTCGACCTGGAGCACCAGCGCTACCGCCTGCAAGATCTGCTGGTCCGCCGCTACGCGGGCAGTGATGAGCGAGGCCACCTTCAGAGTGAGCTGGTGCCCACCGGGGTGGTGCCCAGCTTCTTGCCGCGGCTCGCGCAGCACGGGGTGGAGCTGAGTGACAGCGCGTTCCGCGCCCCTTCCGGCGCTGCAGGCGAGGCAGGTGAGCCATGAGCCCCGAGCCAACTCACGTCTTGCTGAGCGTGCTGGCTGGCCACGCGCGCGAGCGCAACCGCAAGCTCGAGTGGGGGCAACACCAGCGCCCCTTCTCCGTGGGCTGCGAAGGCGACTGGGCCGTCAGCGCGCCGGGAGTGGCCGGCGTACACCTGTATCTCGCCTTCCGCGACTCGCGGCTGTGCGTGGCGGCCGCCTCGGAAGAGGCAAAGGTCAGCTCCGGCGGCGTGCGCCTGCCCGAGACCTGGAGCGAGCTGCCGCTGCCCGCCGAGCTGCGCTTCGGAGAAGCGCGGCTGCGCGCGCGCGCCGTGCTGAGCTCGCGAGAGAGCCTGGCCCGTACCCGCCAGGTCGATCTGAAGCAGCTGGCGCCGCTGCTGAAGGCCTCGCGCTCGCAAGCCTCGCCGAAGGCCACGGCACGCGCGGCCACGCCCGCGGCGCTGCTGGAGACGGTGTGCGACGGCGGCGCGCTGCAGCGACACGCCGAGCAACTGCTGGCCGAGGCAAGGGCGCGAGCCGCTGCACACTTCGGGGGCAAGCCTGGCACGAGCGAGCCCGTCGAGCCCTCCAGGCCTGCGCTGGCGCCGCCCGATCCCGTCGCCTTCGCCACCACGCAGGCAGCTGCAGCCAGTGCCAGAGCAGAGCACTCCATCGGCTCGCGCCTGCGCGAGCTGCGCAGCGCGCTCGAAGGCTATCGCGCGCTCGCCTCACGGCGCTGGAACCAGCTGCGCGCACTGCCCGCCTTCGCTGCGCTCGCCGCGCACACCACGCCGCGGCTCCGTCTCGCTGCCGGCGGCGCGCTCGCGCTGATGCTGGCCCTCACCTTTGCCGCGCGGCTCGCCACGCGCCAGAGCGAGCCGGAGCTCGCCAGCGCAGACCTACCTGCCGCCGAGCAGCAGCAAACCGCAGCTCCAGCGCCGCAGGCCAGCGTTGCGGGCGAGCCACCGCCGAGCAGCGACCCTGCTCCGCTGGTCACGGACCTCGAGAGCCAGCGTGCCGCCCTGCAGCCCGAGCCCGCTCTGCCCCCCTCGCCCGAGCTACAGCGCGAAGCCTTCCGCGCCGCGCTCGGCGGCGACGGCGCCGCTGCAGCAGCCCTCTATCAGCAACTCGCGAGCGGCTCCGGCGAGCGCGTGTTTCAGCTCGCTGCTCGCTACGCGGAACAGGGCCGGGTGCGCCGGCCCTGAGCGAGCTTCCGCTCCCATCGCTCCACCTCGCACCATCGCGCGGCGCCGATGGGGGATCGCTGCTGTCGCTTTTGGCCGCATTGGTCGGCTGCGCTCCGGCTGGCATCATGGCCCGTCTGCCGCATTCGCAGCATCACGGAGGGCATCCAGATGGACATGCACGCCTCACAGGGGTTGTTGATCGGGCTCGGTCTGGCTCTGGCAGCATGCCGCTCGGCGCCGAAGGAGAGCCAGAGCGCCGCGCTGACCCCGCAGGACGCCAGCACGCAGGACGCCAGCGCCGGCACCCAGCCCGTGCAGAGCGGCTACGCCGACGTGAACGGCCTGAAGATGTACTACGAGGTGCACGGGCAGGGTAAACCCCTCGTCCTGCTGCACGGCTCTTTCATGACCATCCCCATGACCTGGGGCCAGCTCCTCCCGCCGCTGGCACGCAGCCGGCAAGTGATCGTCGCCGAGATGCAGGGCCATGGCCGCACCCGAGACATCCCGCGAGAGTTCAGCTACGAAAACATGGCCGATGACGTATCCGCGCTGCTCCAGCACCTGAACATCGCCAGCGCCGACGTGCTCGGCTACAGCATGGGTGCAGGCATCGCTTTTCAAGTGGCGATACGCCATCCCCAGCAGCTTCGCCGCCTCGTCATCCTGTCCGGCACCTATGCCCACGATGGCTGGTGGCCAGATGCCGAGGCCAGCTTCGCCACCATCAACGCCGACCTGTTCAAGGGTACCCCCATCGAGCAGCAATACATAGAGTTCGGCAACGACCCCGCAGGCTTTCCCGGCTTTATCGAGAAGGTCCTCCGCATCGACCTGAACCCCTATGACTGGTCCAAAGAGGCCAAAGCCATCCAGGCCCCCCTGTTCATGCTCATCGGCGATGCCGACGGCGTCCGCTACGAACACGCGCTCGAGCTCTTCCGCGCCAAGGGCGGCGGCAAAATGGGCGACCTCCACGGCCTACCCCAGTCCCGCCTCGCCATTCTCCCCGGCACCACCCACGTCGGCATGATCCAGAGGGTGAACTGGCTCGTCCCCATGCTCAACGAGTTCCTCGACTCCGACCTCAGCCCCACCCCGCCCACGTTTTGACCCCGCCCAGCGCTCCGGCCCGCTCGAACGCAGGAATGGTGGCTGCGGCAGCGCCGTGGCAGGGGCTAATGACAGCGGCAGGGCCAGTGGCAGCGGCAGCGGCAGGGCCAGAGTGAACGTGTGAGTGGGGCCGCCTCGCTGCCAAACCCTTGCGCCAGTTCCGCACGTCACCCGGCTGCACTGAACAGGGGCGGCCCCAAGACGGCAATGTGCTGCCAAGGGCAGCCTCGCAATTGTGCCGCCGAGGGCAGCCTCGCAATGTGCTGCCGAGGGCAGCCTCGCGTCCCGCATTCCAAACCGGAATGGACGCCGCAGAGAGCGAGTGTCTCGCCAACCGCAGAGCAAGCGGAGTGGAAGCATGATTGCGCCCAGCGCCGTATG
>JAICQL010000365.1 GCA_025937895.1 Polyangiaceae bacterium | reverse complement strand
TGCGCTATCCGCCGACCGTCGTTCCACCGGAGGAAGAGGTGGACACGGTGAGCACGGCGACGCAGCCGGCTCGCGCGGCGGTGGACAGGGGGTCGCCGTGATCTCAGCAGCCGTGATCTCAGCAGCCGTGATCTCAGCAGCCGTGAGCGGAGCAGCCCAGATTCGAGCAGCCCATGGATGAGTTACGGCCCGGGTGGCTAGAGCAGTGGCGCGAGCGCGCGGGAGAGCGCTGGTGGTGGCCGCTGGCGGGCGCTGCGTTGTTGCTCGCGGGCCTGGGCATCTGGGCGCTGACCCGCTCCGGCAAGGAGCCGGAGCAGGCCCAGGTAGCGCCGCCGGAGACCACCGCGTCTGCGCCCGCGGAGAGCGAAGCGCCGTCTGCACCGCCCGAAGAGCAGCCGGCGGCACCGAGCAGCACGGCGGCGCCGCCAGCGCCGCCAGCGCCCGCACCGGCAGCTGCTGCCGCGGTGGATGCAGGGCCGCCGCTCTCGCCCAACGTGAAGCTGACGTTCCGCACCTTCCCGCCGCGGCCGGCGACGGTGACGTGGGGCAGCAAGCGGCTCGGGGTCATCGATCGCAACAGGCCGCTCGTGGTGGAGCGCCCGCGCGACAGCGGACCCATCG
Source organism: Polyangiaceae bacterium (assembly GCA_025937895.1). Lineage (GTDB taxonomy): Bacteria > Myxococcota_A > Polyangia > Polyangiales > Polyangiaceae > SZUA-265. The sequence goes on along the minus strand of JAICQL010000365.1, from coordinate 4,013 downwards.
ACGTGATCATCCGCTCCACCGGCTTCGTGCCGGTGCACACGCGCGCGTACACGTTCACGGACAGCAACATCGACGTGAAGATCACGCCCATCGAGAAGAAGGACACGCTGTACGGCTACAAGGAGCCCATCGTGGACGCAGGCGTGCCCCCCTTCCCGGTCGCCGCACCCGATCTGCGCTGACGGCAGGCAGCGGCGGGCTACGGCTCGCGAAGCGAGCCCAGATCACAGCGAGCAAAGCGAGCCCAGTCTACAGCGAGCAAAGCGAGCCCAGACTACAGCGAGCGAAGCGAGCCCAGATCACAGCGAGCGAAGCGAGCCCAGATCACAGCGAGCTGATCCAGCGCTGCAGCAGGTCCAAATATTCGCTGTCCACCCGGTTGCGCCCCAGCGGTGGCATCCGCAGCGGCAGCTCCGCCGTGGCGCCGCGCCGGTAGATGTAGGACTCCTCCGGCGCTCCCGGTGCGATGAGGAGCGCCGCAGCCTCGGGGCCAGCGCTGCGCGGAGGCTGATCGATGCCCTGCAGGTCGAGTGGAGTGATGGTGCGCGCGTCCCAGCCGTTCACCGTGCCGTCGGCGCCGGCGTGGCACATCGAGCAGTTACCGTCCCAGTAGGAACGCACGCGGTCCTGCAAGGTGGCGCTCTCATCCCTGGGGTCCGCCAGGCGGGGTGAGAGCAACGCGTCGGTGTTGTCGAAGGAGCGGTCCAGCAGGCCCCACCCGGCCCAGGCCACCAGCTGGTTGATGGCCGGAAAGTCCGGACGGTACTCCAGCTCGCGATTGAGCTGGCGCGTGCGCATGCCCAGCACATACCCCGCGCTGGCGTTGTGGCAGATGCCGCAGTCCTGCGCGCCCGGATAGACGTACGTCTGCTCGCGCCTCGCGCCGTTCTCGTCGGTGATGGTCAGCACCTCCGTCTGCGCGCTCAGCACGAGCTCTGCGTCCGAGCTGTCCGCGCGCCAGCGGTACGTGACCCCGAAATACGCCCCGCCGCGAGCCGCGACCAGCAGGCGAGTCTCCAGCCGGCGTCGCAGGGAGGGCTGGCCCTCGTCCATCGCCAGCTCGAAGTGTTTCACGAATACGGTGCCCTCCGGCATTTGCCAGGCGCCGCGGTCGCTGACATGTACTTCACCCAGCTCTGGTATCGCAGCCCAGCGCCTCTTGATGGCGCCGTCGCTCCAGAGCGGAGCCTGGATCTCGTACGGGATCAGGCCCGTGCCGGGCAGCAGGCGGGCAGTATCCCGGAACGCGCCCGTCTGGCTCAACAAGCGGGGAAAGCTGGGCGGCAGGTCCTCTTCCGCCCGGGGCACCTGCAGGGTATCGGCGGGAAAGCGCAGGAAGGCCTGGGGCCGCTCGTCAGCGGCGCCCACCCCGGGCTCGAACACCTCTTGCCCCGCGTCCAGCCCACCGCAGGCGGCGAGCGCGCCGCCAACCAGGCAGCTCGCAACTACATGGAGGGCGCGGGGAGGGCACCAGCCTGACGACTTGGACATATTGCGAGTTCCCGGAGAAGCACGGAAGTTGGCGAAACTACGATCTAGTCATTTGCCATGGCCTGGCGCGGGAAGCCAGAGCTTCGTGTGGGCGCGGCGGCGGTAAAGTGAGGCTGTGTACTCCGGAGGTGTTCCAGAGGTGAGCCCGGCAGTGATTTCGGAATGACCCGGGGAGCGCCATGCGGAGATCGGGCGGAGATCGGGGGAAGCTGGGAGGCCGGGCGCTTGCTCACGGGGTGTTTCCGCGGCGCGCGTTCGTGGGCTACTCGAGAGTCGTGCAGCGGGGCGTGCGGCCCTGGTGACGGGGGTGTTTCAGCACGCTCAGTGCGGGCGGCTCCGGGCGAGCTAGACTGAAACGGAGAGGCACGACATTTGGCGCTGATTTTGATCGTCGAAGACAACGAGATGAACGCGGACATGTTGAGCCGCCGCCTGCAGCGTGCGGGGTACCAGGTGTTGCTCGGTACGGACGGGCAGGCGGGAGTGGAGCTGACCCGCCAGCACCGCCCGGATCTGGTGCTGATGGACATGAGCCTGCCGGTCATGGATGGCTGGACGGCAACGCGCGTGATCAAGGCGGATGCCAGCATCGCCCACATCCCCGTGATGGCCCTGACGGCGCATGCGGTGAAGGGCGAGCGAGAGAAGGCGCTGGGCGCGGGCTGCGACGACTACGACACCAAGCCTGTCGAGTGGGCCCGCCTGTCGAGCAAGATTGCGCTGTTGCTGAGCCGTAACGCGGTCGCCGGGGGCGCCGCGGCGAGTGGCGGCTCGAGTCAGGGGGGTAGGTGAGCAAGATCCTGATCGTGGATGACGACGTGAACTTCGGCTTCCTCACCAAGCGTCGGCTGGAGCGCGTGGGCATGGACGTGCAGCTGCATCACGAGGCGCGGATGGCCATGGACACGCTGCTGCGCGGCAAGTTCGACCTGGTCATCCTGGACGTGAAGATGCCGGGGCTCAACGGTACAGATGTGATCAAGCTCATCCGCAGCACCAGCACCGCCCACGTGAAGGTGATGTTCTACAGCAGCTCCGACACGCACGAGCTGCGGCGCCTGGCGGAGCAGCACCAGGCACAGGGCTGGCTCACCAAGACGGCCAGCACGCAGGAGCTGGAGTTCCGGGTGCGCGAGCTCCTGGGCGAGCCGCGCTCCTCGCGCAAGTCCGCAGACAAGCGCTGACGCCTGAGCTGTGGCCGCGGCTCACTTGCCCGCAGCCAGGGCGGAGTTGGGCGCGCCGGGAGTGGGCTTCTCCAGGAAGCCGCTCGCGCCCGTGCTGTCGTACCCGAACGCGACGTCTTGCTTCTGATCCGGATAGGAGAACTCGGTGGCGACGCTGCCGCGCGGGCGCACCAGGGCCAGGTAGTCTGCCGTGGACTTCAGCTTGAAGCTGGTGTGCAGCTCCCGCAGGTCGGCCTCAGGGCGGCGCTTGCCCGACGCGAACACCACCAGATAGCCCTGCGCCGGCAGCGACAGCTCGGGAAAGCACCAGCGCCGCGGCTGCCGCGGATCATCCGTCAGGCACCAGCCGGACAGGTTCACGGCCCTCGAGGTGGTGTTGAGCAGCTCGATCCAGTCCGAGGTGTCGCCATCTTTGTCGGTTAGGCCGTTGCCATTGGCCGCAACGAACTCGTTGATGATCACCCGTTCACGGGAGTCACAGCCGAGGACGAGGGCCGCGCAGGTGAGGGCTGCGCAGGTGAGGGCTGCGCAGGTAAGGGCTGCGCAGGTAAGGGCTGCGCGCGTGAGCAGAAAACAGCGCGTCGCGAGCGACACCACACGGGCAGGCAGCGAGCGGCGCGACACTACGGTGGTGTGCCGTGCGGAGCACGGATGTTCAAGTCCCTGCATCGGGACGTGCCGGCGTGCCGCGCACTTTTCGGCTACCCTGGGCGGCATGCGTCAGACACTGCTGGTCGCGAGTGCCTGCGGGCTCGCCGGAGGGCTGGCGGGAGGCGCTCTGGTGCTCTGGCTCGGCGGGCAGCAGGGCGGGGCGCCCGCATCACTGCCTCCGCAGGCAGCGCCCGCCGCTCTCACGGACGCGCAGGGCACTCTGGAGAGCACTGTGGAGGGCGACGTGTTGCGCCGGCTCCAGGCCGTGGAGCGCAGGCTCGCGGCGCGCGGGGTAGCCATGCCGCGCGCCCCGGCAGCCGCAGGGGCCTCAGCAAGCGAGCCAGCGGCGCCCGCCGTCCCCGTGGGCGATCCCGTGTTCGAGGCGGCGGTGCTCGACGTGCTGGAGCGCGCCGAGGACGAGCGCGACTCCGAGCGCAGCGAGCGGCGGAGCGAGCGTGCACGGCAGCAGGCCGAGCACTGGGCGGGTGAGCTCAGCGAGCGCCTGGTGCTATCGCCGCAGCAGGCGGAGAAGCTGGCGGAGATCCGCGCGCGGCTGCAGCAGGAGCTGCGCGACCAGAGCGCCGCCAACAGTGGCAGCTTCGTGCCCCGCACCGAGCGGCGCGCCGCCCGCGCCGCGCTGCGCGAGCGCGCCGAGCAGGAGCTGAAGGACGTGCTCGAGCCACGGCA
>JAICQL010000326.1 GCA_025937895.1 Polyangiaceae bacterium | reverse complement strand
CGTCCGTCATGACCTGAACGAAGTCGGAGGCATACGGACGGGATTGCGACAGGGGGCGTTGTCTTGTTGAGGTTCGGTGGCCAGGCGGCGAGTTGGCGCGCCGAGCGAATGCGTAGAGTGCTAGTTGTTTCAAGGAGCTGGCGGTGCTGCGAGCGCCTCCCAGGTTTGTGAGAGCACTGCGGCGCTCGCGATGGATGATGAGTATACGACGCGCAGCCAGGTGAGTGAAGGGGGTGCAGGGGTGCTCCTTAGACGACGATCGCGATGCGTTCGGGGTCGAGGTAGGCGCGGCCGAGGGAGGTGATGGCGTTGGTGCCACGGCCCTGAACGAGGCCCACGTCGATGAAGAGCACTTGGTCTTCGACGTGGCGAATGATCTGTGCCAATTCGGCTCGTAGCTCGATGAGCTCGCGCTCGTTGAGCTCACACTGAAAGACGGAGAGCTGTAGATGGTCCCCCCAACCGAGCATCAGCTTGTAGACCTTGCGCAGGCGCTTGGGGTTGGAGATGTCATAGGTGACGACGTACGTGTGTCGCATAGGGCGGGCCCCGTCAGCGAATGCGAAACTCGGGGTAGCGGCGCAGTTCGCCGAGGAGCACGCGGCTGAGCAAGCGGGCTTGTACTTCGAGCACGCGGCGGTAGCTGATGCGATAGTCGAAGACCGGATGGGTCACGAGCTGGTCCATTCGCCGTTCAAAGGCCAGGATGACCCGCTTGCGCGCCGCAGGCGTGAGGGAAACTGCACCGGCGGCGTGGATGAAATCTTCCGATTGAACCACGGCGTTGTTGATCACCCCGATCACGACGGAGTCGGCAATGACGGGGCGAAACTCTTCCATCAGGTCGAGCGCGAGCGATGGGCGGCCAAAGTGGGGTTGGTGATAGAAGCCGAGCATTCCGTCCAGGCCTGCGCCACGGACCGCCACGGAAAACTCCTTGGTGAGCAACGAATAGCAGAACGACAGCAACGCATTGATCGGATCACGGGGCGGACGGCGATTGCGGCCCTCCAGGTCGAACCCCTGCGGGCCTTTGAGCATCCCGGCAAACTCGCCAAAGTAGCGCCGCGCAGCGGTGCCTTCAATGCCTAGCAGGCTCTCGATCGAGCGGGCCTCGCGAGCCTTGCGCGACAGCTGTTTCAACTCGGACAGCGCAACGGCACTGGGCGTGTCGTGGTTGCGGCGCAGCAGGGTGCGACAGTTGAGTATCTTGGAGGCTACGAAGCCTCGCGCGAGTTGCAGGCACTGTGGTCGGTCTTGACTGGCGCGATATTGAGCGATCCGCAACTCGACGTTTTTCGAATCATGACCCAGGGCTTGTCCAACAAACCAGCCGCCGTAGCTGAAGAAGAGCAGCGGTATCCCTCGATCCAGCAACCGGCGGATCGCGGGCGTCGTGACATGTACGTTGCCGAAGAGTGCCACGTGCGAGGTATTGCTCAAGCGCACGGGTGGAACGACGCTCTCCTTGTTCTGTACGACCAATCGCTCGCCATCGAGCCTCAGCATCGCTCCCTGCGCCTGCACATATACCGGTAGCTTGTCATCCCGGGCAGGGAAGAGGCGCCGCACCGGCCTCTCGCCGCCCACGGTGAGGCCCCAGGGATCCTCTCCGACGTCCAACGCCGCTTCGTCGACGGCTGTAGCGGGCTCCAGGGCATCGCTCGAAAGCGCACGCGTCTCGTCTGGCAAGCAGATGCCGACCAGCGAGCAACCATGACACTTGGGACTGTCCTCGAGAGGAGGTGGCAACACGCCAGCGTCAAGCAGGCTCAACGCCCGAGCGCGCGCCCGCAGCGTCTGTTCGATCAACCATTCGGTAATCTCGATGTGAACTCGCTGGCGATCTTTCGCGTAGTAAATCTCGCCGTGCGGGCACGTATAGCCGTGTTCGCGGAGCAGCAGCACTTGCGCGCAGACCTGCGCCAATTCCGGTAGGTAAGCGCCATCGGGGACGTTGGGGCGTGTGCCGCGCTTGTACTCCACCGGTATCACTTGCGCGCCGTCCACCTCCACCAAGTCCATTTTGGCGGTGATGCCCAGTCGCTCCGAGGAGAGCCACACGGAGCGTGCTGCATACGGGCGCTCTTCCTCTGCCGTTTCATTCTCTGCGTCGGGTGCTGCTGCTAGCGGCTTGCCCGCCTTGTTCACGCGTCGATGCACCGCGTGGCCATCAGCGGTGAAGGCGTTGTCTGCCCACTCTCCCTGCGCCCACTCCAGATACAGCAAGCGTTCACAGTAGAGGGTCTCGTTGATCATGCGTGCCGGTACCAGCAGCGGTGCCTCATCCCCTGCCTGCGGTAGGCGCCGTGGCAGCGGCTTGGCGCGCGCGGCAGGTTCTGCGAGGCTCTCTGGGAGGGCTGCCGCGCCATTTGGTTGAGGGGGCGTGCTACCTCCGGCCATCGCTATCGCCCTCCCAGAGCGGCGTCCGCCATCGTGGCACGCGCGCCCAGAATCTCGACCACCCCACCGGCAACGGGGTAGCTGAGCCATTGGCTGAGCACATGGTGCCCTGCCATGCGCAGCACCTCCGCGTAAGCGGCCAGTTGCGGCGCATACTCGAGCGCCTTCTCTCGCCAGGTGCTCTGGCGCCCTGGATAGCTCTTGTGATCGATCAACACCACCCCCGAATCAAGCTCGAGCAAGAGGTCGATGGTTCCTTCAATGCGCCGGTGGCCCTGTTCCGTTTCAATCACCCCGGCCACTGCCACCTCCCGATGCCATTTTGCTCCAGGCCAGCGGCCGTTTGCCCAGCGGTGCAGCTCATCGCTGGCACGAACCAGCGCAGCAGGCTCGAGCAGCTGCGCCGAGTCCAGCAGCCGGCGAGCTCGTTCGAGCCGCTGTTCTGCGCTGAGACCAGGTAGATCGGCAGCGAGGAAAGCGTGCAGGCTATTGCCCACTTCGCTCCAATCCTCGGGCCTTTCACTGCCGAGCGGCAGGCGGGCACCTGTTACGTACGCGGCGCCTGCGCTGCCTGAAGTGAGTGAGGGCCAGTCCTGACTCGCCCGCGAGGGCGCGATGCGATACGTGGCGGCAGCCTTCGGCAGCGGCGCCAGGGCGAACCATCGAGCTACCGCGCCAGTCACGGGCGCTGGCGGGGCCGAGGTGCTGGGCTGCAGCACCCACGAGCGGGCGGGGACAGTGTGGACCTCTCCGGCAGGGCCGCGGATCAATACACGATCCTTCGAGGGCGTGGCGGGTAGCTCGAGCACGCTGCTGCCGGAGTCATCGCGCAACTCCTCCAGCCACGCCGCGCGTGGCCCTTGCTTGCCTAGGCGCACGGCAAGCACCAAATGATCACGCGCTCTCGTGAAGCCTACATATAGTAAGCGCAGCCGTTCGCGCGCCTCTCGCTCACGGACTTCCGTGCCTTCCGGTGACTGCTCCACCCGCTCCGCGAGCAGAGCCTTTCGCTGAGAGCCGTATGGCCAGGGCCAGTAACGGATCCACCGACCGCCGAGTGGCGCGTTTGGATCGAAGCCCGCGCCGGAGGTTGCCGGCAGCACGGAGAATGCGCTCCGGCGTTCTCGGCGTTGTAGACTGGCCAGCACGACCACCGGCCACTCCAGCCCCTTGGCACGGTGATAGGTGGTCACGGTGACAGACTGCCTACCTTGCCTCGGATGCTGGCGGTCGGTCACGGCTTCCACCCCCAGCAGCAGTGAGGGGGCTCGCGCCGAATCGAAAAAGCCCAATAGTCCGGACAAGCTGGCGGTCTCGCGCCGCTCGCCACAGCGAGCCTCGTAGAGACTGGCCATCGCTCTCAGTGCATCCAGGTTGGACAGTCGCTGCTCCGGGTCGGGCCAGCGAGCGCAGCAACTGGCCAGGTCGAGCACGGACAGCGTGGCATCGAGCGCCTCCGAGGGCGCGAGCAACGACAAATCGGCGCGCAGTTCGACCAGGCGAGCCACGACGGGCGAGGGCACCACGTGCGGCGGCGACTCTCCCTTCTCGATCGCTGCGCCGCGTGCAGACTCGCGCTCGAGTTCCTGCTGCAGCCAGGCGTCGGGGGTGGCTCCTGCAAAGCCCGTGAGCGCTTCGAGCACGGCGCGGGCGCGTTCATCTCTGCCGTCAGCAAGATAGCTGAGGGCTGCCTGGACCGCGGTGCCCTCAGGCGTGTCGAGCAAGCCGGTGCGGGCCAGGCCTACGCGCACGTTGCACCGCTCGAGGACGGTGGCAAGGCGCGACGCTTCGTCGTTGGTGGCCACCAGAATGGCGATGTCGGCTGCCTGCAGCGGGCGCGGCTGCTGCGCTTCTCGGTCGAGCACCATCGTCTCTGCCGGTGCCTGGAGCAACCGCTGTATTCCCTGCGCCAGCGCCTCCGCGTCCTGGTCCAGGCTGTTGCTCTCCATGTGCCAAACGCCAAGCGGCGCCAAGCGCTCGAGCTCCTCGAGGGATGGGCGTCGAGGCCGCAGCTCGAGCTCCTCTCTCGGGTGCCCGTATCTGGCGAATGCCCCTCCAAAGAGCTTCGCCGCGACGGACACCAACTCGTGGCGAGAGCGCCAATTGTCCTGGAGGGTAGGGGTGCTGCCGCCCGCCGCGCTGATCCAGCCGCTCACCGCATCCATCAGCGCAGGGTCGGCGCCTGCGAACTCGAAAATGCATTGTTTGCGGTCTCCCACCCAGGTGGAGCGCCCTGCCAGCGCATGCAGGCGCATGAACAGCGCCAGCTGCAGCGGGCTGGTGTCCTGAAATTCGTCCACCACGCACAGCTGCAAGCGCTCGGCGAGCTCCTGGCGGACCTCCGGCGTCTCCAGCAGCTGCAGGGCTCGGTCCACCATGTCGGCGAAGTCGATCAGGCGGCGCGCCCGTTTCCATTGCTCGTAGGCGCTCAGACCCAAGCTGGCGGCTTCATAGGTCGCCCGCACAAAGGCCAGCATCTGCCGTTGCAAGCGGGGGTGTCGATCCACTTGCTCCGCTACCTGGATCAGCGGAGCGAGCGCTGGCTTGCTCGCCTTACCGCCGTTGACCTTCTGAAGGGCGATCCAGCGGGACCAGCCGAGGCGCCGCTGCGCCAGAGCCTCCTGCGAATCGCGCAGCAGCTCGAGCGCCTGTTCCGTATTCTTCTGGCCCGTGTCCAGCTGAGCCACTAGCGCCTCCGCAACGGCCAGTGCGGCGCTCAGCTCCCGATCGAGGCCCTCATCATCTGCCAGTGCAGGCCCCATCAGCTCGAGGAGCCGCGTGGCTGCCTGCTCACCCATTGCTGGCAGCGCTTCCGCAGATATCCTGTTGCTGCGCGCGAGCGTCATGATCTCCTGCACGGCAGTCTGCCAATCGTGGCGCTGTACGCGGTCATCCCAGTGAATCTCCAGGGCGCGTGCCAGATGCTCCAGGCGCTCGCGCAGATCTGCCGGTATCCCCCATTCCAGGGCTTGCCGTAGCAGAGCGGCTTCTTCCCCGGGCATGACGTGGAGCAATGGCGATAGCCCCGCGTCGATGGCGTGTTCGCTCAGTAGCCGCAGGCAGACGGCGTGCACCGTCCCCAGATAGGCGAGCGGCAGCTCTCGAGCCCTTTCGGGGGTCCCGGTCGTCACCAACGTGCGACGCAGGCGCGCTTCTAGCTCGAGCGCTGCCTTGCGCGTGTACGTAACCGCGGCCAGACCACTCACTTCGATGCGATTGGCGCTGCTTGGATCCAGGGCGCTTATGACCAGTTCGGTCAGGTGATGGGTCTTGCCGCTGCCGGCTCCGGCGCTCACCAACGCTGGCGGCGAAGCGGAAGCGCGCTGTTTCATGCGGACTCCTGCCAGCGCCGCCCGCAGATCGCCGGATAATCGCAGTGCTTGCAGCCGGCATCCGGCTCGAGCTGCAGGTAGGGGTGGCCATCGTTGGCAGGCGCGCCACACGCCTGAATCAGCGGAAGCGCTCGCGGCACGCCTGCCACCGGCACGTGCCCATCGCGGATGCGCGCTTCCACCAGCTGAATGGTGGCCTCCAGTCGCTGCCAGGTCTCCGACGAGCAAGGTCCGGCGACTGCGTCCTCGCTGCCGAATGGCTCAGACTGCGTGCTGAGCAGCTCTGCGCGGCTGAGCGAGAAGTACGCGGTGGGCACGCTCTCCGCGCCTCGATGCAAGCGCCGCAGGGCCGCGTAGCTCGCGAGCTGCACTGCCTGACCGTTCTCCAGCAGCGCGCGATAGCTGCTCCGGCCCCATTTGATGTCGACGACCAGCTCGGCGCCAGTCCGGTCGCGCAGCAGCAGGTCTAGCCGCCCCTCCAGCTTTCCTCCTCGCCACGAGGCCTCCATGGACTCTTCCACACCGACCACTTCCAGGCCTGCCGTGGTGAGGACCTTGCTCAGGACCTCGACCGCACGGCAAAGCTGGAGCTTCAACTGGCTGAGCTCGGAGCTCTGGCCAGGGCGCAGCAGGACGGCGGCTTCCTCGCGCACCAGACGGTCGAAGTGGACGCTGGCTGCTTCTCGTACGCACGTCGCATCGCCGAGGGCGCCACAGCGGTGAAGCTCTTCAACGAGGCGATGGCCCAGCTTGCCGTTCAGAGTGACACCGGAGGCGATGGCCACGCGCGCTCCCGGGCGCAGCCCGGCGCGGTATCGGAGCAGCCATCTCAGCGGGCACTGTACCAACGTCTCCAGGCTGCTGGCGCTGTAAGCACCCGCGGCGCCCGCCATGCCCGGAGCGATGAGCCACTCGGTACGGACGGCGGGAAGGGGGAGGCGCGGAGTTTCCGCCACTGCGCTGATGG
>JAICQL010000126.1 GCA_025937895.1 Polyangiaceae bacterium | reverse complement strand
GCTGCCGGAGGTGCCGGCGGCACCGCGCGCCCCGCGAGCAGCGCGGCCGTCACTGCCTCCAGCAGGGTCTCGGCGCGTGCGCTGTCGACCTCGGGCAAGGTGACCAGCGGCGCGCCCACTGCGCTCAGGCGCTGCACGCTCTCGTGCTGCACTCGCTCCGCAACGGCCCGCAAGCTCGCGGCGCGCAGCGCCGTCTCGCCCGCGCCGTGCGGCTGCAGCCCGGCCAGCCCCGCCAGCTGCTCGCGCTGCTCGGCGCTGAAGGCCGGCGTCATGGCGCGGTTGAGCAACAGCGCGCCGAGCGGCAGCCCGAGCTCCGTACGGATCCGGGTGCACAGCTCGATGGTCTCGTTGGTGGGCAGCTCTTCCGGCAACGTGACCAGGCAGATGCAACACTGCGAGGCGTCCTGAAACATCCGCCACGCCAGCTCCGCATCGCGCCGCAGTAGCCCTGCGGGCGCTAGCTCCGTGATGGTGCGCGGCAAGCGCAACAGCTCCAGCCCGTGGCCGGTGGCGGGTGCGTCGAAGATCACCGAGTCGAAGCGCGGGGCGCTGCCCGCCTGCTCGGTGCTGTGATACCAGGCCTTGCCCAGCACCGCCCACTGCGGCAAGCCGGGCAGCGCGGCCAGAAAGCCTTGCACGTAGCGGTTCTCGAACAGCGCCTGGCGGGCGAGCTTGGGCTTGATCAACAGGCGCCCGTATTCGCGCAGCGCCGCCTCCGCCTCCAGGTGCACGGTGAACGAGCGTTCTCCGCTGGGCGCTGGATCCTCCTCCCAGCGCGCGTCCGGCAGCAGCTCGCGATAGGGTGCGCTGTCCGTGGCAGCCAGCAACACACGCCGGCCCCGCTGGCTGAGCGCGCGGGCCAGGCCGGCGGCCACGGTCGTCTTGCCGACGCCGCCCTTGCCCGTTACAAACAGAAAACGTCTTTCAAATGTCTTCACGGCTTCTGTTTCCAGCTGCTCAGCGTCCGCAGGTACACGAGAGTGCGTGTGGCCGGGTGCGCACGATGGTCCTCACATGAGGGTCGCCATTGCGCAGTTCAACCCCACGGTGGGGGCCGTGCAGGAGAACGGCCGGCGCATCCAGGAATGGATGGGGCGCGCGCGTCAGGAGCGTGTCGATGCGGTGCTCTTTCCGGAGCTCTGTTTGACAGGCTATCCAGCCCGCGACCTATTGGATCGCCCTGGCTTCGTCAAGCGGGTCAGCGCCGTGACGCAAGAGCTGGTGGCGGCGACGCCGGCAGAGCTCACCGTGATGTTTGGCAGCGTGGGCATGCCGGAGGGGCCGGGGCTGCCGCTCACGAATGACGCCGTGGTGGCGCGCGGCGGGCGTGAGATCGCCCGGGTCAGCAAGCAGCTCTTGCCCACGTACGACGTTTTCGATGACGCGCGGCACTTTCGCGCCGGCTCACCCAGCAGCGTGTTCGAGCTCGCGGGGCAGAGGGTCGGGGTGACGGTGTGTGAAGACGCCTGGGCGGACTCGGCAGAGATGGCGGGGCGCTATGCGGTGCGGCCCGTGGCGCAGCTGGCGGCGCAGGGGGCCCAGGTGCTGTTCAATCTGTCTGCCAGCCCGTTCAACCTGAGCAAGTGGCGGCGGCGCGAAGAGCTCTTCCGCGAGCTGGCGCAGCGCAATCAGCTGACAGTGGTGATGGCGAACCAGGTGGGCGCCAATGATGAGCTGATCTTCGACGGCAGCAGCGTGGTCTGCTCTCCGTCGGGGCAGGTGCTGGCGCGCGCGCGCAGCTTCGAGGAGGAGCTGCTGGTGGTCGATCTGGCGAGCGGCGCCGGCACCCAGAGCACGGCGGAGCCGCCGCCGTCGCTCTCTGCAGCGTATTCGGCGCTGGTCCTGGGCGTGCGAGACTACGCGCGCAAGTGCGGCTTCCGCCGGGCGGTGCTCGGGCTGAGCGGCGGTATCGACTCGGCGCTGACGGCGGTGATCGCGGCGGACGCGCTGGGCGCCGAGAACGTGCTCACCCTGGCCATGCCCACGCGCTACTCCTCGCCGGGCTCGATCGCCGACGCCGAGGCGCTGGCTCGCTCGCTCGGGGTGAAACATCAGCTGGTCGACATCGATCCCATCTTCCAGGCGTACATCGATCGCCTGGGCCCGGTGCTGGAGGCGTGTGGCCCGGCGGGTGCGGGGGACGTGACGTTCGAGAACATCCAGGCTCGCGTGCGCGGCGCCACCTTGATGGCCGTCTCCAATCGCACCGGCGCGCTGGTGCTGACCACCGGCAACAAGAGCGAGATCGCCGTCGGCTACTGCACCCTGTACGGGGACATGGTGGGTGGCCTGGCCGTGATCAGCGACGTGCCGAAGACGATGGTGTACGAGCTGTCGCGCCACGTGAACCGCGACGGCGAGCGCATCCCGCGCTCCAGCATCGAGAAGGCGCCCTCGGCCGAGCTGCGCCCGAACCAGACCGATCAGGACTCGCTGCCGCCGTACGAGCAGCTCGACGGTATCCTGGAGCTGTACGTGGAAGATCACGCCTCGCTGGAGGAGATCGTGGCGCGCGGCTATCCGCGTGAGGTAGTGCAGCGGGTGATCACCCTGGTCACGCGCGCGGAGTACAAGCGGCGTCAGGCCGCGCCGGGCTTGATCCTGACGCGCAAGGCCTTTGGCGTCGGCCGGCGCGTGCCCGTGGCCAGTCAGCCTGAGGAGACGTGACCGAGTGTTGCAAGTGAAGAGGGCCTGGTTTGCCACGGTGCTGCCTGTCGTGCTGTCGCTCGGTGCGAGCAGCGCCTGCCGCTCGGGTGACGTGGGCTCGCAGCAGGCGCCGGCAGCCAGCGCGGCAGCGCCGGGCCCCGCTGCGGGTGGCGCGGGTGCAGCCGAGGTGCCGAAGAGCAAGCGCTCGCGCCCCGTGGCGCCCGTTGCGCCGGAGCCCTGGCACATCCCGGTCGGGATCTCGCTGCCAATCTTGCCCGGGCAGGGGGTGGGGCCCATCCGCTTCGGCGCCACCGTGGAGACGATCGAGCGCCTGATGCAGCAGCCATGTGACGAGAAGCGTCAGGACGCGCCCAGCCGGCTCGCTTGCCGCTACTCGGCGCACGCCATCGAGTTCTTCCTGGAGAACGGCGCGCTCCAGCGCGTACGCATTCACCGCCTGGGTCGCCCCTTCTTCAAGGAGCCCACCCCGGACTTTGGCATTTACAACGGTCGCTTCGAGAGTGGCGTGAGCCTGGGCATGTTGCAGCCCGCCGTGCAGGAGCTGCTGGGCAAGCCCAGGCGCGTGCGCTCCGTGCAGGAGCCGGGGCTGTTCAACACGGTCGAGCTGCACGAGTACAAAGACTTTGTGCTCGAATACGACAGGTCACAGAGCGGACAGATCGTGCTCGGCGGCATCGAGCTGAGCGCGCCCAGGGCCACGAAGACGAAGAAGGCGGCGAAGGGCTAGCGCCCGGCGCTCAGCTTCGCTCTGCGGCGGCAGGTCTGGCGCGCCAGCGACCTGCGAGCGCGAACAGGCCGCTGGCGAGCAGCGCTGCCCACCAGGGCGCGTCGCCCAGGCGCTGATAGGGGGTGGCGCCGTGGCGCAGGGTGATGCGGGCGCTGAAGGCGGCGGGGCCGCGCTCGGCGCGAGCGATGAGCTGGCCGTCGGGGGCGATCACGGCACTGATGCCGGTCGTGGTGGCGCGGACCAGGTAGCGGCGTTGCTCGATGGCGCGCAGCTGGGCCTGGGCGAGATGAAACGCGGGCTCAGAGCTGTCGCCGAACCAGCCGTCGTTGGCGAGGTTGACGAGCCAGCTGGCATCGCCCTCGCGCATCAAGGCGCGCACGGCGCGGGCAGACGTCACTTCGAAGCACACGAGCGGCGCGGCCAGGCTGCCCGCCACGGGGAGCAGTCGCGGGTGAGTGCCCGGGGCAAATGCGCGGGCTCCAGCGCGTGCGGTGTCCTCGACCAGCGGTAGCAGGTGGAGCTTGTCGTAGCGGCAGTCGGCGCAGAGGAACCCATCGCTCGCCACGCTCAGGATGGAGTTGAGCTGTCGCTCGCCGGCTGGTGTGTGCTCGCGCACCACGGCGCCGAGCACCAGCGGCACGCCCAGCCCCCCGCGCAACCGGCGCAGGATGGCGCCGCCGAGCTGCTCGGCGGGCAGTGGGGTGGCGATGGCGGTCTCGCTCCAGACCAGCACGTCGGGGCGCTCGCGCGCGAGCAGGGCCGCAGAGGCCTGCAGGTGCGCCTGCAGGGACTCGTCGGGTAGGTCGCGCTTGCTGAACGGCTGCGTGTTGGCCTGGACCACGCCCACGGTCAGGCTTGGGCCGCGCTGCTCCGCGAGCGAGTGGCGCTCGAGCGCGCCCAGGCCGAGCTGCGCGGCCCAGGCCAGCGCCCAGCAGGAGAGCTCGCGCCGCGCGCGTGCGGGCTGCTTGCGCTGCAGCCAGCACTCCGCCAGCGCGGCGTGCATCCCGGCGAGCAGGAAGACGACGCTCACGGGCCCGAGCCAGGCCAGGCTCTGCAGCGCCCAGGGCGCGCCGTGCAGGGTGCTGGCGTACGAATAGGGCAAGAGCCGGGGCAAGCTGAGCTCGGCCGCGACGTGCGCCAGCGCCCACGAGAGCGAGCGCGGCAGTCGGGCTGCCCGCAGAGCCGCGGCGAGCGCGACCAGCAGCGCCAGATCCAGGCCGTGCCAGGCGCAGAACAGCGCCTGCAGGCCCGCGCTGGCGGCTCCACTGGCGCCGGTGATGCGCTGGTACGCGGCGGGCAGCCAGTGTGCGGACAGCGCGACCGTCACCATGCCCGCGAGCCAGCCGTGGCCGATGCGCCGGAGCAGCCGCTGCCCGGCGACGGCGACGTACAGGGGGCAGCCGGCGAGCAACGCCAGCGGCCAGAGGCTGAGCCGCCCGGGGTAAGCGAGCGCGCCGAGCACGCCGCTCAGCGCCGCCAGCGCCAGCGCCGGCAGGGGGCGCAGCACGGGTGCGGAATCAGCCGTGGGGTGGTGACGGGCGGCGGGCATTCCTGATGAGCCACAGCGCGCTCATGGCTCCGAGCCCCAACACGGCCAGCACAGACCAGCGCCTGAGAGGGCCCGCTGGGCGCCCGCCGTACAGCTCCGTACCCGCGCGCAGCTCGTCTTCGCTGAGCTCGCGCCGCCCGCCGTGCCGGGGATCGAGCGGGTCGGGGTACATGACGGCGCGGAGGGCGCTGGCGGGGGCCTCGCTGCACAGCGGCACGGGGGCGCCGGTGTGGTCGGTGCGGGCCCGCAAGCGAGAGGCGGCGCAGCTGTGATCCAGGCCGAGCAGGTGCCCCAGCTCGTGCAACAGCACGGCGTCGAGCGCGCCAGCGGCGCTGGCGGACCAGGTGAAGTCGACCCCGTTGAGCTCGATGTCGGCTTCGATGATCTCGGCGGCGGGCGCCACGGCGGCGGGGCGTGTGTACAGCTGGGTGAGCGCGTGGCGGCTCGGGTCGTGGCAGGGCGCCAGCGCATCATCAGGGCACCAGCGCTGGCGGCGCAGCACGACCAGCGAGCGGCCGTCTTCACTGACTCGCGCTGGCGTGGCTGCCGCGCTGCGCACGCTGATGCTGAGCCCGGTGGCGGCGCTCCAGCGCGCGGCGGCGCGCTCGCTGGCCTGCAGCAGCGCTCTGCCGAGCTCCCCCGGTGGCGTGGCCACCTCGAGCTGCAAGCGCGTTGCGTGCCAGCGCAGCGGCCGCCCGCTGCCGTCGCTGGCGCGCACGTAGGCGGCCGCAGGCGTTGCCAGCAGCACACTCGCCAGCAGCACACTCGCCAGCAGCAGCGCTCCTGCCAGTGAACGAGAACGGAGCGGGAGCAGCGCCGGCATGCTCGAGCGGCTCAGGGCCGGCTCAGCTCGACCACGTAGTAGTCGTTACAGCCCAGCCCCTCTGGCAGCAGGCGCGAGCAGGCGGCGGAGCCGCGATCATCCAGCTCGAAGCCGGTGTGCATCACGATCGGCGGATAGCCGCTCGCGGGCGCCGGCAGGAACGGGTCGCCATGCCGGCCGTAGGAGGCGCGCGTCTCCACCGACAGCGCCCAGCGCCCCGGGCAACCATCGACGGTCAGCGCGTGAGCGGCGTGCACGATCTCGGCGTCGTCTTCGGTGCCAAAGGCGACGGCCAGCGCGGGCTCGCCCAGCGCGAGCCCGCTGCCGGAGAGCACGTCAGCCGTGTTCAGCAGGCAGGCGAGCCCGCTCCTCTCCTGGTGGCCCGTCACCGCGAGCTGCAAGGTGCGCGGCGCCGCCAGCCGCAAGGCGGCGGGACAAGGTGCAGGGGTGACCTGGAAGTCGAGCCCGAACTCGTAGCCCGCGGCCTCGCTGTATTCGCTCACGACCCGCAGCTCGAGCGGCTCGCTCTGGCGCAGCCCGAAGCAGGGCTCGGGGTCGCTGCCGCAAGCGCTCGCCCACAGGGCGAGCGGCACGAGGCAGAGGCGCAGGGGCTCAGTGTGGATCCTCATCGATGCAATCCGAGGTGGCGACGTTCACGCGTACCCCGAGAGTGCCGCCCTGTCCCGTGGCGTTGCCCATGATCCGTACACTGGTACGGCCGGCGCTGACGTCTGCTGCAGGGAGGGCGAGTTGCGCGTCGTGTACGCAGCGTCCCTGGATGCAGAGGATGCCGTTGTCCAGGTCCGGCTCGCAGAAGTCGGGATCGGTGGAGGAGACGCTGGAGAGCGCGACCAGAGTGGTGCCGCTGATGCCGGGCACGGCGAGCGTGCCTTGCACGTCGGTGGCCAGGCACTGCTGGCGCTCGCTGGGGCCGCTGGCCAGCTCGACGTCGACGGTGAAGCCGGAGGTGCGGCCGTCGCTGCTCACCCCGTTGAGGTTCACTGCCTCGATCCAGAACTGATCCGGGCACACGTCGCCGGGGGCGTCCACCTGGCTGAGGCTGACGATGCTGCAGGCGGGATCGGTCATGGTGCTCCAGTCGATGGTGGCGTCGATGGCGCAGTCCACGCACGCGTTGCGGCTGCGATCGGGCCCCTTGCCGAGCGGGCACGCCACGCAGCTGTTGCCGATCGAGATCTGGTTGACCCCGCAGGGCGCACAGCCGCTGCCCACGGGCACGCTGCCCGGGGCGCAGGCGACGCAGGTGTTGCCGCTGACGAACTCGTTGGCGGCACAGGGCCGGCAAATGCCGGTTGCCCCGGACACCTGGTTCGGCAGACACACGCGGCAGTCGCGCACGTCCATGCGCACGTCGGGGTCCGGCGCGGTGCCGATGGCGCGCCGCACGCGCTCATTGTCCCGGCAGGCCTCCCAGCGCTGCAGCTGGCTCATGCCCGCGGCATTCTGCAGGTGCGGCAGGAACAGATCACAGGCCTGGCACCAGCTGTGCTCCTCTCTCACCACGTCGCCCAGCGCCTGCTCCAGCGCTGAGAGGCGGAAGGAGGCGTCCGGGAAGCCGCGCTCCTCCAGGGACTGGCGCAGGTTCTCGAACAGGAACGCGTCCACTACGTCGTTGAGCCGCGGCCCGCCGAGGCGGACCTGCTCGTCAGTGGCGTCACCATAGCCGCTGCTGGCCAGGCTCATGCTGCTGAGCGTGCCGCCGCTGATATTGGCGAGCCAGGCGTCGCCGTTGGTGGGCGCCAGCGCGAACTTCGGGTGGCCATCGAAGGCGTCGTGCAGGAGCGTGCCCAGCCGGGCGATGGCATCGGTGCCGCTGCTCTCCGAGAAGAAGTTGCGATCCCAGCAGTCGCTGCTGCCGCCCCGGCAGAAGCGCATGCCGCCGGTGAAGACCGACTGCGGCAGCGGGATGTAGTCGGCGCCGCCCATCACCTGACCGGCGATGAAGTCCGCGAACGTCTCGTGGATGACCCGTGAAGGATCGTGCGCCTGCACCGTGGCGCCTTCGAACGCCACGTCCTCGATCAGCGCCGAGAACGCGGCGTACGGATCCTCGGCGTAGATGTCCATCAGCCCGCACAGGGTGAAGTGGCCGTATTCGTGGGTCATCACCCCGAAGTCGCGCTCGATATGCGCAGCGGGCGGCACCACGATGTCGGTGGTGGTCAGCACGTTGGTGATGGTGCCCACGACGGGGATGCCGATGGTCGTGAAGAACGCCGCATCCGCGACGAAGTTCGGGAAGCCGAAGCAAGGCGCCCAGGGGATGTCTTTGCCGAAGCTGAGGCCGCTGGCGTAGCCCCCGGTGAGGATGCGCGCCTGGCGGATCCTGGTGCCCACCACCTCGCGCACGTAGTCGAAGGTGTTGGTGGCCTCGCTGAGCACGGCCATGTCAGAGGTGCTGGTGGAGAGCAACACGTCCACGTTGCGCTCGAAGCCGCCGAACACGGAGCGGCCGGTGGCGCCGTTGTTGATGTTGGTCAGGTCGAGCGAGCGGAAGTCGCAGATGGTGTTGGCCAGCAGGAAGTGGGTGACCTTGCCGGCATTGTTCTCCATGTCGATGCACAGCCCGCTGTCGCCGCGCGCCGAGGTGGCGCCGCCGATCCCGCCGCCGCCCTTGGCCACGCGGATGCTGACCCGGCCGTCCCGGTTGGTGTCGGCATGGTAGGCGGTGGGAACCGGGATGCCGAACGTGTACAGGCGCTGCGCCCACTGGCGGAGCTCGACCCGCACGCCGCGCAGCCCTGCCTCGCGGCCCGTCTCCGGGCCCCAGGCGCGCAGCAGCGGGCTGCCGCTGAAGGCCGGCACCCGGCTGCGCACGTCGATGTCCAGGTGCACGGTGACCTCACCCTGGGCGAAGCGGTCGATCTCGCCCAGCACGTCGATCACGCCGCGGCAGGCGTCGCGCGCCACCGTGGCGACGAACTCGATGGCGTCGATGAAGGCCTTGGCGGCGCCGCCCGGCAGCGCGGTGTGGTCCAGCGCGCCGTCGGCGGGCAGCTCGCGCAGCCCGAGGTAGTAGTAGCCCGCCTCCTTCAGGTACTCGTAGTCGAGCGAGCCGTTCGGGTTCTGCAGGGCCTGCGGCGGGTCGCGCAGCACGATGGCCTGGAACATCACCCGTTCCTCCGGGCGGATGTCCTCGTGGGTGACCGCCTGGCGGATGCGGTTGTAAGTCTTGCCCGGCAGCAAGGCGAACACGAACAGGCCGTTGCCGTCGCCGCTCAGATCCAGCGCGCCGCACTTGCCCTTGTACAGCGCCTCCAGCTCGTCATCGAAGAAGGGCTTGCCCGAGTAGTGGATCAGGAAGCGATCGAGCAGCTCGCGCTCGGTCTCGTTGCGGATGTAGATGTTGGCGTAATACAGGGTGGGCGTGCCGTCGGGGTTGGTCTCGGGCAGGGCCGAGGTGTTGGCCCAGTTGAAGCTCTGCAGCAGCTCGAGCGAGCGAGCGGGCGGGATCGGCGCGCGCAGCGCCTCGTCACAGCCGTCGCCCAGGCCCTGCTCCACCGCGGCGCTGCCACCGGGCCCCTGCGGATCACCCTGCACGTTCAGGCCGAAGTCGCTGCCGGTGACGGTGGAGCCCGCCGGGGCGCCGTTGCTGCAGCTCTGGAACAAGAACTCGCGGCCGCGCGCGATCTCGAGCAAGGTCTCCGGGTGCGGCACCGAGGCGCCGCCGCGGTACGTGCAGCTCACCTGCTCGCCGCCCGGCGCCGTGTACGTGAGCACGGCGGTGCCGTTGCCGGCGTTGCCGCGCGAGACCGGCAAGACGTGCGGCAGCTCGAGCTGCACTGGGCCGGGTGGGGACTGGCTGTTGTCGCCCTCGCCGCTCGCGCTCAGGAACACCGGCGATGGCCCGAAGCTGATGTTGACCGGATCGAGCAGCGGCTCGCCGAGGATGTGATCCCAGTCGGCGGCGCACTGGTGGAGCTTCACCCCTCCGGCCACGCTGACGGTGCGCCCGAGGAACTGCCCCCGGTGCTCGCCGCCGAGCACCGAGATGCGCGCGCGCGGCGCCACCAGGGTGCCGTCAAAGCCGCCGCTGACCAGCGCCGCGCGGCTGCCGGCGTACGCCACGAACAGCTGCGGTTGCACGGCGCCCAGCCCGGACACGTTGCCCTCCAGCCGCAGCTCGTCGCGCACGTTGAGCACGACAGGGCCGCCCGACGACTCGAGCACGAGCTGGGCGCCGGCGAGCAGGCTCAGGCTCTCGAAGTGATATTCGCCCGAGCGCAGGTACAGGGTGGCGCCGGCGGCCACGCTGACGGCGCCGTACACCTCCGGGTACAGCACGCGGGCGCGGCCCTCGGCCAGCTGCAGAGCGGGCTGCGCGCCGCCCGGAAAGGTCACGTCCCAGTGCAGGCTGCGCAGCTCCCCCAGGCTCGCGTTGGCCTGCTGGGCGCCGGCGATCTGCGCGCCCGAGGCGCTGATGTTGCCCGCGGCAGAGATGGCGCCCGAGAGGGTGGTGCCGCCGGACAGGCGGACGGCGCCGCCGGCCACGATGCTGCTCAGCTGGCTGCCGCTGCCGACGCTGAGCGGACCCTGCGCGGAGCTGGTCACGAGCGAAGCGCCCGGGTTGCAGCCGCGATCGACGGTGACTTCGCCGCCGATGCTCGTGCCGGCGATGCTGCCGATGTCGATCTCGCCCGGGTGCACGCCGCCGGGCAACGGGAACTCGAAGGTGACGAAGCGCCCCCCGCCCGCGGGTCCGACCTCGGGGGCCGGCGGCTGGTGCAACACCGTGACCCCCTCGCCCACCGAGACCGTTCGCCCCACGAACGAGCCCACGTACAGCGGCTCGTTCGTCGTGGGCGGCTCAGTGCCGGGATCGCTGTCGTGGCCATGACCGTGGCCGTGGTGGTGATGATGCCAGTGGCCGCGCCCGCGCCCGCGCCCGTGGTCGTCATCGTCCCAGTGTTTGCCCCAGAAGCTCCAGCCACCCCAGCCGCTGCCGTGCTCCTGCCCGGAGTGATGGCGCGAGGGGCCGCGCCAGGGCCACCAGCTGCCCTGCCGCCCGTGCCCCTTGCCCTTGCCTTTGCCGCCGGGCTCGCGCTCGTCCGCGCTGTCCGGCGCGAGCAGCTCGAGCGCGGCGCCCGGCGCGAGCAAGGTGCCCTCGAACGGATCGGCGAGCTTCACCTCGGCCTCGCCCAGGTAGAGCACGTTCAGCCGTGCCACCCCCTGCCCCTGATGCTCCCAGCTGCCATCCAGGCTGAGCCGCTCCCGCACGTACATGTTGATCGGGCCGCTGGAGTCGTCGAGCACCAGGGTGCCGCCGTCGGCCACGCGCAGCTGGTCGAAGTAGTAGTCGCCGCCGGGCAAGGTGACCCGACCCGCCTCCTTGACCCAGAGGCTCGCGTAGTAGCCGGGCGCCAGCGTCTCCTCCGGCGCGGCCTCGTCCGCCGGCACTCGCTTGCCCGGCGCCCTGGTGCCCGGGAACGTCACCGTGCGTTCGATGCGGCTCAGGGCGAGCTCCGCGTCCTCGCGCGTCTCGCCGTCGATCGTGCCGCGCCCCTGCTCGACCGAGCCGGCGCTGACGGCGTCGCCGTGCACGCGGGCGCGCTTGCCGAGCCGCACGTCGCCGACGCTGACCACGGTGCCGCTCTCGGCGCCTTCCTTCAGCTCCAGTCGCTCGTCACCGACGCTGGCGATGGCGCCGAACGCCTCGCCTTCCGCGTCGACCTTCGCCTGCTCGTGCAGGGTGACCCGCTCCTGGCCCACCACGGCGAGCTCGCGCGGCAGGTAGCCCTGGGGCACGTCGTACGCGAGCACGAAGGCCTGCCCCGGCGCGCCGCTGCCATCCGAGCCGGGATCACCGCCCGGGTGGTGGCCGTGCCCTTCGCCATGACAGGCGCCCAGCAGCATGAGGGCCGCTGCGCAGGTCAGCGGGTGAAGGCGCGGACGACGGCCAGGGCAGCGCGAGCGATGAGGAGTGGCTGCTGAGGCAGCAAGCAGTTGCTTTGAGCTCAACGGCGGCATGTAGCCATTGATTGTGCAGCATGCCGTTGTTGCTTCAATGCAACACCGGTGGAACGAGCGGACCTTAACGCAGAGCGCTGCTGCGCCTTCCTGCTGTGACAGGCGGTCATGCGGGAGCGCACGTGTAAGTCAGCTGCGCTGCCCGGCGCCGCCATCTTGATTGCGCGCCAAAGCGCTGGTAGCGCAAAAGCCGCGGCGGCCTGCGCGCCGTCACATTCCGGAATGGCCCCGGACGTTACGAGCTGCGCGTGGCGCTGAATCCCACCTCATCCCGCTGGGGCGCCGGCGCTCGCAGTCGCGCTCCGTGCTTCCGCTGCTGCGCGCCGTGGAGCTGCTCAGCCCACCCGCCGGCGCTTCTCGAGCAGGTGCTCGCGCATCGCCTTCTCGCCCTGCTCGCTCTCGACCAGGGTCCAGATGTCGTGCTCGGGGCGCTCGGCGGACAGCTCCATCAGCACGTCCGCGGCGCGCTCCGCCGAGATCACGTCCAGGTGCCGCCCCGGCAGCTGCACCACCGCCGTGCGCGCGCGCAGCCCGGACATGGTGTTGAGCATGCGCTCGACCAGCGCGCAGAAGATCGAGTCGTCAAACTCCGCGCTCTGCCCGCAGCCGAACAGGATCAGCTTGTCGAACGGCAGCCGCGGGCGCGCGGGGGTCATCAGCACCTCACCCAGATCGCCCGTGACGAAGCCCTCCAGCATCCAGCGCGAGAGCCTGCCGGTGCTGCGCCAGTCATACAGCCCCGCCACGCCGCGCGGCGGGCGCTCATCGACGAAGGTGGTGGCGGCCAGCACCTCCATGCCGACGCGATCCAGCTCGACCAGCTCCGGGCGGATGAAGCGCAGCTCCATGCTGTTGTAGCGTCAGAAGTCGTCGTCCGGTGAAGGCTCGGGGATGGCGCCGTCCGGCGGGCGGCTCACCTCGCGCACGGAGCTCACCTCCGGCTCGGCCGCTCTCGGCGCCTGCGTGCCCTCGCCCTCCGGGGCAGCGCTGGCGGCCGCCTCGGCCGGGCTCTCCTTCGCTGCCGGCCGCTGGCGCTCGTGGGCGCGGCCGCAGGTGTCGGCGATGCGATCCAGCACGCCGTTGACGAACGCGCCGCTCTCCTGACCGCCGTAGCGCTTGGCCACCTCCACCGACTCGTCGATGATGACGGCGCGCGGGATCTCCGGGTGGGCCAGCAGCTCCCACGTGCCCAGCCGCAGCACGTTGCGGGCGATGGGCGTCATGCGCTCCAGCCGCCAGTTGGCGCTGGCGCTGATCACGCGCTGATCGATCTCGGCGCGGTCCGCCAGCACGCCGCGTACGGCGCTGTCGGCGTAGCTGCGGCCCTCCGCGTCTCCGGGGAACTCGCGCCAGAAGTCCTTCAGCAGCGTGTCGGGGCTGTGCTGGCCCAGCTCTGCTGCGTACAGCATCTGCAAGGCAGCTTCTCTGGCGGCGGTGCGGGCGCCCATCTCGATTCCTCTACCCTGCTCCAGCTCAGCCCAGCGCCGCGCGCAGCGAGACCAGCTCCAGCGCCGTGAGCGCCGCGTCTGCGCCCTTGTTGCCGGCCTTGCCGCCTGCGCGATCGACTGCTTGCTCCATGGTCTCGGTGGTGAGCACGCCGAAGCTGATGATCAGGCCCGTGCTCGAGCTCACCTGGGAGACGCCCTTGGCCACCTCGCCCGCGACGTACTCGAAATGCGGGGTGGAGCCGCGGATCACCGCACCGAGCGCGACGATGGCATCGACCTTCTTGCCGCCCACCCCGGCCTCCGCGATCTGACGGCAGGCCCAGGGGATCTCCCAGGCGCCAGGCACGCGCACCAGGGTGAGGTC
The DNA here is from genome assembly GCA_025937895.1 of Polyangiaceae bacterium. Classification (GTDB taxonomy): domain Bacteria; phylum Myxococcota_A; class Polyangia; order Polyangiales; family Polyangiaceae; genus SZUA-265. The sequence continues at coordinate 10,379 of JAICQL010000126.1, read as the reverse complement.
CTCCACCCCGTGGCGGCGCAGCGCGTCTGCTGCCCCGGCGATCAGCGGTTGCACCACCACCTCGTTGAAGCGGGATGCCACCAGGCAAAACCGCAAGCCGGGCCGGGCGACGAGGGAGCCTTCGATGGTCTTCATGAGCAGGGCGGCGGCCTTAGCACGGAGGGTCGGAAGCCGCTAGACGCGAGGTCCGGGTGGCACACGATCGGGGTCCGAGTGGTACACGATCGGTTTACAGCGGCACACGATCCAGGACCTCGAGCCCGTAGGCCTCGATCCCGGCGATGCGACGCGGGTGGTTGCTGAGCAGGTGGATGCGGTGCAGCCCCAGATCGCGCAGGATCTGTGCGCCGAGCCCGAACTCGCGCAGCGGCGGCCCGGGCGGCGCGCTGGCCTCTTCGGCTGCGGCCGTGGCCGGGGGCGGCGTGCTCGCCGGAGGCGAGGTCGCGTGCGAGCGCGGGCGTGCCAGCGCCGCCAGCTCCTCCGGCAAGTCCGTCTTGGGCGGCAGGTACACGACCACGCCATGACCCTGGCGCTCGATGTGCTCCAGCGCCAGGCGCAGGTTGCGCCGGCCGTCGAGCGTGTCCGATCCGAACACATCCGAGAGCAGCGCGCCCGAATGCACGCGGCAGGAGGTGGAGGGCTGCTCGTGCGGCTTGCCCTTCACGAGCGCCAGGAAGGGCCCCGCTCCGACCGTGGTCTCGTACACGATCGCCTGCCAGTCGCTGCCGGTGGCGTCGAGCCGCAGGGTGAAGTCATTACGGCGACGCACCAGCTTCTCCGTCTGCAGCCGGTAGCGAATGAGATCGGCGATGGTCAGGATCTGCAGGCCGTGCTCGGCGGCGAAGCGCTGCAGATCCGGCAGGCGCGCCATGCTGCCGTCGTCGTTCATGATCTCGCAGATGACCCCGGCGGGGCGCAGCCCGGCGAGCAAGGCCAGATCCACGGAGCCCTCGGTCTGCCCCGTGCGCACCAGCACCCCGCCGTCGCGCGCCTTGAGCGGGAAGATGTGGCCCGGGGTCACGATGTCCTCCGGCCGCGCGTCGGGCGCGATCGCCACCTGGATGGTGCGCGAGCGATCGGCGGCGCTGATGCCGGTGGTCACGCCATGGCGCGCCTCGATGCTGAGCGTGAAGGCGGTGCCCAGCGGCGCCCCACCCTGCGGCATCATCGCCAGATCCAGCCGCTCCACCTGGCGCGCCGTGAGCGCCAGGCAGATCAGACCACGGCCATATTTGGCCATGAAGTTGATGGCCTCGGGGGTGGCGTGCTCCGCGGCAAAGACCAGGTCGCCTTCATTCTCGCGGTCCTCGTCGTCGACCAGGATCACGGCCTTGCCGGCGCGGATCTCGGCCACGGCGCGCTGCACGCGCGAGAACAGCTCGCTGTCTTGCCGTTCGGGGTCTTCACGATCGAGCAAGCTGAAGGAGGGAACGTTCGTCATCGCATCGGTGCCTGGCGGGGACGTAAGTCCGCCGGGGCCTTTCGACCCGACTAACTAGTGCCTCGGCGCAAATGAAGCGAGGCCTGACCGAGTGCGCAGCCCTGCGGAAGCGCTGCCAGAGTCGCTTCCGGCCCGCTGGCGTGAGGGCGCTCGCCATGCCGACAATCCACGAGGTAGCAGGCAAAAAGCGCCGGCGCGCCGCCCGCGGGGCGAGGCACCGCGAGCTGCGGCGGGCTAGAGTGTGGGCTGGTGATGCTCTCCCGCGTGCCGGATCCGCCTCGTAGGCTGCGGCGCACCGCGCCGCTGCTGAGCTGGGTCGGGGCGGCGCTGCTGGGCGCGTGCGGGCCGAGCTTCGAGATCCTGGCGGAGGGGGATCTGCGCTTCGCCCACTGTGATCGGCTGGATCTGGATCCGAAGATCGCGCCCTCGCATCGCCTGCACTGCTGGCGCGAGTGGCGCCGCACGTACACCTATGGCCAGACCCGGGACCGCGTGGAATACGCGGCGCGCCGCATCGCCGAGGTGGTCAGCGGCGACACCGAGCCCGGCTTCCAGCTGCCTTCGGGCGAGTTGCCGCGCGAGCGACCGGTGCCCGTGAAGCCTCCGCCCGCGGGCGGCGCAGGGGGCGCGCCGCAGCTGTTGTCCGCCGCCCTGGCGCCGGTCGCGCCCGAGGTGGCGCCCGGAGAGCGCGCGTGTCGCGAGCGCTGCGAGCGCGAGCAGGCAGCCTGCTCACCGGGCTGTGAGACGCGCCCCACCGGCTGTGAGCCGTGCCCGCAGACCCTGGAGGCGTGTCTGAAAGATTGCAAAACCGATGCGCCCTGAGCGAGACGATGAGCCAGCGCCCATGACCCCACCGATCACGTCAGCTCCTGCGCGCGTGCTCACACCACGGCGCGCGGCGCCGGCCGACAGCGTGCGGCCCACGCGCGCGGAAATCTCGCTCAGCCACCTGCGGCACAACCTGACGGAGCTCGCGCGCATCGCCGGCACGCCGGTCTGGAGCGTGCTGAAGGCCGACGCCTACGGGCACGGCGCCAAGGCGGTGGCGCGCACCCTGGAGCGCGCAGGCTCGCGCGGCATCTGCGTGGCCTTGATCGAAGAGGGCATCGAGCTGCGCGAGGCAGGGGTGGTGGTGCCCATCCTGGTGATGAGCGGCCACTACGGTAACGCCTGGCCCGAGCTCCTGCGCCACGAGCTGACCCCCGTGCTGTCGCGCGTGGACCAGGTGCGCTCGCTGGCGGAAGAGGTGCGGGAGCGCGCCGGCCCGGCTCATGGCGTGCACGTCAAGATCGACACCGGCATGGCGCGCCTGGGCGTGCCGCCGAGCGAGCTGGAGAGCTTTGCGGGCGTCTTGCGCCAGCACCCGGAGCTGCGGCTCGAGGGGCTGATGACGCACTTCGCGAGCGCCGAGAGCGACGCGCCGTTCGTGGAGCTGCAGCTCGATCGCTTCGACCGCGCCACCCGGCTGCTGGAGCAGCTGGGGCTGCGCTTCCGCGTGCGTCACGCCGCCAACACGGCAGCGTTGCTGGCGCACCCGCGCGCCCGGCTGGATCTGGTGCGCGCTGGCATCGGCCTGTTCGGGCTGGCGCCCGGGGTGGCCGGAGTCAGCGGGTTGCGCCCCGCCATGCGCGTGCGCAGCGAGGTGATCTCGCTGCGCACCCTGGCCGCTGGCGCCAGCGTGGGCTACGGCGCCACCTTCCGGGCCACTCGCGAGAGCCGCATCGCCACCTTGCCCATGGGCTACGGCGACGGCCTGTCGCGCGCGCTCTCCAACCGTGGCCACGTGCTCGTGCGCGGCCGCCGCGCCCCCATCGTGGGCGCGGTGAGCATGGATCTGACCAGCGTGGACGTGACCGACGTCCCCGGCGTGCAGATCGGCGACGAGGTCGTGGTGCTCGGCTCGCAGGAGGGGCCGCTCGGCTCCGACACGCTCTCCGCCGAGGAGATCGCGGCGCACGGCGGCAGCATCGCCTGGGAAGTGTTGACGGGCATCTCGCGGCGGGTGCCGCGGTTCTATCGCGAGGATTGAGCGGGGCCGTTCGCGGCGGAGTCGTTGCCGGCGGAGTCGTTGGAAGCGGAGCGGGTCGCTGCCGAGCGCTCGCGCAGAGCGCGCGCCCGGGCCAGCAGAGCTGCACCCAACCCAGGCCGGGCCGCGAGGCGCTCCAGGTGCTCCACCAGCGCCGGGCTCGGCTGCTTCTCCAGCTCGCCCAGCGCCTGCTCGAGCAGCTGCTCGTCCTGCAGCACGGGCAGGCCCCGGGCGAGCTGCAGCGGGTCCTGCTGGCTCGCGTAGGCCTCGAACACGCGCGCGGCGCGATAGCGGATGCGGCCGAGCAGCTGTTCGTGCAGGCTGGCGACCACGTCGGGGTGCTCGGCCGCGACATTGAGCTGCTCGTTGCGGTCCGCGCTGACGTCGTACAGCTCGACCCGATCGCGCTGCAGGTCGAGCACGAGGTGCCAGCGCTCGGTGTACAGGGAGCGGCGCAAGATGCCGGAGCCGCGGCGGTGCACCTCGGACACGGCGCCCTCGGCCTGCTCCGGGGCGTGCAGGGTGCGCAGCAGGCTCGGCGCGTCGAAGTCGTCACAAGGCCCTTCGAGCCGGGCCAGCTCACACAAGGTGGGGTTGAGGCCCATGATCTCGACGGGCTGTGCAATCCGGCCGGGTTCGACCCCGGGGATGTGCAGCACCAGCGGTACGTGGATGAGCTCCCGGTACACGTTCATGGTGTGAGACTCGCCGCCGTGCTCGCGGAACTCCTCGCCGTGGTCGGCGGACACCGCGATGATCGTCCGGTCCATGCGCCCGCGTTGCTCGAGCAGCCCGAGCAGCGCGCCGATCTCGGCGTCGTCTTTCGCGATCTCGCTGTCGTAGCGGTCGATGGCCTGGCCGCCGAAATCGAACTCCGGGTGGCGCACGTACGGCTCGTGCGGCGCATACAGATGGACCCAGAAGAACAGCGGCTCGGCTCGCTTCTTGGTCTGCGCCAGGGCCTTCCGGCAGCTCCTCGCTTGCACGAAGCGGTCAAAGCCGCGCGCCAGTCCGAGCAGCGGTAGCAGCGGCACGTAGGAGCAGCCGACGGTGTGGTAGCCGCGCTGCTGGAAGCGCTCCGCCAGCAAGACGCTGTCGGGCCCGACCTCGTACACGTAGGCCCGCTCGTCGAAGCGGCTCTTGCGCCACTTCGGGTCCCTGTTCTTCCTGGAGTAGTCCCGCGCGATGTTCGAGGGGTAGAGCCCGGCGAACAAGGCCGGCAGTGAGTCGAACGTCTTGGGTGCCGGGGAGAAGGCCCAGTCGAACACGAGCGAGCGGCGCGCCAGCGCATCCACGTTCGGCGACGTGGCGCGCGAATAGCCGTACGCGCCGAGGTGGTCGGCGCGCAAGGTGTCCACGGTGATGAGCACCACGTCGTGCCCCGAGCGATCGGGGATCGGATAATCAACCTGCGCCCGTGGCTCGGGCCAGCGGGCGTCGGACCCGGAGCAGTCCTCGTCCGTGCCGTTGCCGGGAAAGTCAAAGCGCCCGGGCGCGGAGCGCTCGTCGAAGCCGGCGCAGTCAGAGCCGCCGAACAGGCCCGAGACGCCATCGCCGTCAAAGTCGCTCAGCGCTCGCCCCGTTGTCACCAGCTTGCCAAACGCGAGCGACTGGCTCGGCCCGAACAAGTCTGCGCCGGCGAAGTCACGCGCCCAGGTGACGCAGACGGCCACCGCAAAGGCAAGCAGAGGCCATGTCCCGCGTTCACCGCCCCGAGCCCAGGCACGTGCGCGCGCGGGGAACGCCACCGCACCGAGCACCAGGCTGGCGGCGAGCGAGAGCAGGAAGCCACCGAAGAGCCCGTAGTGAAAGTCGTCGTACAGCCCCACCAGGATGACGCGGTCCGCCGCGTAACAAGCCGCGGCCAGCAGCAACAGCGCGGGGGCAAGCAGGCGCGCCAGGCGAGCCGAGCTGGGCGACGCGAGATGCCGCGCGAGCCAGGCCGTGCACAGGCTCACGACCAGGGTGCCGAGGAGCAGCAGCAGATAGCTCAGCCCCACCAGCGCGCGCCCGCGGCTCGTCAGCTCCGCCCAGTGCTCCTCCACCCAGCTCGCCGGTACCCACCACACGAAGGCGAGCAGCGGCAGCGCGGCGGCGAGGCAGCGCAGCACGAACAGCACCCGCCGGCCGGCGCTCGGCTCGCTGATTGTGCCCCGAGCGAACAGAGCTCGGAGCAGCTCCAGCCAGCCGGCGAAGGCCGCGCCCAGCCAGCCGCTGAAGAGCACGAGCAGCGCCCAGCAATACGCCGCGAACCACAGCGGCGGCCCGTGAAAGCCAGCGAGCAAGGTGGCGCTGACGTCGACCAGCGCCGCCAGCGTTCCGGTCAACGTGCCGAACGCCGCGCCCTGCAGCAGCGCAGAGCGCAAGCCTCCGCGCTCGCGTTCGGAAGCCGAGCGCCGGCGCCACCAGGCGACCCGTTCAGAGGATGTTACTTTCACGCCCCACCGAACATCCCGGAGGCCAACGGATAGGTCAAGAGCCCGCGGCCATCCTGTCCCTGCGGCTGTCTGGCAGCTTGTGTTCTGCTGCACCGAGCGCGCATGCTCGGCTCCGTCATGACCTCTGCACAGGTCGCGCGCGGCGAACGCCGCCAGGGCTGGCTGTTTGCTGGCTGCGTGGTCGCGCTCGCGGCGGGGCTCGTGTACCAGCCCTTCCCGCCCTGCGTGGACTACCCGCAGCACCTGGCGCTCGCGCACAGCTTGCGCCGCTCGCTCCTGGGCGAGCCGGGCGGGCAGCTCGTGCTTTTGTCGTACAATGGCCTGTTCGAGCTGGCCACGGCGCTGCTCGGCCTGGTGCTGCCGCTGGAGCTCGCCGGGCGCATCGTGCTGGCGCTCGGCTTTTGCCTGCAGCCGCTCGCGGTCTGGCGCCTGGTGCGCTTTGCGGGGCGGCCTGCCGCGTATGCCTTTGCCTGGCTGCCGTGCGCGTATTCCTTCTGCCTGTCGTGGGGCTTCGTGAATTTCGTGCTGGCGACGGGCATTGCCACCCTGGCGCTGCTCGCCTGGCTGGAGAAGCAAGCCAACCGCGTGGTGCTGGCGCTGGGGTTGCTGACCGCGTACGCACACGTGCTCGGCGCGGGCTTCCTCTTGCTGGGCATGCTGCTGGGCGTGGCGACGCGGCTGCAGCCGCCGCGAGCGCTGCTGCCCGGGCTCGTCATCGCTGGCTATGTGCTGCTCGCGCATGCGCAGACGGATGACGTGCCGCGCCTCGCGCGCGAGTGGCTGGTCGCTTTTCCAGCGTGGTCCGAGCGGCTGCCGCTGAGCGACACCGTGCTCGGCTCCTGGTCGGGCGCATACGACGAGTGGCTCTGGGCGGGCCTCGGCGCGGTGCTCGCGGGCATGTGCTCGCTCGCGCTGTTCGCCCGCGGCAAGGCAGCCTGGGCGCACCCCGGCTTTCTGTGGCTGTCGGGCGCGGTGTGGCTGCTGTACGCCACCTTGCCGCTGGTCGTGGATGATTGCTGGTCGTTCTTCCAGCGCTTCGGCCACGTCGGCATGCTCTGGCTACCCGGCGCTCTGCCCGTCTTCTCGCGCCAGTGGCGCTGGAGCAAGCTGCCCGGTACTGCGCTCGTGCTGCTCGGCGTGCTGGCGGTGCTCAACTTCGTCCACAACGTCAGCCGCGACGCGGAGGCCGCTGACGCCAGAGCGATCCTGGCTGCGATCCCGCGCGGCTCGCACGTCGTGCCCGTCAACTATGACCGCAGCCGCGAGCCCATGACGGACGCGCTGGCCTGGCAGCACTTCGCCGCGTACGCGGTGGTGCGGCGCGGCAGCGAGATCCCCGATCTCTTCGCGCGCGATCACTGGACCTTCCCCGTGCGCGAGCGCTGGCCGGAAGACGTGCCCCTGCCGCCACCGGAGTACCAGTGGCAGAGCCGCTTCGACGCCGGCGCCGAATACGCACGCTACTTCGACGTCGTGCTGGTGCGCACGTCGGACGCGGAGCCCCACCGCGATCCCAGACGCGCAGTGTTCGGTGCCGAGCAGGCGCAGGCCACGTTGCTCGCGCAGCGCGGCCGCTTCTGGCTGTATCGCTTCCGCGCGGCTGACGCGAAGCGCGCGCCGGAGCAGGCCGCCGCGGTCAAGGCCAAGAGCGGCCCTCCGGGCTGACGTCAGTGCGCGTCATCGTAGACCAGCTCGCAAGAGCCCGGCGTTCGCTCGGTATCAAGCCCCTCTCCTCTCCGAGCCGTTCTGGTCGTGACCGTTACTCGCGCTCGGTCAGCCGCAGCCTGGCCTCGTTCCACGCCTCCACCACCGGCGCGACTCTTGGCTCGGCGCGCGCGGCGGCGATGAGCCCGGCCATCGCCTCCTGATAACCGAGCGGGGTCAGCTCGCCGCGCAGGAGCTGCACGCGCAGAAACACCGCGGTGGTCTGCACGACATCGCACAGGCAGTAGTTGCGGACGAGCTCGATCTGGCCCGCGTGGATCATCGGGCCCACGTCCTTGCCGTCCACCCCGACCTTGCCGGGCATGCCACACAGCTTGGCCACGATGTCGAGCCGGGCGTTCTTGGCGGCGCCGAAGTCGGCGATGAAGTCCATCAGGTCGAGGTGGCCATCGGCGGAGAAGCGATAACGGACGTCGCGCTGCTGGTAGTAGTAGCGAAAGGGGATCCCATGTCGGAGGCAGCGGCTGGCCAGCACCGGTAGGTCGAAACAGCGCCCATTGTAGGTGATCAGGTGCGGCTGTCGTTCTTCGGTGAAGCGCGTGAAGTCGGCGAGCGCTGCCGCCTCACTCTTGTCCTCGCCGATGACGCCGATGCGCAGCACCGAGTAGCTGCGATCGAGCCAAAGTACGCCAATTGCGACGATCTGGTGGTGGGGTGGTGCGGGCAGGCGTTCAACTAGACTGGATTCTGGGATGGGTAGCTCCGGGTCGAGGATGGTCTCGATGTCCAACACCAGGTAGGAGCGGTCCATGCTTCACCCTACCATGCTTCCTCGGAGCGCCCTCGCGAGCCCGGACGCGTAGTCGCCCGCCCGACAAACCTCGGGCGGTTTCGCGTTGTTTCCATGGGTGTGATGTAGTAGCCCCGAAGCAGGGTTAGGTGCCATCCGTGGCCCGCTCGGAATCTTCTCTCCCCCCGCTGATCTCTCGCCGGGTGCTGTGTTCTGGAGAACGGTGTGTTTGGAAGGATGACGGCTTCTAGAATGGTCACGCAGCCGCTCTCTCCCGTCGCAGGCTCCTCCAGGCCAGCAGCTTCGATGACGCTCGCCGTGAGCAGGATGTCCGCCAGAGCGGCGGCTTCGAACAGGGTGCGTGGGGGGTTGTCGCGATCATGTCGATCCTGGGGAAGCCCGCTCCGAAGCGCCGCGTCGATTCACGTGCACCGCTTTGGATCGAATGACTCGCAGCATTATCGTCATCAACGTTGATATTCGTGAAACGCGCGTAGCGCTGGTCGAAGGGGGCGTGATAGCGGAGCTCCAGATCGAGCGCGCCGCGCACCGTGGCACCGTCGGCAACATCGTCCTGGGCAAGGTCACGCGGGTGCTGCCAGGCATGCAGGCGGCCTTCATCGACGTGGGGCAGGAGCGCAGCGCGTTCCTGCACGTCGAAGATCTGATCCGTCCCGACGACTTCGAGCTCTACCTCGCCGGCGGTGCCGACGAGGGAGACGCATCCTTCCGTGGCACCGGTGAGCGCAAGGGCACTGCCCGGGTCAGCGCGGCCGACGAGGAGGATGACGACGAGGACGAGGACGACGAGGAGGTGGTGCTCGGGCCCGCGCCGGGGGTGCTGAACGGCGCCAGCAAGGCGCCGAGCGAGCGCGCCGAGGCGGTGGCACAGAGCCTGGCTCCCGAGGAGGACGAGGAGGAGCTGGTGGCCAAGGGCGGCGGGGGCGCCGGGCTGGACGACGAGGACGACGACGATGAGACGGTGGTCGCCGCCGGGGAGGACGAGGACGAGGACGAGGAGGGGGAGGGGGACGACGTCGCCGAGCGCGAGGACGTGGAGGACGTCGACCACGAGGACGAGGACGATGAGGACGAAGCGGAGACGGTCTCGGCGGACCGCGCCCACGAGCTGGCCGAGGAGGTCATCGCGGCGGAGGAGGCGGCCGCGGCGGGCGAGGTGAGCGTGGAGGCCGCCGCGGAGGCGCTGCCGCTGGCCGCAGGTGGCATGGGCGGCGCGGTCTCGCTGGCTCCGGCAGAGGCAGGCGGCTTCGAGGGGCGCCGCTCGAGAACGCGCGAGCCGCAGGCGGCCGCTGCAGGTGCCGGTTTGGACAGCCGCAGCGGCGGGCGCGAGGCGCGGCCCAGCGCGCTCGCGGGCGACGTGGAACCGGGGCGCGGGCGCGGGCCGCGTGCAGTGCCCGCGGGGCCGAGCTCGGGTGGGCAAGGCAGAGGTGCTGCGCGGCGTGGCCAGGGCGGTCGCGGCCGGCGTGGCCGGCGTGGTGGTCACGCCAGCGCCAACGCCAACGGCAACGGCAGCGAGAAGCAGTTTGGCGGGCGGCGCGCGCTGCGCGGCAAGGGCAGCGGCGGGCGCTCGCTGGAGGGCGGTACGCCGCCGCGGGTCACCCGCTCTGTGCCGATCACGGAGGTGGTCAAAGAGGGCGACGAGGTGGTGGTGCAGATCTCGAAGGAGCCCATCGGCACGAAGGGCGCGCGGGTCACCAGCCACGTGTCGCTGCCGGGCCGCTACGTGGTGTACCTGCCCACCGTCGATCATCTGGGCATCTCCAAGCGCATCGGCTCGGCGCGCGAGCGCTCGCGGCTGCGTCAGGTGATGGAGTCGCTGAAGCCGGCGCGCGGCGGTCTGATCGTGCGCACGGTGGCCGAGGGCCTGACCAAGAAGCAGCTCAAGGCCGACGTTGGTTACCTGATCCGCGTCTGGGCGGAGGTATGCAAGCGGCGCGAGAACGCGCGGCGCGCCGAGGTGCTGTACACGGAGCTCGACCTGGTGCTGAAGGTCGCGCG
>JAICQL010000080.1 GCA_025937895.1 Polyangiaceae bacterium | reverse complement strand
GCCGCCCGGAGTGGCGCCTCGCCGCTGGCGCGCCTGCAGCTGGCACCGAGCCAGCCAGCCACCAGAGACCTGGAGGACGACGAGCCCGCTCATACCGAGCGCGGCATTGGCGAGCGGGATTCAGTGCTCGATCGTAGCCTCACGGAGCGCCACCTGATGGATACGCTGCGCTCCGAGGTGCCCGCGGTCGACGCAGATGGCCGGGCTGGCACGTATCCTCCACCGCCTGCTCTGCTCGATCTGGACTCGGTGGCGGCCGAGGTAGAGGGTAACTCCGAGCGCCCGCCGCCCATCCGACGCATCGGCGGCGCGGTCGAGCCCCGGCTTCACCTCAAGCCAGCCAAGGTGCCCACCCAGCTGCTCGACACCTTGATCTCGCGGACCGACGGCACCGAGAGCGAGGAGCCGGAGGAGAAGCCCGAAGCCAAGCCCCTGGACGAGCTCCAGGACAAGCAGAGCTGAGCGTGCCCCCCGCGCCGCTGGGTCCCGATCGCCAGCGTCTGGCGGAGGAGCTGGAGGAGTATGCGCGCCGCGCGCCGGAGCGGCGCTCCGTGACCGAGCGCCTGCTCGCGCTGCTCGCGCTGCCCGCCGATACCTTCGCCCGCTCGCACCTCGACCCCGGTCACTTCACGGCCAGCGCCTTCGTGCTGTGCCCCGAGCGGCGGCGCCTGCTGTTGATCCGCCATCCCAAGCTCGGCCGCTGGCTGCAGCCCGGCGGGCACATCGAGCCCAGCGACGAGAGCCTGCTCGCCGCCGCGCGGCGGGAGGTGCGAGAGGAGACGGGGGTCGAGCCGCTGACGGCGCTCGAGCCCGGCATCTTCGACGTGGACGTGCACCTCATCCCCGCCAACCCGAGGGAGGGTGCTCACGCGCACTTCGACGTGCGCTACGCCTTCGTGGCTCCGCGTGAGGAGCTCACCGTGTCCAGCGAGGTGAAGGCTGCACGCTGGGTGGAGCTCGAGGCGGTCGCCGGGCTCAACGACGAGGAATCGCTCGCGCGCCCCGTGCTGGGGCTCACTTCCCGGCTTTTCAGCAGCCGGCACCCGCGCTAGTAGGCTACCCCGCGGCCTGGCCGCGAGATAGCGATGACCGCCCCCAAGAACGAAGCCCCACCGCTGGAGGCAGCAGCTCTCGATGCTCTGCGCGCGCAGGCGGTGGAAGAGATCGGCGGCTGCTCGGACCTGTCCGCCCTTGGCGAGCTGCAGCGCAAGTACCTGGGCAAGCAGGGGGTGCTGGCGGGCTGGCTCGCGCGCCTGCCCAGCTTGCCGCCAGAGCAGCGCCCGGTGCTGGGTCAAGGCGTCAACCGCCTGAAGAAGGAGCTGACGGAGCTGATCGCGGGGCGCGAGAGCGCGCTCGAGCGCGCCGCGCTGGAGAGCGCCATGGGCGGCCCGTTTGATGCCAGCTTGCCGCCGGCTCCGCAGGAGCGCGGCTCCCTGCACCCGCTCACCCAGGTCACCCGCGAGATCGAAGATCTGTTCGTGTCGATGGGCTACCAGGTGGCGGACGGCCCCGAGATCGAGACGGACTGGCATAATTTCGAGGCGCTCAACATCCCGCCGGATCATCCAGCCCGCGACTCGCAGGACACCTTCTACATCCGCGGCCCCGGGCGCCTGGTGATGCGCACCCACACCTCGCCCGTGCAGGTCCGCGCGCTGGAGCGGCTGAAGCCGCCACTCCGGGCGATCGCTCCGGGCAAGGTCTTCCGCAATGAGGCCACGGATGCCAGCCACGAGCACACCTTCCATCAGCTGGAGGGGCTGGTCGTGGACAAGGGCGTGTCCGTCGCCCACCTGATCAGCTCGATGAAGACGCTGCTGCGCGGCATCTTCCGGCGCGAGCTGGAGATCCGGCTGCGCCCCGGCTTCTTCCCGTTCGTGGAGCCCGGCTTCGAGCTGGACGCGCGCTGCCCGTTTTGCAGCACCGGCTGCAGCGTGTGCAAGCAGTCGCGCTGGATCGAGCTGTTGCCCTGCGGGCTGGTGCACCCCAACGTGCTGCGCGCCTCGGGGGTGGATCCCGACGAGTGGAGCGGCTTCGCCTTCGGCCTCGGGCTCTCGCGCCTGGTCATGCTGCGCTTTGGCATCACCGACGTGCGCCTGCTGCTGAGCGGTGACCTGCGCTTCCTGGAGCAGTTCTGATGCAGATTTCACTGCGCTGGCTGGGCCGCCACATCGATCTCTCCGGCCTCGACCCCAGGCAGATCGCGCTCGATCTCACCCTGGCCACGGCCGAGGTGGAGGCCGTGCACGAATATTTGCCGCACGCGCGCGAGGTGCGGGTGGGCAAGGTGCTGGAGCGCAAGCAGCACCCTGGCGCCGATCGCCTGTCCTTGTGCCAGGTGGACGTGGGTCAGGGTGAGCCGCTCGCCATCGTATGCGGCGCCGCCAACGTGGCCGCCGGGCAGACGGTGCCCGTGGCGCTGCCCGGCACCACCATCCCCGGCATCGGCGAGCTGAAGAAGACCAAGATCCGCGGTGAGCCCTCGTTCGGCATGATCTGCTCCGAGGCAGAGATCGGCCTGGCCAGCGAGAGCGCCGGCATCTGGGTGCTGCCGGACTCGCTGCAGGCGGGCACTCCGCTGTCCGAGGCGCTCGGCCTGGGCGACTGGGTGATCGACATCGACAACAAGTCGCTCACCCATCGCCCCGATCTGTGGGGTCACCGCGGCATCGCGCGCGAGCTCTCGGCCATCTATCGCCGCCCGCTGTTGCCGCTGGAGCTGGCCTTGCCCGAGACCGGCAGCGCCCCCGGCGTGCCGGTCACGCTGGAGGACAAGGCCTGCAGCCGCTATCTGGCGCTGGCCATCGACGGCGCGCAGCCGCTGCCCTCGCCGCTGTGGCTGCGCGCGCTGCTCGGCGCCGTGGGCCAGCGCAGCCTCGGACAGCTCGTCGATCTCTCGAACTTCGTGATGCTCGATCTGGGGCAGCCCAATCACGTCTTCGATCGCCAGCGCCTGACCTCGGCGGGCATCTCCGTGCGCAAGGCGCGCCAGGGGCAGGCCTTCACGGCGCTCGACGGCCGTAAGCTCGAGCTCTCCGCCGAGGACCTGCTGATCTGCTCCGGCGAAGAGGGCGTGGCGCTGGCCGGCGTGATCGGCGGCGCCAACAGCGAGGTCACCGGCGACACGCGCAGCCTGTTGCTGGAGGTGGCCACGTTCGACGCCACCACCGTGCGCCGCACGACGGTGCGCCACGCGCTGCGCACTGACTCCTCCGCGCGCTTCGAGAAGAGCCTGGATCCAGAGCTGCCGCCGCTGGCCGCCGCACACTTTGCGCATTTGCTGCGCAGCTTGCAGCCCGACGTGCGCTTTCCGCTGGCCGTGACCGACGTGCGCAGCGCGCCCAGCCGCCAGCTGCAGCTCCAGCTCGCTCCAGAGCGGGTGCGCTCGGCGCTCGGCGCGCCGCTGCCCGACGCGCAGATCCGCGAGCTGCTGGAGCGCCTCGGCTTCGGGGTGAAAGAGGAGCAGGGCGCCTTCCAGGTGTCCGTGCCCACGGCGCGCGCGACCAAGGACATCAGCATCGAGCGCGACCTCGTGGAAGAGGTGGGGCGCCTGTTCGGCTACGGCAACATCGCGGAGAAGAGCCTGGTGGCGCCTGTCGAGCCGCCGCCGCACGACGAACGCCGCTGGCTGGTGCGCCGCATTCAAGATCGCCTGGCCGGCGCCGCGCGCTTCACCGAGACGCTCAGCTACTCCTTCCACTCGGACGAGCTGCTCGACATCGTCGGTCAGTCCGCGCTGCCGCACGCCACCATCGACAACCCGCAGATCGCGCAGCAGTCGCGGGTGCGCCGCAGCGTGGCGCCCAGCTTGCTCGCGTCGATCGAGGCCAACGTGCGCCACCGCGAGCACGTGCGCCTGTTCGAGGTGGGCAAGGGCTACCTGCCCGAACGCGCAAACGAGCGCCACGAGCCGGAGGAGCACCACCTGGTTGGGGTGCTGTACGCCGCGCCGCCGCCGCCCGCCGGAGCACATTTTCAGGCCAACGCGCTGTCGCAGCTGCAGGGCGTGCTGGCAGACGTGCTCGGCGTGCTGGATCGCCCGCCCGTCGAGTGGGGCCCGGGGGAGGCGCCCAGCTGGGGCCAGCCCGGCCGCTGCGTGAGCGCGCGCCTGCCCGGCGGCGCCGTGGTGGCCACCATCGCCTCCGTGTCCGGCGAGGTGCTGGCGCGGCTCGGCCTCAAGGGCCGCCTGCAGCGCGACGTCGCCCTGGCTGAGCTCTCGATCGACGCGCTGCTCGCCGCTCCGCGCCAGACCCGTAGATACACGCCGCTGCCCAGGTTCCCCGGCATCAAGGTGGACGTGGCCGTGGCCGTGGCCAGCGCCACTCCGTCCGCGGACGTCGTCAACGTCATCCGCCAGGCGGCAGGCAACCTGTGCAAGAGCGTCGAGCTGTTCGACGTGTACAGCGGCGAGTCTCTGGGCGAGGGGAAGAAGTCGCTCGCGTACCACGTGCTGCTGCAAGCCGACGACAAGACGCTCGGCGAGAGCGAGGAGCAGAAGTTCCTCAAGCGCCTCGACGGCAAGCTCGAGGCCATCGGCGCCAAGCTGCGCGACGGCTGAGGCCACGCCGCGGAGCGCCTCTGGTGCGCGAGTGGGCCGCCTCGCGGCAGCCCGCTTGCGCCAGTGCCGAGCGGCGCGCGGCCAGCCCGCGCGGCCGTCGCTCCACTCACCCCACGCCGCCGAACCAACCCTCAGCGCCGCGCCGCGAGCAGCACCGCCGCGATCTCGGCGAAGCCTTTGCCCATCGGCTCACTGGCGATGTAGCGCGGCAGCAGGCTGGGGCGGCCGCGCAGGTTGGCCACGCCGAAGGTGTGCTCGAAGGCGCCGAAGCAGGGCGCGTCGTTCTCGCTGTCGCCCACGAAGGCGAAGCCGTGGCGCGCGGCGCTCGGGTCGATGCCGTGCTCGCCGTGCAGAAAGCGCAGCACGCCGCTGGCCTTGTCATCGGCGTCGTAGCTGATGTGCAGGTGGATGCTGGAGCGCACCACGCGCGCCCCGCGCTCGCGCGCGAAGTCGCTGGCGGCGCGCACCACCGCCGCGTCCACCTGGCGCGACTCGGCGATGTCGAAGGAGTAGTCGGAGAAGCGCCCGGCGATGTCGTCGCTCGGCTCCAGCTCCACGAAGCGCTCGCGCAGCTCCGCCACCAAGGCCAGCAGCTGCGCCCGCCGCTGCTCGCGTTCGCCGTGGCTGAGCCGATCCAGCAGGTGCACGCGGTGCTGGCGTTGCACCAGTGCAATGATCCCGTTTTCCGTCACCATGCCCGCGACCGGCCACTGCCGCACCAGCACTTGCCCCCAGCCCGCTGGCCTGCCCGTCACGCCGACCAGCAGCAAGCCAGACTCTGCCAGGCCATACAGAGCTGCCAGCGCGCTCTGGCTCAGCCGCCCGCGATCCAGCACCGTATCGTCCAGATCGAACAGCACGCCTGCCAGGCGTCGGGCGTCGGCAGCGGGGAACTGGGCCGCAGGTTTCACCCGTGCCTGAATAGCCAATCCGGGCTGGTGGAGTCCAGGTACCGGCTCTATCCAGTCCCCGGTCATTCCGCTAAGGAAGGGGCCCAGTGGCGTTGGCGGCGTGATCGACGGGCAAGATCAGATCAAGCGGGGCATTTTCTGGCTCGGCTCCGCCACCATGGCCGCGCGCCTGCTGGACGTGGGGGCCACCGTTGCGGTGGTGGGGCTGCTCAGCACCGAGCAGATGGGGCTCGGGTCCCTGCCGCTCAGCGCCTGCGCCATCCTGGAGTCCTTGAGCGGTATCGGCATCGGCAGCGCGCTCATCCAGGCCAAGACCCTCAATCGCCAGGAAGAGAGCAGCCTGTTCTGGATCACCAGCGGCGCGGGCCTGGTGCTTGGCTCGATCCTGATCGCGCTCGCCCCGGTGCTCATGTTCACCTATTCCGAGCCGCGGCTGCTGGCCTTGCTGGCGGTCTCCGCGCTCAAGCTGGTGCTCGTGGGCATCAGTGTCGTGCCCCTGCAGCTGCTCAGCAAGTCCCTGCAGTTCCGCGAGATCGGCGCGGTCCAGACCCTGGCCTCGCTGGGCGAGGGTGCGACCAAGATCCTGCTCGCCTTTGCCGGCGCGGGCGCCTGGGCGCTGGTGCTGGGCAACGTGGCGCGAGGCCTGGTGCTGCTGCTGGCGGTGCTGGCGCTCGGTCGCTTTCGGCCGCTGTGGCACGTCTCCTGGAGCGAGGCGCGGCGCTTCGTGCGCTTCGGGGCCAAGGTCGCCGGCTCCGGCGTGCTCTTCCACCTGTACAAGAACTCGGACAACTTCCTGGTCGGCAAGCTGCTGGGGCTCGAGGTGCTGGGCATGTACAAGGTGGCGTTCGACGTCGCGATGCAGGCGACGGATACCATCATCAACGTGGTCGCCCGGGTGGGCTTTCCCGTGTACGCGCGGCTGGCGCACGATCTGGCGGCGCTGCGCGCCGCGTTCCTCGGCAACACGCGGAGCATCTTTCTGATGGTCGCGCCTCTGGCGGCGCTGCTGTTCTTTGCGGCGGAGCCGCTGCTCGAGCTGCTGGGCGGCGGGCGCTGGTCCGGCGCAGTGCCGGCCGTGCGCGTGCTGGTGTGGGCGGCCGTGCTGCGCGCGGCGACCACCACTTTTCCCTCCGTGTACATGGCGCTGGGCAAGCCCAGCTACGCGACGATCGAGTCCTTCATCACGCTGGTGCTGCTGGTCAGTGGCTTCTGGCTGGGGCTGACCTATTTCCCCGAGTGGGGCGTGCTCTCCGTCTGTTACGTCTGGCTGAGCGTCTGTCCGCTGCTGTTGCTGGGGCACCTGTGGGTGACCCGCCGGCTCATCGAGCTGCGGCTCGGCACGTATCTGCGCGTGCTCGTCGCGGGGCTCGGTCCGGTGCCGTTCATCGTGCTGGGCCTGCAGCTCCTGGCGCGCAGCCCGCTGCTCGCGGGGGGCGGCGCACCACGCCTGTTGCTGCTGGCCGCTGCCGCGCTGGCCATCCACTGGGCTTATCTGCGCTGGGTGCTGAAGGTGCGCCTGCGCGAGCTGCTGCCCAAGCGCGGCCAGCGCACTGCCAGCATATCCACCAGCTCCTCCTGAGCCAGCGCCTCAGCTTGGCCGCTGCGCGGCGCCGCCCGGCGAGAGCGAGCGGGGCGCGCCGGAGCCGCAGCCGTCCACCAGCCCCAGCGCGTTGAAGTACACGCTGTACCAGCGGCTGGCGTAGTCCAGCTCACCCTGCGCCAGCCGATCGCGCGGCAGCTCCAGGTAGCTGACCGCTGCCAGGCTGGCGTCCACGTCGTGGGCGTCCGCCTCGACCCTCAGCGCATGCTCGGTGCCCACCGCGTGCTCTTGCGCGGCCACCCACACGAACGGGCCGTGTGCGTCTTTGCCCGCTTCTCCCGTCAGGCAGATCGGCGCGCCACCGTTGATCGCCACCTCCAGCCCGCGCTGCCCGACGCGCCCCTCCAGGATCAACGTGGATAGGCCGTTGCCGCGCTCGAAGCACTCCAGGAAGGCACGCAGCTTGAGCGGCGGCGGCGCAGGCAGCGGTTCCACGTTCAGCAGCCTGCGCACACGGGCGGGCGGCACTCCGGGACGATCGCTCATGACCAACTATGGCCCGGCGAGCGCCACCGGGCCATTCACTGCGGGCGGGCCAGCCCTGCTCGCTGCAGCACGCGCGTGTCGCGACCCTTGCCGCAGCCGAGCTCGAGCACGCAGCGATCCGGCGCGTGCTCGCGCACGAGCGGTAGCCAGCGCAGCAGCCAGCGCTCGTCCGCGCTCGGGCTGGCCGCCGGCTCGGCGCGTCCCTCTGGCGCCATGCTGCCACTCACGGCTGCCTCACGCTGCGCGGGCAGGTCATGGCCCTCGTGCCTGCTCGAAGTCATCGCCGGCAGCTTGACCCACGGGCTGCCGGCGCGCGAGTCAATGCTGCGACTGGCACACGTAGCAGTCGTCGCCGGTGCAGTCGTCCCGTTTCACACACGTGCCCAGCTTGCCCGGGCTGACCTCGCAGCGCTGCCCGAACGAGCTGCACACCGTGGCGGAGCCGCCCGGTGCCGGAGCGCGCTCCGGACAGCCGCTGCCGGCGAGAAGGAGCCACCCCGCCAGGGCCAGCGACCAGCGGCCACCCGGCACATGCGAGCATCGATGCAGAGCTCTGCGCAGCTTCATCACTCCTCAGAAGCCGTTTGCGGTGAAGCCACCGTCGACGGCCAGACACTGCCCGGTGACGTACGAGGCCCCACCCAGGCACAGGAAGGCGACGGCGCTGGCAACCTCCCACGCCTCGGCGATGCGCCCGAGCGGCGTGCGCTCCAGGATGGCGTTGCGGTAGCTCTCCACCTCCAGCACCGGCTGGGCCAGCGGGGTCCAGGTGTACCACGGTGCAACGGCGTTGACCCGGATCTGATCCGCCGCCCACTCGCACGCCAGGTTGCGCGTGAGCTGCACCAGGGCGGCCTTGGTCATGCCATACGGCGAGCCCGTGCGCAGGTGGGTCAGGCCCGCCACGGAGACGATGTTCACGATGGAGCTGAGCCGGGCCGGTACCTGGCTCGCGCCCTGCGAGCTGCGAGCCGCGCTGGCCAGCAGCGGGTGCGCCGCGCGACACAGCTCGAAGGCGCTGGTCAGGTTGGTGTCGAAGATGCGCCGCAGCTCTGGCTCGCTGTAGGCGGTGGTGGCCTTGCGCACATTGGTCCCGACGTTGTTGATCAGGATGTCCAGGCGGGCTTCGCGGCCCTGCGGCGTTTCGCCGTCGCTCCGCCCGCCTGCCGCAGCCCCCAGCGCCTCGAACACCCGCTGCCGACCGCCGGCCTGGCTGACGTCCGCCGCGCAGCCCTGCACCCGGCCGGCGTGGCCGAGGTCGCGCCACTCCGCCAGGCAGCGCTCGATGCGCCCGGCATCTCGCGCCACCACGAACACTTCTGCCCCGAGCTCCAGCAGCTCCGTCACGATGGCGTGACCGATGCCAAGCGTCCCACCCGTGACCAGGGCGCGAGCGCCGTCGAGCCGCCAGCGTGCTGCAGGTGAGGGGCGCGCTCGCCGTTCACTCATGCCCGCACAATGCTCGAACAGCAGGCGATGTCCAGGGTGGCTCCGGCGGCGAGAGACTTCACCGTCACTCCGACGTCACTCCATCTCCAGCGGCGGGCTACCGCCATGCCGGATGGAAAACCTAAACCCGACTGAACAAACACCCACCAAGGTGTCTCGAGTTGCTCCAGTCCAGCGCGCGAACTCCTGCAAGAAGCAAGTAGTAAGTGCTGCCGCCCCTCCGGAAACCCGCTAGGATTTCAGAGCGGAGTTTTTCGCCACTTCTAGACCATGAACCGGATCACGAAATGGCTGGGCGTGGGGGTGGGCGGCCTGCTCGGGCTGGGGCTCGTCGGCTTCGTGGGATCGTACCTGGGCTTTGCCGGGCAGTTTCTGGTGCCCGCGACCACGACCGATGATCCATCGCTGCCGGGTCGGACGATCAACGGCTACCGCTTTCACCTCGAGGTGTTTGGTTTGCCGACGCGTCCGGTGGTCGTGGTGTTGCACGGTGGTCCGGGCAGCGACTATCGCTCGCTGCTGCCGCTGCAGCAGCTGAGCGACGACTACCAGGTCGTCTTCTACGATCAGCGCGGCTCCGGGCTCTCGCCGCGGGTGCCCGATGAGCAGCTGACCCTCGATCAATACGTGGAGGATCTGCACGCGATCATCGCCTCCGTCAGCCCGCATCGCCCGGTGCGCATCGTGGGCCACGACTGGGGCGCGATGGTGGGCGCGGCGTACCTCGAGCGCTACCCCGATACCGTCAGCCACGCGGCGCTGGCGGAGCCGCCCTGGCTCACCGCCGAGCAGGGCAACCAGTGGTACGAGCAGATCAACCACGGTCAGCCGCCGTTCTCGTGGGCGCTGCTGGAGGGTGTCTGGCGCTCCTGGATCGAGTCGCTGTACGTGTACGGACCGGATGAGGATGCGCGGCGGGACTTCTTCACGCGGCAGGTGCAGGAGCTGGACGTGCCCGGTCACCCCCTGGCCGGCTACTTCTGCCAGGATGATCTGCACCAGGCGGAGGACGCCAGCTGGCGCATGGGCTCGCGCAGCTATCGCGCCGTCTTGAAGAGCGTGATGGACGACGGGCGCTTCACCCGCGACATGATCACCCCGCGCAGCAAGCGCTTCCCCCACAAGGTGCTGTTGCTCGCCGGCAGCTGCAGCAAGATCATCGGCGCCAACGTGCAGCGCCAGAACGTGGGTCTGTTCGCCGCTGCCGAGCTGTCCGTGATCGAGGGCGCCGGCCACACCCTGTTCGGGGAGAAGCCCGACGCCAGCCTGTCCGCGCTGCGCCGCTACCTGGCGGAGGATCACTCCGCGCGCGTCGCCTCGGACTGAGCTCGCCGCCTCAATCGGGCAGCGCGCGCACCACGCCGTCGATCCAGGCGCGCAGCTCGCCGTCACCGCTCTGCCGCGCCAGCGCGCGCAGCTGGCGCAGCAGGCGCGCAAACTGCTGCGGCACCCCCGGCTCCGCCAGCACGTTGCTGAGCAGCACGACTCCGCGCTGCAGCGCCGGGGCCGCCAGCGCAGGTGCGTCCGCCAGCACCAGGCTCAAGGTGATCAGCTCGTCGGTGGCGAGCCCGTATTCTTCCGCCTCGTCCACCAGGGAGAGCCGGTGCTCGGCGTAGGCCACGCAGCGGCTCGTGAGCGCGGCGGCGGGCAGGTGCTCGCACAGGCTCACCGCGCGGGCGCGCACGTCGGCCACGCGCTGTAAAAACGCCTCCGAGTCACCGAGCGGCAGCACCGCCGCCAGGTCCGTCACCTCACCCAGCAGGCGCTCCAGCTCTGCATCTCTGTCCGGCTGTGCTTCGGAGGTCATGTCGTCCCTGAGCTACGACTCTGCCATTTCTGGCGTGCTTCCGCCGGGAGACTCGCGCTGCACGGGCGCATGGCAGTTTCGCCCCGGCACGCCCGCGCCCCTCGGCACTGGTGTGGGGCTGTCCGCTGGGACAAGCTGCAGCGCGTGCCCATCACCCGCGCTGCCGAGCCACTGCCCGGAACCCTGCAGAGTCTGAGGTGGCCGCGGCACGTGCTGCTGATCCTGGGCTGCACCGTGCGCGCGGATGGCTCGCCCAGCAGGGCCTTGCGCCGGCGCGTGGACAGCGCCCTGCGCCTGGCGGAGGCACTGCCCGACGTGCTGTTCGTCCCGCTCGGTGGTGCGCGCGGCGCCCGCCCCGCCGAGGCCGCGGTGATCGAGCGGCTGCTGCGCGAAGCCGGGGTGCCTGCCGCTGCAGTGCGCGCGGTGCCCGCCGGCCACACCACCATCAGCTCCTTGCGTGCTGCCTGGCCTCTGCTGCGCGAGCTCTCCCGGGCCGCTCCACGAGCTCGCTGGCACGTCTGCACGGACCGCTATCACGTGCTGCGCTGCCGGGTGATCTTGCGGCTCTGGGGCAAGCACAGCCACGGCGCACCTGCGCCGCGGCCCGCGTTGCCCGCGCGGAGGCTCGCCGTGCTGTACGCGCGTGACCGGCTGGCGTTGCTGAAAGACGTGCCGCTCGCGTTGTGGTGGCGGCCGGGCCGCGAAGCTCCCTGACGAGGCGGAAAGCAAAGGCGGCGTGGCGCGCCCGCTTGCCTGGTGACCGCTGTCGTGCAGCGGTCCAAATGCACCTCCAAAATGCACAGAGCCCACGCCTCTCGGCGTGGGCCCTGCATCGTCGCTCGGTGCTTTCCCCTACTCCACCTTACCACTCCACCTTCACCCGCACGCCATACGTGCGCGGCGGGTTGAAGAACCGCAGGTTCAGGCCCGGGTTCGTGCTGAGGCTGGTCACGTAGTAGATGTCGGTGAGGTTGTTGATGAAGCCGTTGACGGAGAGCCGGCCGTCGGTGTGCGTCCAGCCGCCGCCGATGTCGATGCGCGTGTACGTCGGCACCTCGTCATTCAACCGCCGCGGGTCGCGCAGCAGCCCCTCGTAGGCGGGGCCCGAGGGCGTGACCCCGGGAGCAGGCTCACTCAGGCGCTTGCCGTTGCCGTTGAACACGGACATGTAGTGCGTGGTTCGCGTCTGGCCCTGAATGGACCAGTTGAACGAGCCGACGCTGGTGAAGATCAGCTGGGACAGCGCATAGTTCAGGGTCAGGGCCGAGGAGCGCGGCAGCTTGTTGCCGCCGAGATCCGCCAGGTAGTTGTCGGTGGGCCCGAAGCCGATGCGGCTGTCGTTGACGATCGTGCCGTCACCGAAGCTGGAGTCCATGAGCAGGGCGTGGACCTCTGCCTCCAGCCCCGCCGGCAGGCGGTACGTGGCATCGAGGTCGAGGCCGTACGCCGTCGCCGGCTGGTCTGCATTCTGGCGTGCGGCGCTGGAGGGCGGATCCTCGTCGTCGGTCGGGTCCGGATCTTCGCCCACGCTGACGATCGTCTGGAACTGCATGTTGCTGTAGCGATACAGGAACGCCGAGGCGTTCAGGCGCAGCGCCCGATCCAGGAACGAGTTCTTCGTCCCGATCTCGAAGGACAGCATGCTCTCGGTCTTGTAGTCCGAGTCGAACAGCTGCGGCTGGCCGACATCCACGGTGTCGTTGAAGCCCGCTGCCTTGTGCCCGGTGGTGACCGTGGCGTACAGCATGCTGGTCTCCGAGGCATCGAACTCCACGCCCGCGCGCCAGTCGAAGAAGGTGTTCGAGACCTCGTTGTTCTGCGGCACGAACGGGAAGATCTCCGGGTTCAAGGTGTCGCGGACGCCGTTCGTGCAGCGCCAGTTGCCTTCCGCGTTGAGCGCGATGCGCGGCTGCTGTGGCTCACCGGGAGCGGCGGCGGGTGGGTCGTTACACAGGCTGATCGGCACCTCGTCGCGCGCGCCGAAGCTCTCGATGCCGTCGAGGAACAGGTTCACCCGATCCTCGAGCGTGTTGCCCGCGCGCTGGTACGTGGGGCGATCGAGCCCCTTGTAGCGGAAGCCCTCGGTGCCGAAGCGGCCCAGGCCCGGGCTGCCGGCTGCGCCAACGTCGGGCAGGTTGGTCCAGATGCCCCAGAAGCCGTCCTTGCGCTCCTTGTTCTCGTGGGTCACGCGGATGCCGCCCAGCACGCGGAAGTTCTCGACCACGTCGAAGGTGCCGTCGGCATAGCCGGCGAGCGAGCCGCCCTTCACCCCGGGCATGTTGAACTCGCCGCCGCCGTAGCCCGACGCTGGATCCGTGGTCTGCCCCAGCACCACGTCCTGCACCTCGTTGAAGTAGAAGCCGCCCAACGTCCAGCGGAAGCGGGCCGTGTCCGGCGCGTACAGGCGCAGCTCGGCCACCACGCTCTTGGAGCGGCTGTCCCACTGGTTCTGGCTGAACACGTCCGGATTGACGTCGGAGAAGTCGTAGCCCGGGAACACCAGACCCGCGTTGCCGCCGGTGATCTGCTCGTATTTCAGCGAGCGGTAGCTGCCCAGCGCGTCGACGATCACCGGACCCGTGTCGTAGGTCAGGTTGAGCCGGCCACCGTGGTGCTCCATGTTCACCGACGGCTGCATGCCGCGCAGATAGGTGCGGCGCGGGTTGTCCAGGCCGTGGATGTCCACGGGATCCGGCACGTCATCCGTGGTGTCACCCGGCGTGTTGTTGGGGTCCGCGGTGCGCGTGAGCGCCTGCTGGAAGTTGGCGCCCAGGTAGCCCGTGCCGCGCTCGGCAGTGAAGTCATACGCCGCCGTGGCGGTGAAGCGCTCGGTGGGCTGGTAGCGCAGGGTGCCGCGCAGCGCGTAGGCATCGGCGTTCTCCGACGGCTCGATGTCGTACAGCGGCCCCGCGTTCTCGTAATACGGGTCGTGGACCTCGGAGAAGCCGGCGAAGCGGAACGCCAGGTGATCTCCCACGGGGATGTTCACCATGCCCGTGTAGCGCCGGAGCGCGTAGTTGCCGATGGTGGCCTCGGCGTTGGCGCCGAACTCACCCAGCTTGGGCTGCGCCGTGACGATGTTCACGGTGCCGCCCATCGCGTTGCGGCCGCGCAGCGTACCCTGGGGGCCGCTGCTCACCTCGACCCGCTCGATGTCGAAGAACATCGAGCCCACCCCGCGCGGGCGGGGGATGTACACGCCGTCCACGTGCAGCGCGACCGCCGGATCACCCAGTTCGGTGTTGTTATCCGAGCCGATGCCGCGGATGTAGATCTCGGTGTTGCCTTCCTGCGAACCGATCTGCAGGCCCGGCACCGTCGCCGAGAGCTCGCGCACGTTGCTGATGCCGACCGCCGCCAGGTCCGACTGGCTGAACGCCGCCGCCGTGCCGGAGTACTTCTGCAGGTTCTTGGTGCGGCGATCCACCGTCACCACCACCTCGTCCAGGCCGGTGCTGTCCGGCGTGCCCACCTCGAGATCCTCGGGGGAGAGCGCGTTTGGATCGAGCTCGTCGGCTCCGGGCGCTACGTCGCCCGCTGCTGCATCTGGCGCGGGAGCGGCTTCGGCAGGCGCTGCCTCTGGCGCTGGTTCGGCGGGGGCCGGCTCGGCCGGGGCTGGATCTTCCGGTGCGGGCTGCTGCGCGGCAGCCGTTGCTGCCAGCAACCATACGCCCACCGCTCCCAGGAGCGCTGCGCCTCGATAGCCGTGGCTTCTGCAGCCGCTAATTCTGCAGCTCGAGCTCTTCTGCGTCACTGCGAATCCTGTCCCGACCTTGGTCTTCGTCATCATTCGTCCTAAGAAAACAGAGCGTGGCTCGCAGGTGGTACTGGGCTGTCTGCGATGAGTCAAGCGTGCGGATGGCTCTCGCGCGCTGCGCGCGCACAGCCACGTGGAAGCGCTTCGCAGCAGGAAACGTCGCGTTGCACGCGAGCCGTGCGCCTGCACGGAGCCCACGGGCGGCGCAGCTGGGCCGCTGATTTTCTCGCCAGCGACCTGCGATCACAGCGCTCGCGCAGGAGCGATCCAGATGCTCGTCAGCACGGCGCACGAGCACGTGCTCGTGCAGCGCTGCGGCGCTGCGCCTCGGGCTCGCAGGTCTCGACGCGCAGCTGGAATCGATTTCAGCGTGCACCTCTCGGTCGGCGGCAGCTCTCTGGCTGTCATGCAAGCGGAATCCGCGTGGCTCGGTGTAAGTCTCGAGCCGCGGAGCAGGGCAAAAAGCGGCTGCGCGCAGCCCTGCGGGGCAGGTGGGCCGTGCTGCGCCGCGTTGTCACGACCTCGGAGCTGGCCGCGTCGTCCCGCCGCCGAGCGACGAATGCCCTGCGCCGCCGAGTAGCGCGCCACAAAGGCGCAGAAAATGGGCTGCAGCGCGAGCGCGCTGCTCAAGGTAGCTGCCAGTGCACCGTTCAGAAGCAGCGTGAGGGCAGAGCAGCAGCGCGCCGTGCCTGGCTCGACGGCCACGGATGGCGCCCCCGGTTCCGGGATGTCAGTGCGGTCGGGCGCGCCTTCGAGTCGCTCGACGGGCACCCGACCGCGGGACGAGTCGGCGCCGCCGACCAAGCCGAGCATCGCGCCGCCCTCGGGCTCTGCACTGCGCACCCCCGAGCGCCCGCTGCTCTCCGAGTCTCCGCTGTCTCCCTTCCGCCAGCCGACGCCACGCCTGAGCCATCGCTTGGTGCTGGTGCTGGCGGGCGCCGCCCTGGGCTTTGGTGGCCTGCTCGCCGTGACCCAGGATCATGACTCGGCCAGCGCGCTGTCGTCGCTGCCGTGGTTGCTGGCGGCCAGCACGCTCATCTTCAGCCTGTCGATGGCGGTGGTGATCACGCTCACCTTTGCGCGCCGGCTGGACGCGCTGGCAAAGGCGGCACGCAAGGTGGCCTCTGGTCGTGGCCATGCGGAGGTCGATCCCGATGCGAGCGATGCCATCGCCTCGCTGGCGGGCTCACTCACGCGCCTGACCGAGCGCATCGCCGAGCTGACCGCCGAGCGCGAGCGCAGCAGCGAGCAGGAGCAGGGCCGCCTGGATGCACTGGTGCGCGAGCGCACGCGCGAGGTGGCGGAAGAGAACGAAGACCTGCGGCGCGTGCTGGGCGACTCCAAGGGCGTGCTCAGCGTCGATGCGCAGGGCAAGGTGGTGGGCCAGCTCTCGTCGCAGCTGCTGCCGAAGTGGCTGGGCGCGGCGCCGCACCACGTGCTGTTCTGGGACTACTTCGAGCAGGCCTCGCCCGGCGCGGGTGCGCGCTTTCAGGCCGCGTGGAGCGAGCTCTCGAGCACCACCGGTGAGCTGGACGTGCGGCGCCTGCCGCGCACCCTGGCGGTGGGCGAGCGCTACTTCTCCGTGGAGTACCGGCCCGTTCGCGACGCCAACGGCGGCTTGCGGCGCATGTTGGTGGTGCTCACCGACATCACCATCCCTGAACCCGATCCGGCCACGCCGTTGTGAGCGACACGAGCTGCTGGCGGATGGCCGATGATCCGGGGCTGCGGCGGCGGGCTCAGGAAAGAGCTGCGCTGGCCGTTCGCAGGCGGGAGAGGCGCCGGTGAACCCCGCGAGCGACGATCCGGTCCATGCCGAGCTGGCGGCGCTCTCGCGCACGCGCCCCGCGGCGGTGCGACGGCCGCGCCAGACCGTGCTGGTGGCGGAGGACTCCAAGATCATCCGCGCCAAGCTCACCACCATCCTGAGCACGCTCGACGGCGTCGACCTGAAAGTGGCCGGTGACGGGCTGGAGGCCCTGGCGCTGGCGCGCGAGCACAAGCCCGACCTGGTGCTGACCGACAACGAGATGCCCGGCATGACCGGCATCCAGCTGCTGCGCGTGCTGCGCAACACCTGGTCGCAGCTGGAGCTGCCGATCTTGATGTTGACCGCCAACAGCGCCACCGAGACGAAGGTGCAGGCGTTTCGCTACGGCGCCAACGACTACGTGACCAAGCCGGTGGAGGCGCCGGAGCTGTGCGCCCGCGTGCGCGGTCAGCTGGATCTCAAGCTGGCCATCCAGGAGAACCTGGAGGCGCGCGTGCAGCTGCTCGAGGCGCGCAAGTATCAGGCCGTGGGGCGCCTGGCCGCCGGCGTGGCGCACGAGCTCAACAATCCGGCGCAATACACCAGCAGCAACCTGTCGTATCTCGCCAAGTCGTTCGACGCGGCGCGGCCCGTGTTGCAGGCGACCCTGGAGTGGGCGCGCGCGCACGCGGCTGACCCGTTCGCGGTGCAGCTGCAGGAGCAGGCCGCGCAGCTCGGGCTGGAGGAGCTGCTGCAAGAGGCGCCGCTGGCCGTGGAGGAGGCCGTCGATGGCATCCGCCGCATGGCGCACATCATCCGCGAGATGAAGGAGTTCGCCGGCGATCCGCGCGGCGCTCAGGTGGAGCTGGATCTGGGCGAGGCGCTGCGCAACGTGGTGGAGGTCTCGCGCAGCAGCGTCAGAGGCAGCCTGGACGTGGAGCTCAGCGTGGCGCCTGGCTTGCCGCGCGTGCGCTGCGCGCCGCACCCGATCAAGCAGGCGTTCCTGAACATCGTGACCAATGCGGCGGAGGCCGTGCAGACGCTCGGGCGCCGAGGCAAGCTGAGCATCAGCGCTGCAGCGACGCAGAACGGCGTGGAGCTGCGCTTCCACGACGACGGACCCGGCATTCAGCCGGAGCTGCAGTCACAGATCTTCGAGCCCTTCTTCACGACCAAGCCGCTCGGGCAGGGCATGGGGCAGGGGCTGTTCGTGGCGTACGCGATCATCGTGGAACAGAACGGCGGCCGCCTGCACTGCGAGTCGCAGCCCGGTGCCGGCGCCACGTTCGTGGTCTGGCTGCCCGCCTGAGCCGCCCCCGGGCGCGTTTCACGCCCGAAACTTGCCCCGCGCCGAGCGCGCGCGCCGCGTGCCGGAACAGCCGCTGAGGCGCGCAGGAAGCAACGCTGAAGCGTTGCCGGTGGATGGCGGCAGCGGATCCAGCTGGCCCAAATCCGCACGGAACGTCTCGAAGTGAGAGCCCCGGCCCCACAAAACCATGGGGGCGCCCGAAGGAGGATGTTAGAGAGGGCGCTTATCCATCACCCTTTCCGACCTCCGGGCCCGCCATCGAGCACCGCCCGGCCTCGTGGGGGGATGACCATCCCGAGGGAGTTTGAAACCATGAAGAATCGATTGAGCAGTGTTCAGTGGAGCGCTTCGGCGCTGGCGGTGGGTTTGTGTTTCGCGTGCGGCAGCAGCCAGATGCCTCCGGCGGAGGCTCCCGAGCAGCCCGCTGCCGAGCCCGCCCCCGCGGCTGAGCCCGCTGCTCCCGCCGCCGAGGAGAAGGCGGTGCCCGGTCCGATCGTGGTCAAGGACGTGGGCCTCGCCACGCCGGAGTCCGTCTACTACGACGCCAGCTCCGACGTTTACCTGGTCAGCAACATCAACGGCAGCCCGCTCGACAAGGACGACAACGGCTTCATCTCCAAGCTCTCCCCAGAGGGCAAGGTGCTGGAGCTGAAGTGGATCGACGGCGCCTCCTCCGAGGTGGAGCTGAACGCCCCGAAGGGCCTCGGCGTCGCCAACGGCAAGCTGTACGTGGCGGACATCGACGTCATCCGCGTGTTCGATCTGTCCAGCGGCAAGGCGGAGAAGCCGATCAAGGTCTCCGGCGCGTCGTTCCTCAACGACGTGGCCGTGGCACCCGACGGCACCGTGTTCGTGTCCGA
This sequence comes from Polyangiaceae bacterium, assembly GCA_025937895.1. GTDB lineage: Bacteria > Myxococcota_A > Polyangia > Polyangiales > Polyangiaceae > SZUA-265. The sequence continues at coordinate 12,701 of JAICQL010000080.1, read as the reverse complement.
CACCGGCCTCAAGGCAGGCAAAGAGGGGCTCGAGCCGGCGAAGAAGGACGCCATCTACAAGGTCAGCGGTGGCAAGCTGTCGACCCTGATCAAGGGCGAGTCGCTGGGCTTGCCGAACGGGCTGTCCGCCGACGCCGACGGCGTGTGGGTTGCCACCTGGCAGGGCAAGCTGTACCGCGTGACCAACGACGGCAAGCAGGAGACCGAGGTCAGCGTACCGGGCGAGCAGCTCGACGGTCTGCTGCGCACGGCGGACGGGCAGGTCGTCGTCTCCAGCTGGGAGAAGTCGACCGTGTACCTGGGCAGCGCGGACGGCCAGTTCTCGCCCCTCGTCGCCGACATCAAGGCCCCCGCCGATCTCGGCTACGACTCGCAGCGCAACCAGATCCTGGTGCCCCTGTTCCAGGACAACGCCATCGAGATCCACAAGGTGCCGCAGCTGACCGCCGCTGCCGCCCCCGCCGCGGCCCCCGCCAACGCCACGGCGGAAGCCAAGTAACGCGGGTCGTGAGGTGCGCGCGGGCCGGTGAGTTTGCCGGCCCGGCGCGCACTGGGAAGAGGGAGCCAAGGGGCCCAGGAGCCAAGGAGCCCAGGGCGCCCAGGGGGAAGAGCTCAGGCCCTCGCTCTGGCGCTGGCTTTGCCGCTGCCGATGGCGTGCTGGCTGGGGCTCAGCGGATGGGAGCGGGGGAGGGCTCGGAGCTGTCCGGCGCTCGGCGGCATTAGAATGTGCCCCCTGCGCTCCCTGCGCTTGCCGTTGGGTGGGCACATTCTGATGACGCGGGGGGCTCGCTCTGGGCCGAGCCCTCCTGCACATCGACTGGACGCTATGGCTCAGCGCGGGCGGGTGCTGCAGCCGAAGCGGACGCGCACCTCGACCGCGGGATCGTCTTGCAGCAGCCCCTGCAGCTCGTCGCAGGTGGCGCTGCACAGCTGGATCGACTTGCGGTCGGCTGAATATTGCCAGCCGGCGGCGCAGTCTGCCGAGGCGGAGCGGCTGAACTCGCGCAGGTTGCTGCCGCCGGACTCCAGCAGCACGCTGACGTCGTCGTAGTCGATGCGCAGCCCGCCGGGCGGCGTGGGTACGGCATAGGTGCAGGCCAGCGTGGAGCGCGTGATCTGCGCCAGGGTGGCGTTCAGCGCCGCCGAGAAGTCGGGCTCGGTGGTCATGTCGAAGTGGCAGAAGCGATCGCCGCCGCCCGTGCAGTCCGGCGCCGCCGTGCCGCCCACCAGCGCCATCTCCGAGAGCTCTGCGCGCGCGTCTTCACTGCCGGGCGAGCCGATCACGAAGGTGCGGATCTGGTCGTTCTGAAAGTCTGCCTCGACGTCGGCGATCAGCGGCGTCGCGTCCACCTTGGTGCGGCCGTTACCCGTGCACTCGCGCGTGAGGGTGGGCACGCCATCGGTGATGAGCAGAATGAAGCGCGGGCCCTCCAGGGCGGAGGCCTTCAGCTGCTCCACGCCGAAGGCGTAAGCGCCGTGAGTTGGTGTGCCGCCGAAGGGCTGCATCGCCGTGTTGACGTCGAGGATGCGCGCTCGCTGCTCCGCGCCGAGCGGCGCCAGCGGCGCGGCCACCTCCGGACGGAAGCACTGCCCGTTCTGCAAGGTGTTGGGGTAATACGTCAAACCCACGGCCACATCGTCCGGCATGGCGCTGATGGCAGCAGCCAGCGCTTGCTGGGTGATCTGCCACTTGCTCCGCTCGCCGCTCTGCGGGTTGCGATCGGTACCGGGTACCCACGCCATCGAGCCACTGGTATCCACCACGAACTGGATCAGCGGCGGGCGCGCCGCGGCGGGTGCGAAGCTGTCCGAGCAGGCGGGCGCCTGCGGCTCTCCATCGACCAGGTCCACAAAGGAGCCGTCCCCGGGTAACTCGGGCCCACCGGGCTCGCCAGCTCCGGGCTCGCCAGCTCCGGGCTCGCCAGCTCCTGGATCACCAGATCCGGGCAGCAGCGGTCCGCCTACCGTCGATGGCTCACGCGGGTCATCCGAACAAGCAAGGGCGAGCGCGGCAATCATGCCGCCAAAGATGGACGAATAGCGCATGCGGAGTCCTCGAGCCGCGCAGGATGGACGCGCGCTGCGCGGCGGCTGGTGCGAGCAGTATCTCACGGCAGTCGCATCCTCGCACCCTCTCCGCACAGATTTTTCCGCGGCCCGCCGCACGCTCGTGCAGGCGCGTAGCGGGGCTGGCTCGCCTGCGTCATGGCTGACGCCGCGCGCCAACGAGGCGAGGTAAGACCAGCAATTGCCGGCGATTTCGCGCCGTGCACCGGCAATCTCGGCTGGGTGAAACGTCATCGCTGGCGACGGGAGAGGCACGCTGGAAAGCAGTGCCACGAGCCGCTGCTGGAGGTGTTGCAGCGTGGGGCAGCAGCACTGAACCGCGCCGACACGGCCGCGCGGCTCGGCCTCAGCCCTTGCGGTACACGCCGGGCGTGACTCCGGTGCGCAGCTTGAACGCCGAGTTGAGATGAGCCTGGGTCGCGAAGCCGCAGGCGGCCGCGATGTTGGCGATGGGGCGGCTGCGGTCCTTCAGCATGGCCTTCGCCCGCTCTACCCGCCGCGCCAGCACGTATTGGTATGGCGGCTGTCCGAAGCAGCGCTTGAACAGCCGCGAGAAGTGATCGGCGCTGTAGCCCGCGAGCTCTGCCAGATCGCTCAGGCCGATGTCGCTGGCCAGGTTCTCTTCCACGAACTCGATCAGGCGCTCTCGCTGGCGTGGTGAGAGCGCGCCCGAGTCGTGCGCCCTTTCGGCGTTGCCCGCGTAGCGGGCGCGCAGATAGGTGAGCAACGTGAGCGAGAGGGCCTCCACGTACAGGATGCCGAGCGGCTGCCCCGCCACGGCCTGCGCCTCCAGCCGGCGCACCAGATCCACCACGTGCGCGTCCACCAGCCCGAAACGCGGCCCTGCCTCCGGATCCAGACCGGGGCCCTCCGCGCGGGACAGCTCGCGCGCGCGCGCGCCCGGGATGACGGCGGACACGCAGCCCTGACGCTGCCCCCGCCAGTCCACCTGCTCCAGCACGGTGCCCTGCGGCATCAGATCGATCATGCCGCTGTGCCGCACGAAGCGATGAGACGACGCGGGCAGCCCGTGCTCGCGCCGGGCGTGCACCGTCACCTCCGTGCTCCCGCCGCTCCAGACCAGCACGGTGTCTGCGCCCGCGGTCAAGTCCGTCACCTGCCCCGCACCCTGGAAGTGCCCCACGCGCAGCGGCACCCCACGCCAATCGCCGTTCGTGAGCTCACAGCCGTACTTCGGAGGCGGCGTCATGCGCGCAGCGTAGCTCGAGCGGGGCGCCAGCGGCACTGGCCCGAGCTACCCCTTGTCGGCGCCCGTTCTCTCGAGTTCGCGCTCGTGCGGCGCTGTAGCTTTACACCAGCGCTCAGCGGCGCGGTGGCAAGGGCGGCGGAACCAGGCGCGGCAGCGGGCTGGGCTCGCTGAGCGGCGCGGGCGCGCGCTGCAATAGCTCGCTCGCCAGCGCGATGGCGCGCTCCAGCTGGCGATCGATGCCGGCGGCATGGTCTTGCGGCGCGTTGTCGATCTCCACGTCCGGATCCGTGCCGTAGTTCTCCACGCCCCAGCCCACGTCCCGGTACCAGTTCGAGTACTCGGGCTGGGTGGTGAGGGTGCCGTCCACCAGGCGATGCCGTGGATAGATGCCGATCACGCCGCCCCACGTGCGCTTGCCCACGAGCGGACCGAGGCCGAGCTGCTTGAAGTTGTGGCTGAAGATGTCGCCATCGGAGCCCGAGTGCTCGTTGGCCAGCGCCACCATGGTGCCCGCCGGTGCCTCGCGCAGGTACGGGCGGGAGCCGCTCCAGCGCGTGCGCGTGTAGCCCAGCAGGCGGCGCGAGAGGGTGGCCAGCAGCAAGGTCGAGACGTGGCCGCCCGTGTTGAAGCGCACGTCCACGATCAGGGCCTCGCGAGAGTATTCGCTGAGGTAGCCGCGATAGAACTCGGCCAGGCCGCTGGCGATCATGTCCGGCACGTGCACGTAGCCGATGCGACCGCCCGACGCGGCGTGGACGCGCGCGCGGTTGCTCTCCACCCAGTCGCGATAACGTGCCGGCAGCTCATCTGCCAGCGCGCGCACCGTCACGCTGCGCGAGGCGCCGCCCTGGCTGCGCACGCCCAGGCACACACGCTGCTCGGCTTGCCCCACCAGCAGCTCCGCCGGGCTGAGCGCCGCGTGCACTGGCACGCCGTTGACGGACACGATCACGTCGCCCTCCACCACGTTGACCCCGGGCTCGCTCAGCGGTGACGTGAGCGCTGCCTCCCAGCAGTCGCCTCGCACCAGGCGCTGCACGCGGTAGCCGCCCGCAGCGGGGTCGAAGCTCAGCTGGGCGCCCAGGAAGCCCTGGCGATAGTTGGGGCTGGAGCGGTAGTCGCCGCCCATCTCGTAGGCGTGCGAGGTGCCGAGCTCGCCCAGCATCTCCCACAGCAGGTCCGATAGCTCGCCGCGCGTGGCCACGCGCTCGAGCAGCGGCAGGTAGCGGCCGCGCACCGCGTGCCAGTCCACCCCCGACATGTCCTCGACCCAGAACTGCTCGCGGGTGAGCCGCCAGCACTCGTCGAACATCTGCCGCCACTCGCGCGCTGGCTCCACCCACAGCTTGATGCGCCCCAGCTCCAGGTAGCCGCTGCTGCGGCCTGGCGCATCGCCCGCGTCGCTCGGCGGCTTCTTCCCTGCGGGCAACACGCGCCAGCGCTGGCCGGCGCGGTACCACAGCGTGCGTGCGTCGCTGCTCACCGCGAAGTCGCTGATACCGTCGACCAGCGTCTCCAGCCTCTGCGTCTCGAAGTCGTAGCTCTGCAGCGAGCCGTTGGCGGGCGGCACGTCCTCCCAGAGCGGGCGGTTCTTGAGGCTCTCGATCGGGAAGGACGAGAACAGCACCCCGCGCGGTCCGGGCAGCACGCGCCCGTAGCGCCCCACGCCGACGGGCACCGCCAGCACCCGCCGCTCGATGCCGTCGAAGTCGATCTCCACCCGCGGCGGCTCTGCCCCGCGGCCCGCCGCATCGGGCTTGCCGTTGTCGTGCAGCGGGCGCGGCTGCGGCACGAAGGGGGAGGGCACGTCCTTGCGCAGGGTGAGCACGAAGGGCCGGGCGGCGCGCGGAAAGCCCAGATCAAAGTGCAGCTCGTCGTACACGGGCTCGAGATCGCGGCTGCCGATGAAGTACAGGTAGCGCCCGCTGGGGTCAAAGGCGGGCAGCGTGTCGCGCAGCACCGGCGTGGTGATTGCGCGCGCTTCCCCCGTGTCGAGCTGGCAGAGCATCAGGCGCGTGTTGCTGATTGTGTACGGCAGGCCGTAAGCGAGGAAGCGGCCATCGGGTGAGAAGCTGGCGCCTGCGATGCGATCGTGGCTGCCGCGATCGAGCACGCGGAACGCCGGGTCCGCAGCGTCCACGTCCAGCACGCCGATCTCCTGCCGGTGATTGCTGATGGCGATCAGGCTGCCCCTGGGCGCAGCCTGCAGGGTGACCACGCGGCCCACGTCCGCGCTCAGCTCGCGCGGCGGCGCGGAGCCGTCTGCAGTAAACACCACGATGCGCTCGGGCTGCTCGTCCGTGCTGGCCACGGCGACCAGGCGATCCGTGCCGAGCCAGGTGAGGCAGCGCAGGCGGCGCTGCGCCTGCGAGCCCGGCACGGGCGCCAGGCGGTGCTCCAGCACCGCGCCCTCCCAGCAGCCGAAGGTGAAGGCGCGGCCGCGGCAGCCCACAGCGACCCGACTGCCGTCCGGCTGCACATCCACGCTCTCCACGTGCCGCTCCGGCGCGACCAGCTTGCGTTGCTGCTGGGTGCGCGGCCCCGCGCAGCGCACGTCCACCCGCCGCGGCTCGCGCTCGCGCGGATCGAGCAGCCAGATCTCCCCGCCCGCGTGATACACCAGCCGCTCGCCATCACTCGCCAGGTTGCGCGCGTACACCGCCTCGTGATCGCTGTGCCGGCGCACGTCGCCGCCAGCGATGGTGCACGAGTACACGTTGCCGTGGCCCTCGTGGTCGGAGAGGAAGTAGATGCGCTCGCCCAGCCAGCAGGGCGTGGCCAGGTTGCCGTCGAGCTCCAGCAGCGGGCGAAACTGCCCGCTGCCTTCGCTGTCGATCCAGAGCTTGCCGGCGCGGCCGCCGCGATAGCGCTTCCAGGTGAACGCCTCGCGCCCGGGGTGGCGCCCGAGCACCATCGCGCCACCCGGGCCCTGGCTGAAGCTGTTGACGGGGCCGAGCGGCAGCTCCCGCGGCTCGCCGCCGTCTACCGGCACCGCGTTGAGCCAGCCGTCGCGCGCGTTGGGGCGCCCGGCATGCGTGTTGTACATGAGCTCGCGCCCGTCATCCGAGAAGCCGAGGAAGGCGATGGCCGCCGCCTGAAAGGTGAGCCGGCGCGAGCGCCCGCCGCTCGCGGGCATCACGAAGATCTCGGGCGGGCCCTCTTCTCTGCCGACGAAGGCCAGGGTGCGGCCATCGGGCGAGAGGCAGGGTCGCACCGCTTCCGCCACGCCCGCCGTCAAGCGCTCGGCGCGACCGCCTGCGCTGCTCACCGACCACAGATCGTCTTCACAGACGAACACGATGCGCTCCCCGCGCAGACATGGATAGCGCAGGTACCCTCGCTCACTTGGCTCCACCATAGAGCTCGCTCTCTAGCGCCCTGAGCGGCACACCTCCAGCGGAAGTGCGCGTGCTCAGGCGCCAACCGTGAAACGCCCGGTGCGCGGCAGGGGGGCTCGCCTCTCAGCCGCTGGCTGATGCTTGGCTGGCGCCGAGCGCGCGCTGCAACGGGCAGGCGGCCGCGCTCGGCTGCCGCCCCTCACGATACGCTCGCAGCAGCTCGCGCGAGCGCTGCGCCAGCATGCGCCGGACCTCGCGCCGCATGCCCTTCACCCGCGGTATCGACATGTCGTCGTACGCCGTGGTCTGGTGCCGCATCCAGGCGATCGCCGCTGCCTCCGCGCGCTGCTCGATCGGTATGCGGCGAGTGCGCGCCACCGTGCCGCTGCCGACGGGCACCGCGTGCGCAGCAACGGCTCGCGCCATGCGCCGCGCCAGCTCCAGGTACCGCTCGTCAAAGCTCAGAAACCGCAACACCGCTGCCTCGAAGTCACCCGCAGACAGCTGCTCGGCCTGCGCGCGCCGCTGCCGCCCGAGGTCGAGCTTGCGCTGGTAGCCCGGCTGCTCGCGCTCGCGCGAGAGCTCCGCCCGGATGCGTGCGATGCGCTCCTCCGGCGCCCAGATGCCCCGCGAGAACAGCTTGCGCCCGTGCTTCTCCTTCACGCACCAGCACGGCCCCTCACTCTTCACCCGCCGGCTCAGCGCCGCGTCACCCGGCGGCAGCAGGCTCCAGCCAGCGGGCACGTCCAGCAACTCTCCCGAGGCTGTCTTGACCTGACGCGGGTGCGGACCGGGACTGACATCGCGCGTTTGGCTCGGCATGTGCGCTCTCCCTAGCCGAGTGGCGCAGCCCGCGGCCAGCTTTTCGCTGGCCGCGGGCGCGTCGCTCACCGCTCCGTGTATTAGAGCTCCGTGTAGAAATTGGTCGGCAGCGGGCGCGAGGGCGGAGCCTCCGCTTCCGGTTGCTCGAGCCATGTCAACACCCTGCGCGCAAGCCGGCGGAGCGCGCCCGGCTGGCCCCGAGCAGCTCGCGGCGGCAAGGGCTCTGGCCCCATGGCTCGAGAGCGCTGCCCGGCCGCGCGCAGGACTGCCAGGTCGCAATGCGTGAGAGGCAAACGTCCCATGACCGCTCCTTCCGCCACCTGCGCGCCCCTCGCGCGTCGGACGGTGATGGCCATTGATGCCGCCGCCCCCGAGCGGTCGCAGCCTATCGAATGCAGTGCCTCGGCGCGGCACCCTCAGCGCTGCAGGATGCGCGCAAACCACAGCCCGCGCCGCACCAGCTCCAGGGACAGCCCCGCGCGCTCCGCCAGCTCGCGCGGCTGCGGCGCGCGCCCCAGCTCCACCCGCAGCACCCGCGCCGTGCTGAGCACCTGCGCCAGCAGCTCCGCTGCGCGCGGCCCCTGCACGTCGTCCACCGGACGGCCCTGCGCCTCCAGCAGATCGAACAGCGCGCCAATCTCGTCCGGCGTGACCAGCAAAGTGCCGATCGCCTCCGCCACATGGTCGAGCGAGAGCGACGACACCTCCAGACGCATGAGTTGCTCGGCGATGGCGGTGAGCTCGGGGCGCATGCGTTAGCGTAACACGTCGAGCGTCGATTCGCGTCGCTTTGGGGCCTTTGTGAGGATGGGAGCCGAGGAGCCAAGGAGCCAAGGGGGGATGGGAGCCGAGGAGCCCAGAACGTCGAGCAGGGCTAAAACACCGCCTCCAGACCGACGGACGGCACGGTGAGCGGTCCGACGCTCTCCTCGCGACACACGTACGCGCTACAGCTCATGTTGAGCGGCTCTTTGTGCAAGGTAGTGTTCAACACCTCGAGCACCAGCGCCCAGTAGGCGCCGCTGTCGCCCAGGGGCCAGCGCTTCTCGACCCGGGTGTCGAGGCGATAATACGGGGACGTGCGGGGCGGGCGCTGGGCGGCGCGCAGGTAGGCCACGTCAGCGGGGACCCCGCTGTAGAAGCTGCCGCGTACGCCGGTGTGCACGCCGCCACCCCAGCGGTAGGCGAGGGCGCCGCTGAGCACGTGGGTGCGATCGAACAGGGCAGGGCCCTCGGCGCGGCCCGCGGAGCGGCGCGAGCTGGCGAGCGTGTAGCTCAGGTAGCCGCCCAGGCGCGCGCTCAGCGCGCGGCGCAGGCCGAGCTCCAGCCCGCGGCTGTAGCCGGTCGCGCGTGAGTCCTCCTCCAGGCTGTCGTCGCCATTGTCGATGCGCGAGATGCCGATGCCATCGCTCAGGTTGAACAGCGCCACGTTGAACAGGGTGGCCTCCAGCTGCAGCGCCCAGGGCAGATCGAGCGCGATGCCCGCGCTGTGTTGCAGCGCGTGTTGCAAGCCGGCGCCGAGCGCGGGGTTGGAGCCGGGCTGGGGCACGCTGGCGCTGGGTGGCTGATGCGCGATGCCCAGGCCGTGGATCAGCCGAAGGCTCGGGCTGAGCGAGAGCTCGGCGATCACGCTGGCGGCGGGCCCCAGCGCCGTCTGGCCGCGCGAGTGAAACACGTCGAAGCGGCCGCCGAAGCTCAGGGCAAGGCCGGGCAGGCCGCGCCACTGCGCGCCCAGGTACACGCCCGCCACGACGTCCGTGCGCGCCGGATAGCGGCGCGCGAAGTCCTCCCGCTCGCCTGGATCCTCGAGCTGTCCGAGGCGCAGAGTATAGCGATCGCTGCCGGCATCGGCGCCCGCCTGCAGACGCCAGCTGGCGCCCAGCTCGTGCTCCAGATCGGCGCGCAGCAGGCCCAGCGTGTCGGTGACGCGCACGTCGCCCTCGGACGCCACGGAGCGATCCCAGCCGGCGGCGGCGGTCACCCGCGCCCGGCCCGCTCGCAGCTGGCGGCGGTACTGCAGCTGCAGCCGGTGGAAGTCGGCGCCGAACAGCACCTCGCGCTCGCGGCCGCCACCCTCGTCGTCGTCCTCGCGGGTCAGCGAGTCGTGCGAGCCGAAGGCAAACACGCTGAGCTCGTCCGCTGCGGAGAGGCGGTGACTGAGCCGCGCCTGATAGTCCCAGTAGTCCACGTCGATCTCGGGCGCGAACACGTGTGCGATGGGGTTTGCGTACGACACGCGGCCGCCCAGGGTGAGGCTGGTGTCCGCGCTCAGTGGCAGCTCGATCAGGCCCGAGGCGTCGAAGGCGCGCACGCTGGCTTCCCCGTGCAGCTCGTGCCGCGGCCGGCGCAGCTGGCCCGCGGCGATGCCGCCCGCGAAGCGGCCGTAGCGCGCCGGATATGGACCGGGGAAGAACTCGACGCTCTCGACCAGCGCCGGGTGCACCACCGAGGGGCCCGCCAGCACATGAAACAGCGCCGGCAGGCGCAGGTCATCGAGCAGGTAGCCAAGGTTACTCGGCGGCGAGCCGCGCACGTAGAAGTAGGGTGCGCCGGACAGGGTAGGGGTGACGCCCGGCGCCGCCTCCAGCGCGGCGAACGGGTTGCCGAAGGCGCCCGGCAGCTGCTGCGCAAAGGCACGCGAGATGGTCCGGGAGGCGGGGGCCGGGCGGCCGCGCACCGTGACCTCGATCGGCGGCGGCGGCGCGCTTGCAACCGGTTGCTCTGGCGCGGGCGCGGGCTGTCGTTGCAGCGGCTCCTGCCGGAACTCCACGAGGAAGCGGATGCGCGCCGCGACCGGCTGCGTGCCGCGCTGCGCCGGCTCGAAGCGCCAGCTCAGCGCGGCCCGCACTGCCGTGTCTGCAAAGGGCGGCTCGCCGCTGCGCGCCTGCGCCGACTGCACCGCGCCGTGCCGATCGATCACCAGCTCCAGCTCCACCTTCGCGTCGCCGCTCGCTGCCTCCGGGTAAGCGACGGATGAATCCGAGAGCAGCCGCGGCGGCGTGAGGAGCTCGGACGGTGGTGGTTCAGCGATGGCCGTTGCGTCTGGCTGCGTCTCGGTGCCCGCGGGCTGGGCGCTGCTCGTGCTCGTTGCCAGCAGTTGCAGCGCGAGCAGCGGGGCCGCTGCAAGCCGGGCAAGAGGCACGCGGCGCGTGTGGCGCGGGCTGCCCGCCGCGCGTAGCTGCTGCATCGGAGAGCCACCGGGCATTGGACGGAGCCGCCCGGGCACCCTATGCTGTAAACCCGGCGCGCGCAAATGGACAAATCCCGAGCTCCGAGCTGGCGTGCGCTGCTTCGTATTGCCTGCGCGCCGGTCCCGTGCACGCTGAGCGCCGTGTTGCTGGCTCACTGCCAGCCCGACTATCCGCTCGCGCCCACGCCCTGCGACGACTGGTGCCTGGCCACGCAGCGCGCCGGCTGCGAGGAAGACTATCCGGAGCGCTGTGTCTCCAATTGCGAGGATGACCTTCGCTTCGTGCGGCCGCGCTGTGAAGCGCAGTGGCTCAGCTTGAGCGAGTGTTACCTGCAAGCACCGGCGGAGGAGTTTCTGTGCGTGCGGGAGCGCAGCCGGCCGGGCCCCATCTGTGTGCGCGAGCGGGTGGAGCTGGCGGCGTGCGGCTCGCGCGAGGCGGGTAGCTGCGTGGCCAGCTGTCTGCGCCAGGCGCAGGAGTGCGGGCGGCCGCGGCGTGACTGCGAGTTCGAGTGCCTGTTCAACACGCCCGGCTGCTCCCAGCCCGCCATCGCGCTGTACGAGTGCCGCCTGGCGTCGCCTGTCGACTGCGTGCGCCCCGGTGAGCCCGACCCGCGCGAGCCGGAGGACATCCCCTGCCATGCCGAGGCGCTCACCCTGCTCGATTGCGCAGATTTCCCCGCGCGCCGTGCCGCCGGCGCCGGGCTCTGAGCGCAGCGCTCACTTGCAGCGCAAGCCGATGCGCTGCTCGGCCTCGCTGCAGCGCTGCCTGGCCTCGGCGCAGTAGGCCTCCACGGACGCGATCTCCGGATCGCGCTCGCTCATCTGGCAGATCTGCTGGGCCAGCTCGCAGATGGCTTGCTTGCGGCTGCGGGCCGTGGGGCAATCCGGTGTGGCCTGCCGCAGCGCCTCTTGCAGGCGCTCGCGCAGCAACGCGCCATCGCGGTCGCGCTCTGGCACGCCCTCGTCGATGCGATGGGCCTTTGCCTTGGAGCGTGCCGGCGCGCGAGGAGCCGGGGCAGCAGGCGGGCGGGTGGAGGCGGGCGGGGCCGGCGCCACCGCGGGGGCTTCGGCAGGTGCAGGCTGCTGCTCCTCGGCGGCGGGAGCACCATCGTCCGCTTCCGGCTTCTCCGCAGGAGCGCTCTCGGGCGCTGGTGGTGGGCTGGCGGGCGGTGGCTCGCGCGCCGGCTCACGGCTGCAGCTCGCCATCAGCGCCGCCAGCAACAATGCCAGCGCAGCCAGCTGCCGTGGCACGCTCGGGGGCGCGTGCACGCCCGAACGTGCGCCATCGGAAGAACGGTGCCGTTTCATGGCCCCTCCAGGCTCTCGTCCAGGAGCCGCTCGTTCACCCGGAGCGCGTTCATGTAGCTCTGTGCGGCGCCGTCGCGATCGCCCAGCGCCTGGCGCGCGCGGCCCTGCTGCTGATACAGACAGGCCACGAACGCGCTGGGCGCCGTGCCCAGCGCCAGGCCCTGGCCCACCCAGTCGAGCGCAGCGCGCGGCTGGGCCATGCGCAGCGCCAGCTCCGCCAGCCGGCAATACACGTCCGGGCGCAGTTGCTCCGCCTCTGCGGCGCTGCTGGTGCCGCCCAGCCCAGCGGAGCTGAGCGCAGCGAGCTGCTGGCTCGCCCGCTGCAGCTCGCTGCGCGAGCGCGCGCGATCGGCCTCGCGATAAGCGTCGGGAGCGGGGGTGCCAGCGAGCCTGGCCAGCAGCTGACTGCGCCGGGCTTGCCGCTGCTGCTCGATGCGCGGATCGCTGGCGCCCAGGTCCGTTGCCGGCGGCGCCGGGCGCGCTCCGCTGGCAGCGGACCCGCCGCCCTTGCTCTCCACCTCATCGAGAGCGCCGCCCTCGCGCTCTGCCAGCAGGCCGTCGGACGGCGCGGCCTTGCTCGCCCGCGCGGCCTTGCTCGCCGGCGCGGCCTTGCTCGCCGGCGCACCGGGGGCTTGCGCAGCGCGCCGCTTTGCCGGTGCGGCGGCGAGCGGGGCTCCAGCGCTGGGCTCCGCTGGCGCCTGGGCGGCCCGCATGCGCTCGGCAGCGTTGGCAGGCGCGCGCTCTGACCGCGCGAGCCCGCCGAGCG
>JAICQL010000285.1 GCA_025937895.1 Polyangiaceae bacterium | reverse complement strand
TTCGACTCATCAGCGACGGTCGTCGCAGGGACGACTGGCTCATCCCGCTCAGAGGAGCTCGACCATGTCAAAAGTTCGCGTGAATGGCTTTGCAATTTCTCTCGATGGCTACGGCGCCGGGCCGGAGCAGACGCTGGAGAACCCGATGGGGGTCGGTGGCATGGCGCTGCATGAGTGGGTGCTCGACACCAAAACGTTCCGGCGCATGCATCCCGACATGGTTGCGGCGCTGGGCGGTGAGGGGGCCGGGCGAGAGGACGTGGATGACGTGTTCGCGGCGCGAGCGTTCGAGAACGTTGGCGCGTGGATCATGGGGCGCAACATGTTCGGGCCGATCCGGGGCCCGTGGGCGGACGACAGCTGGAAGGGCTGGTGGGGCGAGAACCCGCCGTATCACGTGCCGGTGTTCGTGCTGACCCACCATGCGCGGGCGCCGCTCACGATGAAGGGGGGAACGACGTTCCACTTCGTCACGGACGGCATCGAGGCCGCGCTGCGCCGGGCCCGAGAGGCGGCGGGGGGCAAGGACATCCGCATCGGCGGGGGCGTGGCCACCGTGCGGCAGTACCTCTCCGCCGGGCTGATCGATGACGTGCACCTGGCCGTCGGCAGCGCAGTGCTGGGCAGCGGCGAGAACCTGTTTGCTGGCCTCGATCTGGCGGCGCTCGGCTACAAATGCAGCGAGCGCGTCTGCTCCGAGCGGGCCACGCACGTGGTCCTGAGCAGATAGGCGCGAGTGTTGCATTAGGAGTCAGTTGCTGCAGGCGCTGGCTCCAGCGCACCCCGCTCGTCCCACGCCGGCGCCTAAATCCGCACCGCCGCCGCGTCGTTGCACCAGCATGGCCGGGGAGCGCTCGAACGGGCCCGCGCGGGCTGCAGTGCCGGCCTGGCTCGATGAGGTGGTGTCCGCGCAGCGCAAGCTGCAGGTGGAGCTGCACGAGAGGTCGGAGCCGCGGCGGGTGAGCGGGCGCGCGGGGCCGGCGCTGGAGGCCACGCGGATCAAGGCGGCGCCGGGCACGGCCACCCTCGTGCACTCGGCGGCGCCGCAGCCGCTCCTGCCCGCACCGGGGCCGGCGCTGCTCGACTTGATGCAGGTGGGTAGCGAGGAGCCGGGCCGCTATGTGTACCTCTCGCCGGATGGCGAGCGCGGGGCGGAGCTGGGGCGCGGCGGCATCGGTCGCGTGTTGCTGGCGATGGATCAGCACCTGGGGCGCGAGGTGGCGATCAAGGAGCTGCTGCAAGACGGCGCCGCCATCGACCCGGAGCTGATGACGCGCTTCCTGGCGGAGGCGCGCATCACCGGGCAGCTCGAGCACCCGAACATCGTGCCCGTGTACGAGCTGGGGCGGCGCGCCGACGGCCGGCTCTACTACACGATGCAGATGGTGCGCGGCGAGACCTTGAGCGCGGCGCTGGAGCGTGCGCGCACCCTGGTGGAGCGGCTGGCCTTGCTCAGCCACTTCGCGGGCCTGTGCAACGCCATCGCCTACGCGCACAGCCGCGGGGTGGTGCACCGCGACATCAAGCCGGACAACGTGATGATCGGGGAGTTCGGCGAGACCATCGTGCTCGACTGGGGCATCGCCAAGATCCAGGGCGAGCCGGACATGCCGGGCGCGCGCCAGCCGCGCGGGGTGGCGGTGCTGGGCGAGACGTCCCAGGGCGATCTGGTCGGTACGCCGCTGTTCATGAGCCCGGAGCAGGCGCGCGGAGAGGTGGACGCCATCGACGAGTCGAGCGACGTGTGGTCGCTGGGGGTGGTGCTGTACATGCTGCTGTGCGGGCGGCCACCGTTTCTGGGCAAGACCACGGAGGAGGTGGTGGCGCTGGTCACGCAGGGCAAATGCGCGCCCGCGCAGCAGCTGGAGCCACGGGCGCCTTCCGAGCTGTGCGCGGTGGTGGAGCGCGCGCTGCAGCTGGACAAGGCGCGGCGCTATCCCTCGGTGCGCGAGCTGGCCGCAGACGTGACGGCGTTCATGTCGGGCGCGCGCGTGATGGCGTACGAATACAGCGCGCTGGAGCTGTTCCGGCGCTTCTATCGCCGGCATCGCGCGGCGGCGATCGTGGGGCTGGTGGCGCTCCTGGCTCTGATCGTCGTGGCCACCGAGCTGCAGCGGCGCATCCTCACCGCGCGTGACCGCGCGCTGCTGGCCGAGCGCAACGCGCTGGAGAAAGAGCACGCGGCGCGCCAGAGCCTGGCCGAGGTGTTCACCGAGCGCGCGCTGAACGCGGGCGCCGAAGGCGACGTGCTCGGCGCGGAGCTGTACGCGGCGCGCGCGTTGAGCTCGGGCGAGCGCCCTGACGCGCGCGGCAGCATCGTGGGGCTCACCAACGTGCACGGCGTGCAGCCGCTGGAGCAGGACGCAGCGTTCGCCGGCTGCACCTTGCTGGCGGCGAGCGGGCGCGGCGACGTGGTGTGTGCGCAGGGCCGTGAGCTGCACGCCTGGCTTGCCGGCAGCGGGCGCACCCGCTGGGTCGTGCCCGATGCGCCCGCGCGCCTCGCGCTCTCCGCCGACGCCGGCACCTTGCTGGCGGCCTTTCCCGACGGGCAATTTCTCGCGTATGACCCCGAGAGCCAGCTGCTGCGCCAGCGCTTTCGCGCAGAGTCCGTGCCGGCCTCGCTCACGCTCTCGGAGGACGGCAGCCGCTTTCTGACCACGTCCGACACGGGCTGGGTGCAGCTGTGGGAGACGGCGTCGGGCAAGTCGCTGGCGCGCGTGCAGCTGAGCGAGCCGGTGACGGCGAGCGCCTTTGCGCCCAGCGGCGGGACGGTGTTGCTCGGCGGGCGGCTGGGCGCGCTCTTGGCATGGCAGCCCGAGAGCGGCGCGCAGCTCGGCTTCGAGGGCCACCGAGGCACCATCACCGCGCTCGCGTATTCGCGCCGCGGGGACTGGATCGCCAGCGCCGGCTCGGATCGCAGCCTGTCCCTGTGGAGCGCCAGCAGCGGGCGCCGGCTGATGCCGCCGCGCCGGGAGCTGGGCAACGTCCAGTCGCTGGGCTGGTCTGCCGACGGCAGCCTGCTGGTCTTTGGCAGCGACGATCGCATGCTGGGCTTGCTCGATACGCGACACCCGCAGCAGCCCGAGCGCCATCGCGGTCACTCGGGGCCGGTGCTGCTGGCGAGCTTTGCCGGGCGGGATCAGCTCGTCACCGTCTCGCCTTCCGGGCTGCGGCGCTTTCGCCTGCAGCCGCCGCGCTTGCCGCCCGAGCTCTCGCAAAAGGCCAACGTGCTGAGCCAGGCCTTCGTGAGCAATGAGCTGCTGGCCACGGCGGGACTGGCGCAGGAGGGCGTGTGCCTGTGGCAGATCGCCGAGGAGCGCTGCAAGACGCGCTTGCCGGTGAAGGAGGGGCAGGTGCGTGCACTGGCGGTGCACGCGGGCAGCCAGCGGCTGGCACTGGGCAGCTCCACGGGTCTGCTGGCGCTCTGGAACCTGGAGACGGCGCTGCCCGAGCACGTGCTGGCGACGGGCGGAGCTCAGCTGCGCTCCATCGAGTTCTCGAGCGACGGCCAGCGGCTGCTGTCGAGCGACGCCGAGGGCAGGGCGGTGCTCTGGGACGTGGCGACGGGCAGAGAGCTGCAGCGCTTCGCCGCCGCGGCGCCGCTGAGCGACGCGCTCTGGGATGCGCGCCGCGGGCGCGTGCTGCTGGGCACGCGCGAGGGCACGCTGGAGCTGTGGAGCGCGCAGGGCAGCCGCCAGCAGGTGCTGCCCGCCCATCGCGACTGGATCATGGATCTGGATCGCGCCGCTGCTGGCGATGAGCTGGCCAGCGCCAGCGCGGACGGTAGCATCTGCCTGTGGTCGCTGGCGACGCTGCAAGCGCGCTGGAGCAAGCCGGCGCACCAGGGCCGCGCGCTCACCGTGAGCTTCAGCCCCGATGGCAAGCTGCTGGCGAGCGGCGGTGAAGACGGGCTGGTGCAGCTGTGGGATGTGGCGCGGGGCGAGCCGCTGGCGCGCCTGCTGCACCATCGCGGCGCGGTCCGCAGCGTACGCTTCGCGCCGGACGGCTCCTTTCTGGCTTCGGGCGGCGACGACGGCAGCGTGCGCCTGTGGCAGCTGAGCCGCCTGTATGAGCCCGGCGAGAGCCTGCAGGCGCGCGCCGAGCAGAGCTCGGGGCTGCGCTGGAACGGCGTGCAGCTCGAGCTCAGCCAGCCCTGACTCAGCTCTGCAGCGCCGCCGGGCGGGTGCGCGCGAGGAACGGCAGCGCCGAGAGCGAGAGCGCGCCCGCCACCACGAAGATCCAGCGATAGCCGATCACGCTGGCGAGCGCGCCGAAGCCCAGGGTGCTGGCGACCATGCCCACGTTGAAGGAGCCATTGAAATACGCGAGGCGCGCGCCGCGCAGCTCCGGCTGCGAGCCCTCCACCACCAGCGCGCTCAGCACCGGGAACAAGGTGCCGTGCGCCAGGCCCAGCACGAGCCCGAGCGGCATGAGCCAGCTGGGCTGCAGCCCCGCTGTGCCCAGCACCACCAGCGAATACAGCGCAGCGGAGACCAGCGCCAGCGAGCGCCGCTGGACCCGATCCAGCCATGCGCCGAAGCCCACCCGTACCAGCACCGCAGTGATGGTGTAGCCGATGAACAGTCCGCCCACCTCGACAGCGCCGAGCTCCAGCGCCAGCGGCTGATAGAAGGTGACCACCGTGCCAAAGCCCACGCCGACCACGCTGGAGGCGTAGAAGAAAGGCAGCGAGCGGGCATCGAACATCTCGCGCTGGCGGCTGCGGGCCCGCTGCGCGCGCGGTGGCTCCGCCAGCGTCCACACGCCGGCGGCGGCCAGCAGCGAACACAGCGCGGAGAGCAGAAACACCGGTTGCCAGCCCCAGCTGTGAGCCAGGGGCTCGGCGAGCGCCGGCCCGATCGCGTTGGTGACGAGGTTCGCGGCACCTTGCAGCCCCAGCGCCTGGCCCAGGCGCGCGGGCGGTGCCAGCTCCACCACCAGGGTGGACGTGGTGGACATGAACGTGGTGAACGCCGCACCCTGCAGGGCGCGCAGCAGGTAGACGCTCGGCTCCAGCTCGCGCAGGTAAGCGAAGCCGAGCGCGGCGGCGAACATCGCGGCCGCGCTGAACGCCAGCAGATACTGGCGGCGCACGCGGTCGATGTACGGCGCGATCAAGGGCAGCGCGAGCACGGCCACGATCGGGCCCGTGGCGCCCACCCGCCCGATCGTGCTGGCGTCCGCCGCGTGGGCCACCGTCAGGTACTTGGGCAAGAGCAAGAAGCTGGAGAAGCCGAGCCCGAACACGAACTGCACCAGCAGCAACACCACGAACTTGGCGCGATACAGTGGAGGGAGAGGCTCGGACATGCGGCGGCGCAGCCCTAGCACATTGCTGGCACACCTGGCGGAAACAGCGGGTACCTTTCGGCACAGTCGCAAGCTCCGGAGCGCGCTGCACATTTCAGCAGCCAGCGGCAAAGAGCAGGCGATCATCGCAGCAAGGCGCGCATTTGTCGCGAATCGACGCACTTTGGCCCGTCGCGAAGGTGATGCAGGGGCTGCGCGCGGAGCGCGTTTTCCGCTATCCTCCCCGCGCATGGGAACTTCTCTGGCTCTGGGGTGCTGTGCGGTCCTGGTCGTTGGCTGTGGTAGCGCGGACTCTGACTCGCTGAGCGAGCCGAGCGATCCCGGTGGTCCTGCGGCGCAGGGGCCCAGCGCGCCAGGCGCTGAAGACACGGGGCTCGTCGCCGACGATCCGCTGGTCGGCGGCGCATGCTCGGGCCAGGTGGCAGAGGAGACGTTCGCCTCCGCGCTGTGCAGCTGTGAAGACACCAATGTTGCGGGTTATCTGCGCACGCGCAGCCACCGGGAGGACGACGCGGCGGGTGATCTGCTGGCCAGCGTGGGGATCAACCGCGACTACAGCACCGCGGGCTACGCCAACGTGGGCGGCAGCTTCACGGTGGCGGGTACGCGCGACGTGCTGTTTGGCGGCCTGCTCTCGGCCGGGCAAGATCTGCTGCTGCAGCCGGCCGCCGACGTGGCGGGCGTGGTGGACGTGGGGCGTGACGCCTGGCTCGGCAATGAGCTGCGTGCCTTTGGTCGAGTCGCGATCACGCGCGACCTGTACGCCGATGGTGGCGCCGGCTTCCGCGGTATCGCGCTGGTGGACGTGGGCGGCACCCGCCACACGCAGGACGTGGCCATTGAGCCGCCGTGCGCGTGCGGCAGCGGCGAGCTCATCGACGTGGCGGCGCTGGTGGACGAAGCGCGGCAGCAGAACGACAACGCCAGCATCGGCCTGGATCCTGCCGAGCTGAACGTCGTGGCCGGCATCGGCGCGCAGATCACGCTGCCCGGCGGGCGCTACTACGTCGACCAGATCGCTGGCATCGGCGGGGTGGAGCTGAGGGTCACCGGCAAGACGGCGCTGTTCATCGGCGACGATCTGCTCGCCACCGGCGCCTTCAGGGTGGAGCTCGAGCCCGATGCCGAGCTCGACGTCTTCGTGCGCGACAACCTGGTGATCACCGGCGCCGCGCGCTTCGGCGATCGCGAGCGTCCCTCCGCCACCCGCGTATACGTGGGCGGCACCGGCGACGTCGCGGTCGCCGGCTACGGCGCATTCGTCGGCAACCTGTACGCGCCCACCGCCAACATCCTGGTCGGCGGCTTCGGCCAGATCTACGGCTCGCTCTTCGGCAAGAACATCAACGCCGCCGGCTTCCTCTCCGTCGGCTACGACGCCGCGATCCAGACCACCGGTACCGAGTGCCCCCCGGCGTCAGCGGACGTGCCGCGCATCCGCTGAACCTCGCCGCCGGTGCCGAGCCCCCTCCTGCACCATGCCGGGGCTGGGTCGGGCGGCTCGCAGGGGTGATGGCCGGCAAGGTGGGGGCGGAATCGCTGCGCTCGCGATGGATTCGGGCTACATCAGCGCGCTTTGATGGCTGATGTTTCTGGCTCTGGCGCGGAGCCGGCTGCTCCGGAGGGGGCGGGGCCGGTGCCGCGCATCGTTTATCCGCCGGAGTTGCCGATCACGGCGCGGGTGGGGGACCTGCGGGCGGCGGTGGCCGAGCACCAGGTCGTGATTGTGGCGGGGGCCACGGGCTCCGGCAAGACGACGCAGCTGCCGAAGGTGGCGCTGGAGCTGGGGCGGGGGCAGGGCAAGCTGATCGGGGTGACGCAGCCGCGGCGCATCGCGGCGACGAGCGTGGCGGCGCGGGTGGCAAGTGAGCTGGCCTGTCCGCTGGGCAGCCTCGTGGGTTATCAGATCCGCTTCGAGGATCGCAGCGGTCCGAGCACGCGGCTGAAGTTTCTGACGGACGGCATCTTGCTGGCGGAGATCAGCGGGGATCCGCTGCTGCGGCGCTACGATACGTTGATCATCGACGAGGCGCACGAGCGCAGCTTGACGATCGATTTCTTGCTGGGCTGGCTGAAGCGCATCTTGCCGCGCCGTCGAGAGCTGAAGCTGATCATCAGCTCGGCCACGATCGAGACGGGGCGCTTCGCGCAGTTCTTCGGTGGCGCGCCGGTGATCGAGGTGGAGGGGCGTACGTATCCGGTGGACGTGCTGTACGAGCCGCCGGATCCGGAGCTCGATCTGCCGGAGGCGGTGGCGAACGCGGTCGAGAACGTGACGTCACTGGATCCGCACGGCGATATTTTGGCTTTCTTGCCGGGCGAGCGCGAGATCCGGGAGACCGAGCAGGCGCTGCTCGGGCGGCAGCTGCGGCACACCACGATCCAGCCGCTGTATGCGCGGCTGTCCGCTGCGGACCAGAACCGGGTGTTCGCGCGCGTGCCGGGCCGCAAGGTGATCCTGGCCACGAACGTGGCCGAGACGTCGCTGACCATCCCGGGCATCGTGTACGTGGTGGACAGCGGGCTCGCGCGGCTCTCGCGCCATGATCCGGGCACCGGGGTCACCCGGCTGCAGATCGAGGCGATCTCGCAGGCCAGCGCCGATCAGCGCAAGGGGCGCTGCGGGCGCGTGCGGGAGGGCATCTGCGTGCGGCTGTATGACGAGGCTGGCTTCGTCACCCGGCCGGCGTTCACCGATCCGGAGATCCTGCGCACGGGGCTGGCGGGGGTGATCCTGCGCATGAAGTCGCTGGGGCTGGGCGCGGTGGAGGACTTTCCCTTCCTGGACAAGCCGCAGGGGCGCGCGGTCGCGGAGGGCTACCGGGTGCTGGAGGAGCTGGGCGCGCTGGACGACGAGCGCGAGCTCACGGCGCTCGGGCGTGAGCTGGCGCTCTTTCCCGTCGATCCGCGGGTGGCGCGCATGATCCTGGCGGGCAGCGAGCGGGGCTGCTTGCCGCAGGTGCTGGTGCTGGCGGCGGCGCTGGGCATTCAGGATCCGCGCGAGCGCCCGCGCGGGCAGGAGCACAAGGCGGACGAGCTGCACCGGCGCTTTCGCGACGAGCGCTCGGATTTTGCCGGTCTGCTGCGGCTGTGGGAGTTCGTGCGGGCGGCGCGCGCGCGCGGCAGCTCGCAGCTGCGCCGCACGTGCAGGGAGAACTTCCTGTCGTTCCTGCGGGTGCGTGAGTGGGGCGAGGTGCACGCGCAGCTGGAGGATACAGTGCGCGAGCTGAGCGCCGTGCGTCAGGGGCAGCGGCGGCCCAGGCGGCGGCGCGGTGGTGGAAAAGAGCGTGCAGAGGGCGGGGAAGGCGCAAGGGGCGTGCAGGGCGAAGCGCCGCAGCAGGCGAAGGGCAGCGCGG
This sequence comes from Polyangiaceae bacterium, assembly GCA_025937895.1. Classification (GTDB taxonomy): domain Bacteria; phylum Myxococcota_A; class Polyangia; order Polyangiales; family Polyangiaceae; genus SZUA-265. The sequence goes on along the minus strand of JAICQL010000285.1, from coordinate 230 downwards.
GCGGGCAGGCCGCCGTGGACGATGATGCGCTTCATCGCGCGCTTGCCAGCGGGCTGCTCTCACGTATCGGGCAGTACAACCCCGAGCAGCGCAACTACATGGGCGCGCGGCAGACGCGCTTCGTGATCCATCCGAGCTCCGGCCTCGCCAAGAAGCCGCCAGCGTGGCTGATGGCGTTCGAGCTGGTGCAGACCTCGCAGCTGTTTGCGCGCACAGTGGCCAGGCTGGAT
>JAICQL010000304.1 GCA_025937895.1 Polyangiaceae bacterium | reverse complement strand
TGACCAGCGCGTACGGAATGAAGAAGCCGGCGACCGAGAGGCCCAGGGTGATGAGCGGCTCCGACACCTCGAGCAGGTGCATCAGCAGGGCCAGCGTGATGCCGCCGAGCCCACACAGCACCGAGAGGGCCACGTAGTCGTCCGGGGTGAAACCCAGGAAGTGGCCCGCCTGGGTCAGCCGCTCCACCTGGCGATCCCTCAGCCTGCGCAGCGGACCGCCCAGCCCGAGCAGGTTGATGCGCCTGATCTCGCCCACCCAGGCGGCGACCTGGCGGATGGCGGGCTCGAACATGCGCAGAGAAGGATAGCGCTCGAGCGCTCGGCGGCGCTGCACCCCCAGGTGACCCAGGCGCGGCGAGGGATGCATGGGCACCGACGCCAGCTGGTAGGCCAGGATGCCAGCGAACAGGCCGAGCAACGCGAGCGCGGCGACTTGAAACAGGCTCAGGGTCATCATGGCGCCTCGTCAGATGTCGACGGCCAAAATTCGGTGCGCGAGCAGCGCAGCGCCCAGCCACAGCACGCCCACCGCAGCGAACGTCAGCTGCCCTGCGGTGGAGTGGCGCATCGGCTCGAAGTAGTTGGGCATCATCTGCTCGATGCCGAAATAGAACGGCGCCGGCAAGAGCGCGATCGTGAAGGACTGGGCGCGGCCGTCTGCGGTCTTGCTGCGTACCACGCCCTCCAGCCGTGCCATCTCGCGCAGCGTCTCCGCTGCCGTCCGGAGCGTCTGCGGCAGGTTGCCGCCCGTGTTGCGCGCAATCCGCAGCGTGGTCATGGCCGAGCGGAAGACGCGGTTCTGGCTGCGTACGGCGGCGCGCTCCAGCGCATCGTCCAGCGGCATGCCCAGCGCGTTCTCCTTCATGATCAGATCCACCTCGTCACGCATCGGTGGATCCATCAACGCCACGGTGGAGGCGATGGCGTCGCCCAGCGACGGGTTCGCCTGCAGGGCGTTGGTCAGCGCCGTGAGCCAGCCGTCGAGCTGTTCCTCCAGGCGCTCGCTGCGGCGCCGGCGCGCGCGGGCCAGCCACAGGTTGGGGCTGAACACCAGCACCAGGCAGACCAGCGCGTACGGCCACTCGCCGAGAAGCAGCAGGCCCAGGCAAGCCGCGGCAGCCACCAGGTGAATGCTCAGCACCCTGCGCGCCGACCAGGGCGCGTGCAGGCGGGTCAGCTCCTGGTGCCAGAAGGCGTGATAGCGCGCCCAGCGGCTGCGCAGCGGTGCGCGCTCGGAGGCCAGCTCGGTGCCCAGCAAGAAGGCGAGCAGCAGCACGAACAGCGAGCAGGCGATGCGGCCCAGCCAGAAGGTGTCCGGGGTCAGCGTCATACGAAGTCTCCGTCGGGTGCGACGTTGCTGGTGATCAGCTCGTCCACGAACGAGGGCAGGTAGCCGCTGGCGCGAAACTCCCCCGCGATCTTGCCCCCTTCGCTGGTGGAGAGCCGCACGAACGAGTAGATCTCGTTGAGCTCCACCTCGCCGTCGTCATCGATGCCTGCCACCTCGGACACGGCCGTCACCCGGCGCGAGCCGTCCGAGAGCCGGCTCTGCTGCACGATCAGATGCACGCTACTGGCGATCTGCGAGCGGATGGCGCGCACCGGCAGATCCACACCCGCCATCAGGCACAGCGTCTCGATGCGGTTGATGGCCTCGCGCGGGCTGTTGGCGTGCGTGGTGGTCATCGAGCCCTCGTGCCCCGTGTTCATCGCCTGCAGCATGTCGATGGCCTCGCTGCCCCGGCACTCGCCCACCACGATGCGATCCGGACGCATGCGCAGCGCGTTCTTCACCAGATCGCGGATGGTGTACGCGCCCTTGCCCTCCAGGTTGGCGGGGCGCGCCTCCAGCGAGACCACGTGCGGCTGAGCCAGCTGCAGCTCGGCGGCGTCCTCGATGGTCACCACTCGCTCATCCGCGGGGATGGCCCCGGACAGCACGTTCAAGAGCGTGGTCTTGCCGCTGCCGGTGCCGCCGGAGATCACGATATTCTTGCGGATCTTGACGGCGCGGGTGAGGAAGCGCGCCATCCGCTCGTTGAGCGAGCCAAAACGGATCAGGTCCTCGACCTGCAGCGGCTTCTTGGCGAACTTGCGGATGGTGATGCACGGCCCCTTGAGCGCCAGCGGTGGGATGATGGCGTTCACGCGCGAGCCGTCCTTCAGGCGCGCGTCCACCAGCGGGTTGGACTCGTCGATGCGGCGGCCGAGCGGGGTCACGATGCGCTCGATGGCAGCGCGCACGGCCTCGCTGTCCGTGAAGCGCGCCGCCGTCAGCTCCAGCTTGCCCTTGATTTCGGCATAGATGGTCTGCGGCTCGACCACCATGATCTCGCTGATGTTGGGGTCGGCCAGCAAGCTCTCCAGCGGACCCAGGCCGAGCGCCTCGTCTGTCAGCTCCTGGGTGAGGCGCTCGGTGTCCACGCCGCGCGGCAGGTGGTCCCCCGAGTCGGCGATGATGCGGCGCAGCGCCTCGATGACCCGCCGCCGCATGCTCTCGTCTTCGACGGCCTTGCGGTCCAACCGGGCCAGCTCGAGATTGTCGAGCAGCTGCTTGTGGATCTCGCGCCGCTGCGCGGGGGAGGCCTCCACAGTGGGCGGGCGCGGGCGCTGCGCGGCAGCAGGGGTCGCGGCGCCAGCTGGCGCTCGCGCCACCGGCGTCTCCCTGCGCGCGGGCTGGCCATTGGCGCGCTGCGCGCCGGGCTGATCGCTGCCGCGCTGCGCGCCAGGCTGATCGCTGCCGCGCTGCGCGCCAGGCTGATCGCTGCCGCGTAGCGCGCCGGGCTGACCGCTGCCGCGTACGCCGGGCTGACCGCTGTCCGGCACCTCGAACGCCACCGTGTACGGCCCCAGGCGCATCACGCAGCGGCCCGGGTGCAGGCGCCGTGCCTCGCCGCGCAGCACGCTATCATCCACGCGCGTGCCGTTGGCGGAGTGATCCTCGACCTGCAGATGACGGCCGCTCAGGCGCAGCGAGATGTGCCGTCGCGACACCTGCGGCGCGGGCAGCACCACCTGACAGCTGGCGTCTCGTCCCAGCCAGATGGGCTGCTCGCTGGCTTCGACCGCGACCTGGCGTCGTTCGCCCTGCCCGTCGTCGATCTGGAGGACGAGCGGCCGCACGTTTACCTGCCTCCAGGCTCCAGCGCAGAGGAGCCGGAGCGAGGCCCGCTCCGCTTGGGATCCGGCACCTCGCCCGGCGTGCGCAGGTGGTTCTTGCTCAGATCGCCGGTGTAGTCATCGTAGGCGTCCAGCGCCTCGCGGATGCGCCCGCGCGCGTCGAGGCTCACGGCGTCGAGCACGCTGGGCACGATGAACACCACGTCTTCCGTCTCCTGAGCCACCTCGGCGTGGGTGCCGAACAGCGCGCCCAGGATCGGGATCTGACTCAGCACCGGTAGGCCCGCGTGGCTGCGGCTCTGGCTCTTGGCGGTCAGCCCCGCCAGCATCAGCGACTGCCCGAGCTCCAGGTTCACCAGCGTGTCCAGGGTGGAGGTGAGCCGCCCTGGCGTGCCCGTGCCGCGATCATCGGCGAGGTCAGACACATCGGCGTGGATCTCCAGCTCCAGCCGGCCGCTCTCGCTGTCGTAGCGCGGCTGCACGCCGATGGTGGAGCCGAACTCGATGCGATGAATGCCGGTGCTCAGCGAGCCCTGCACCGGAATGTTGATCTCGCCCCCGCCCTTGAACTCGGCCTTGGTGCCGTTGGCGGTGATCAGGGTGGCGTGGCGCTGCAGCTTGGCCCAGCCCGTGGCCTGCGCGAGGTCGAGCGCGGGCAGCGCTTGATCCTGGATCGTCGCCGTCGCGTTCTCGAAGGCGTTGGACTGCAGGTTGTAGAACACGCTCAGCGAGCCGCCGCCGTAGCGGGTGGCCCAGTCGACGCCCAGCTGGTGGCTGTATGATTTGTCGAACTGGACGAAGTAGAAGTCGAGACGGATGTTGTCCCGGGTGAGTACCTGCTCGCGCGGCGGCCCCACCGGCTTTTCACTGGCCTTGGGCGCGTTCGGATCAAAGACGGTGATGCGATACATCCGTTCGCTGCCATCCATCATGATGAACAGCAGCGTGGTCTGCCCCGGCCGCAGCGCGACGATCACGAAGCTCTTGGCGTCACCCGTGAGCCGCACGTCGACCACGCCCTGTACGCCCTCCGAGTAGGAGCGCACGTTGTCAGCGGACAGCACCTGCTGAGAGCCGACCTCCAGGCGCAGCGTGTCGCCAGCAGGCAGCCCAGAGCTGGAGCCCCGATCGTTACGATCTGCGCGATCATTACGCTCTGCCCGCTCCATGCGGTCCGCGCGGCTCTGCGCCTGGGCAGGGGAGCTGGACGAGCCCAAGACCATTGCCGCCAGCAGGGCAGCGACGCCGCTGCTCTGCAGCGCCCGAGCGCAGCGAGGCCGCCGCGCGACATCAACGAACATGTTCGATTTCCTTTGCGGCGGGCTTGGCCGGCGCCGTGGCTCTGCGCTGCGCGGCGGCCGCCTGCTGGATGATGTCGCCGCGCAGGGCCTTGGCTACTCCCTCGAGCAGCTCGATGTCCTCCGGGTTGCGCAGCACCAGGCGCAACGTGCCCTGGCGCTCCGCCTGTGTGACGAGCTGGCCCTCTTCCACGGAGACGCTGATGGACACGGAGCGCGCATTGGTGCGCACCGCATCGTCCTGGCTGAGCTGCCCGCCCACCGAGAGCACCAGGATGTTCTGCAGCAACATCGAGGTCTCCTCGCCGCTGGCCGGCGTGAACAGGATGTCGACTCGATCACCGGGCCGCAGCAGCCCGTCAAACGTCGTGGCCTGCGCCAGTGCGAGGGCGCGCTTGCCGTCCTGGATGCCGCTCGACAGGTCTCGGCCGGGCTCCGCCAGCGAGGCGACGTCGCTCCACAGCACTGGCTCGTTCGCGTAGATCAGGTTGTTTACGCGAATGCCCACCACCGCCTTGGCCTCCTTGGCGTTGATGTTGCGGCGGCCCACATACGCCTGCGGGATGGGGCGGACGCCGAGCAAGCTCTCGGTCAGGATCGTGCCCGGCTTCAGATCCTTGGCGGCGATCAACACGGAGATGCGTTCACCCCCGGTCACCTCTGCTTCCAGGCGAGTCAGGTACAGGTGGCCCAAGCCCGCGCCGGCGATGGCGACGAGGACAGCGACGAGCAACGCTTTCTTGTTCACGTGGACCTCAGGGTGGGCATTTTTCGGGGCGGAACGCTGATGCGAGGCGCTTGTAGCATTTCAGAGCGCCGAGGGAATCACCGTCGTCGGCGCGCGTTCGCGGCCATCGCGGCGTATCCATGGACGCCGTGCTCGCGGCCTGCAGCACGCGCCGAACGAGCCTGCAGCCTGGAGAGAAAAGCTAGAGAAACAGGCGCGCGGGTGCGTGCCGGAGCAGGGCGAGGCTCCAGGTTGCGAAGCAGATGGCGGGTCCCAGGCGCATTGCCAGTAGCTCCTCCGGCGCCATCGGTTGCCGTTTTGCCCTGGGCAGCGCCCAGCGCACGGTGTGCAGCAGCCACTGCAGCATCTGCCCGCGCCACGCCAGGATCAGGAGCGCCCAAGCCGCCAGCAGCAGCAGCGATGCGAGCTGCACCTCCAGACCGGCGATCGGTCCGAGCAGCGCGCCGAGCGCGGCAAACAGCTTTACGTCACCGCCGCCAATGGCAGCGCCGTTCGAGACGTGAAACAACCCGTAAGGGACGGCGATACACGACAAAGCACCAAGCACGGCGGACCCCAACCCCCAGGCTCCGCTGTCCAGTGCGCCCAGCAGCAGTCCCGCTAGCAGCACTGGCAACGTGAGCAGGTTTGGAATCCGTCCCGTCTTGGCATCAATCCAGGCGGTGGCCACTGTGACCGCGCACGCCAGCGCCAGGGGTAGCTCGGAAAGCGGGTTCATCGCCGCACTCACCCGAACCGGTAAACGAGCCTCCCCCGGCGGCCCGAGCAGAGCAGTGCTCCGCGGGTGCCCGCGCGCGCCGGCGCTTGCTCCCTGCGGATCAACGTGGGCTCGCTCATCTCGATCTTGCGGGGCTCACTCCTGCGCCGCCTACTCCTGGGCGATAGGAGCCATGCCGCCAGCCGGCTTGCGGCTGCCCGCGTGCTGCCCGTCCGTCAGGTTCTGGATGTGCTCACCCGTCTCGATGACGCTGTGGCTGACGTTCTTGAACAGCAGGCGGTAGCCACCGAAGACACACAGGAGCAGCACCGCGAGCAGGATCGCGTATTCCACCGTGGTGGCGCCGCGCTGATTGCGCGCGCGCAGAGAACCTTGGAGGCGGGCACGGGCACTTTGCAGATGCGTCATTGTCTTTTCCTTCTTCCTTCGCGAACGCCGCCTAGCGGCTTGCGGCCTTGATGCCGGGTTGTTCGGTACGCTCGAGGGCTCGGTTGCTTGAAAAAGCGTGTTGCCGCGCGCTTTCGAAGACCGAGCGAAAATCACGGGAAAGGCAGGCCGAGCCAGGCCTCCTGCGCCGCGAAAAATCGGGTCAGGGCGATGCCCAGCAGCACGAGGGCAGCGCCGGCGGCACTACCCACGAGCAACAGCACCAGCACGTACTCCACCACGACCACGCCACGCTCATCGCGCCGCACTGCAGAAAGCACGGTGGCGGCGGGCACGGGTACCCCACGTTCGGCCCGCTTGCCAGTGGCGAACATGGGTCGCACGCTATACAGGTCGTTGCAGCTCCGCAAGCCACGAGGGATCGTCATACAGAGACATCTCGCGTTGCGGCCCTGGGAGTGCACGGCGCTTTCATCCGAACCAGGTCGGCGCGCAACCGAACGCAGTTGCACGAGCTCAGGTGCAGCGCGCGAAGCTCGGACTTTTGGCCGATGCTATGATTTCGCGCGTTGGATGCAAGCGCCGGAGAGTACGCTTGGCTGATGTCCGAAACGCTCTGGTTTCAGGAGCCGCTGCTGATCGCAACGACCGGCAAAGGTTTCACCAACATCACCGCGCGCGTGGCCGACGTGGTCGGGCGCTCGCGCGTCGCGCTCGGCTCGTGCGTGGTGTTCGTCCGGCACACCTCGGCCAGCCTCGTCGTCCAGGAGAACGCCGATCCTGCGGTCTTGAGCGATCTCGAGCGTTGGTTCTCGGAGCTCGCTCCCGAGCGGCGTAGCTGGATGCATGACGACGAGGGGCCCGACGACATGCCGGCGCACGCGCGCAGCGTGCTGACGAAGACGAGCGAGACAATTCCCATCTCGGGCGGCCGCCTGCTGCTCGGCACGTGGCAGGGCATCTATCTCTGGGAGCACCGCCGTGCTCCGCACCGGCGCGAGCTGATCGTGAGCGTCTCCGGTCGCAAGGAGTGAGCGAGCGCGGTCAGGCCGTGGCCGGCTGCGCGACAGCCCAGCAGCTGCCGAGACTTGATGGCGCCAGCACACTCAGCAGCGTCAGCAGACTCAGAAGCGTCCAGAGAGCGTGGCGCCGAGCTTGCCCTCCGACCAGCTGGGCGTGAGCTGCAGCGCGGCCTGATCCGTGGGCCCGTCGCTGGCCGTGAGCAGCAACAGCGTGGCCGTGATCACCGCGGCGCCACCGATGCCCAGGGTGACCAGACCGATGAGCTGCTCGCGCTTGGCGTCCTTCACCAGGCTCTCATGCCGCTCACGCTCCGCCGGATCGGGGCAGCTGTTCATCTCGGGGCCGATGCGGCAGAGCTGCAGCGCCTCGTCGTTGTCCGCGCGGCCCTGCAAGGTGAACACGGTCCCGGCGGCCAGCGCCGCCACCCCGATGCCGCCCACGACGAGCGCTGCCACACTGGCGCCTCCGCCGCCCCTGTCCGGGGCTGGGCCGGGATCGGCGGGCGCCTCTGCCCGCCCTGGCTCTTCAGGTTCCGCCACGGCGGCCACGGGCAGCGCTTCTAGCGCAGGCACGGTGACGGAGAACGTACGCGCCGACGCGGGCACCTGCACGTCGTGGGTCCACTCTTTCTTGCCAGGCGCCGTGACGCGGACCACGTGGCTGCCGGGATCGACGGGCATGGCCGTGCCCCAGGCGGCCTTGCCTATCTCCTGCTGGTCGAGGAAGATCTTTGCGTCCGCCGCCGGCGCGGGCACCACGATGCGCAGGCGGGTCAGCCTGGGCTCGA
>JAICQL010000138.1 GCA_025937895.1 Polyangiaceae bacterium | reverse complement strand
GGCGCGCCGCCCGCGCCGCGCTGCGCGAGCGCGCCGAGCAGGAGCTGAAGGACGTGCTCGAGCCACGGCAGGTGGCCCGCTACGAGCAGCTGGAGGGCGAGCTGAGGCTGGCGCGCCCGCCCGACGCGGATTGAGGTCGGGCACGCGCCGCTTGGCTGCGAAACGCGGCTAGCCCAGGCGCCGCGCCGCCGCTTGAGCCTTCAGGCAGAGCTCGGCCGCCTTGAAGGCGTGGGCCTGGGTCATTGCCTTCTCGGTGCGGTGGATGCAGTCGAGGATGAGCTCACCGAAGAAGCGGAAGCCGACCTTGTCCTCCACCTCGAAGTGCTGCTCGCCCTTCTCGTCGGTCAGGTAGACGTGGTTGCCCGACTTGTCGCGGGCCACGTCCACGTATTTGCGCAGCTCGATGGTGCCCTTCTGCCCGAGGATGATCAGGCGACCGTCGCCCCACGTGCTGAGCCCCTTGGGCGTGAACCAGTCGACCCGGACGTAGCAGGTGGCGCCGTTGTTGCCGAGCAAGCTGGCTTCGCCAAAGTCCTCGAAGCCAGGGTGGTCGGGGTGCGCGTGGTTGGCGACGGCAGCGTGCAACACCTGCGCGTCGGTCGCGCCGCTATAGGTCAGGAACTGCTCGAACTGGTGCGAGCCGATGTCGCACAGGATGCCGCCGTATTGATCGGGCTGATAGAACCAGGGCGGGCGGCCCTGGCCCTCACGATGGGGGCCGAGGCCCAGCACCTGGAGCACGCGCCCGATCGCACCCTGCGCCACCAGGTCGGTCGCGAACATCGCCGACTCGTTGTGCAGCCGCTCGCTGTAGTAGACCATGAACTTCTTGCCGGTGGCGGCTGCCACGCGCCTGGCCTGCTCCAGCTGCGCCAGGGTGGTGAACGGCGGCTTGTCCGTGAAGTAGTCTCTGCCGGACTCCAGCACGCGGCAGCCGATCGGCCCGCGCTGCGCCGGGATGGCGGCGGTGGTCACCAGCTTCACCGCAGGGTCTTGCAGGATCGCCTCGAACGAGGGTGCCACCTGCACCGTGGGAAACGTCGCGACGAAGTCAGCGACCTTCTTCGGATCCGGATCGTACACCCACTTGAGCGTGCCGCCGGCTTCGGTCAAGCCGTTGCATTGCCCATTGATGTGGCCGTGATCGAGGTACGCAGCGGCGAAGGTGTATTCGCCCGGTTTGACGACGGGGTTGGGCTTACCCCTGGGCGCGTATGATTGTCCGTCCGATTTTTGCGTGGTGGGCTGAGGCATGGCGGAGGGGGAAGAGCTAGCGGGAGCAGGAGACGGAGCCGCGGGAGGCGCAGCGGTAGCGGTGGGAGCGGCGCAGCCGAGCAGGTGCGCACCGGCCGCGCCCAGGGTGAGGGTCTGCACGAACTGGCGACGCGCCAGCGCTGGCAGCGGTGGAGATTTGGACGGAGCTCTGGTCATGCGAAGGTGTGCTGGCGCCGCCTCAGCCCTTGGCGGGCCACGTCTTTCTGGCGTGGTGCACGGCGCCGTACGGCGCGCGCTCGGAGCGTGACAGCATGCCGTTCGCCTCCGCGTCGTTCACGAAGCGCTCGGCCTTCGCGTCCCAGGTCAGGGGGCGCCCCAGCTTCATCGAGATCCAGCTGACGATACACGCGCTGTTGCTGCGGTGTGCCACCGCGGCCGGCGCGATGGGCGGCTTGCGCGAGCGCACCGCCTCCAGCCAGTTGGTGTGGTGGGCGGTGCTGCGCGGCAGCTGCACCTTCAGCCCCTTGGGGCTCAGCAGCTTCTTCTTGCTGGCATCCAGGGGCGGCAAGGGCGGGCCCGGGTTCTTCGGATCGCTGGAGGTGGCCTGGCCCTCGCGCGTGACCCAGATCCAGCCCTCCTTGCCGATGAACTTCAGACCGTTCGGGTGCTTGTTGGAGACGCTGACCTGCACTCCGCCCGGATAGCTCAGCAGCAGATCGTACGCCCCATGCACGTTCCAGACCTTGTTGGCGGGAAACTCGCCGCGCCCCTCGACCTGGCTGGGGCCGCCGTCTTCACAGTCGAGTGCCCAGTGCAGGCTGTCATAGTGGTGTGAGCCCCAGCCCGTGATCATGCCCAGGCAATACGCCTCGTTGCGCAGCCAGCCGGGACGCGAATAGTCCTTCTGCGGGTGCACCCGCTGCTCCGTGTACGGCGCGCGCGGGGTACAGCCCAGCCAGGCCTCGTAGTCGAGATTGGCCGGCACCGGCTCACTCGGCGGATCCGGCTGGGTGGGATCGACGGGCAGGCCGATCTCCACCCGCTGCACCGCGCCGATGCGGCCTGCCCGCACCAGCTCGGCCGCGCGCCGGAACTGCTCCATCGAGCGCTGCTGGCTGCCGATCTGCACGATGCGCCCGCTCTTCTGCACCTCATCGCGCACGAGCACCCCCTCCTCGTGCGTCATCGTGAACGGCTTCTGCACGTACACGTCTTTGCCGGCCCGCACCGCGGCCAGGATGATCTCCGCATGCCAGTGATCGGGCACGCTGATCACCACCGCGTCGACGTCCGAGCGCGCCAGCAGCTCCTTGTAGCTGCGGTGTACGCTCACCGGCGGCGGCGCCTTCACTTGCTTCGTCTGGTAGAATTTTTCCACCAGGGTGCGCCCATCGGCACCGCGCTTCGAGTCCACGTCACACACGCCCACGATGTCTGCCAGGCCCGACTCCAGCACCCCCGGCATGTCGTGCACCTGCGCGATGCGGCCACAGCCGATCTGACCGACCCGGATGCGATTGCTCGGCGCCGTCGCCCCGAACAGCCGTGAAGGCAAGAACAGCGGCAAGCCTGCTGCCGCGGCAGCCACCACGAAGCTACGACGACCGGGCGAATGAGAATTACGTGGGCTCATGGCGCCGGACCGTATCACGATCCGACGCCAGCGAGGGCTCCCTCGTACCATCCCGCCGTGGTCCAAAATGGCCCCAGATCCCCGGCATTCTGGAAGGTTGCTGGCCAGGCGCATCGCGGCTATCGATGGCACATGAGCCCCCGTCGAGAGCTGCTCCTCATCAGCGCGGCGCTGTGCGCCGGCATCACCATCGGTCACGTCGCCACCGCCCGCTCCAAGCCCCCGTGCAAGAGTCCGCGCTCTGGGACTGGGATGCGCTCAGCCCCAAGCCCACCGGCGCCGGCCAGTACCGCCACGTCGTGCGTGCGCCCACCGCCACCCTCGACGAGCTCGAGATCCACGTCACCACCCTCAACCCGGGCCAGACCTCCCACGCGCCCCACGAGCACCCCAACGAAGAGCTCGTCATCCTCGCCTCCGGCAAGCTCGAGGCCACCTCCAACGGCCAGACCAAGGTGCTCGGCCCCGGCTCCATCATCTTCAACGCCTCCAACCAGCTCCACGCCGTGCGCAACGTCGGCGACGTGCCGGCGACGTATCACGTGATCAACTGGGCCTCGCCGGGGGCGAAGAAGGGGCAGGGGATGCAGGGGGGTGGTGGGGCGATGGGCAAGTAGCCATGTGCCGGGCAAGCCAGCTTGCGATGGCATGACCTCGCGACGGCCACCGGGCGCAGCAGTGTGAGAGAGGAGAGGGGCCGGACCTCAGCCGTACGACGCCAGAAGACGCCTCGGGGCGACGGGCGGAGACGTGGTGGGCTATCCGCGGAGCGCGGATAGCCGGCGCAGCAGCGGGAGCGGCGCTTTGGCCCGTCAAGGATGGCGGGTGAGGCCCGCTCTGCCGCGAGCCGATTGTGAGCTCGACAGAGCATGTGCAGATTGTCCGCGCTGGAGCTGCTACCCTTGCCGGCGGGTGGCGGTGGTCGACTTCCAGCCATGCGGTGCTGCCGCAGCGCACACCGTCGTCGTCAACCCAGCTGCAGCCCAGACCATCGCGACGGCCGCGAATCCGCGCAGCGCGGATCCCGCTCGCACCATTTCGCCTGCGCGCAGCGCGATCACGAATCCGTGCAGCGCGGATCCAGTTCGCGCCGCAGGGCGCTTGCATCGCGTCTCACGGCTTCGCGCGGGGTCGAAACGCCCGGCGTGTCCCGCGCCCCGAGGTGTCGCCGGCCTTGCCGCGGTGCAGGCCCGGCCCACTCGCCTAGCTACGCCCCACCACCGCCACGCATTCCGCTTCGCGCTCCCGCTCCGGTCGCGCCATCACCCTCACCTCCTGTGCTAGGCCTTCTCGACGACCCGCTCTGACGCGGGGCCGCTGCTGCGGCGCGGGCGCTCGGAGAGCAGGGGGCGGTCGGTGTGCCAGCGTGACTTGAGCAGGGTGTGCACCTGGCGTTCGACGATGTGCATCAGCTCGGTGCGGGAGTGAGCGACCTTCTGGATGACGCGGGTGGCGGACTCTTCGAGCAGCTTGTGCTCGGCTTCGGTCAGCTCCTTGGCGGTGGCGACGACGACGGGGAGGTGGCCGTGGCGGGGGTTCTCCTTGAGGCGGCGCAGGAACTCGAAGCCGTCCATCTCGGGCATCATCAGATCGAGCACGATGAGGCCGGGGGTGCGGGTCTCGAGGGCCTGCAGGCCTTCGTGGCCGTTGCTGGCGGTGGCCACTTGATAGCCGGCGCCGCGCAGGGTGCGCTCGACGATCTCGCGCATGGCGGGGTCGTCGTCGACGACGAGCACGGTGAAGTTGTCGTTGGCGGGGGTCAGCCAGCGGCGCACGGTGCGCACGAGGTGGGTGGGGTGGATGGGCTTGACGAGGTAGTCGGCGGCGCCGAGGGCCATGCCGAGCTCGGGCTCTTCCAGCGAGGTGACCATGACCACGGGGATGCTGGCGGTGTCGGGGTCTTCCTTGAGCAGGGCGAGCACGCTCCAGCCCTCCTTGGCGGGCATGTTGATGTTGAGCACGATCACCTGCGGGCGCTGCTGGCGCGCGGCGTCCATCCCGCCGTCGCCGGTGCGCGCCCACTCCACGCGGAAGCCGCGCTCGGAGAGCGTGGCGCTGAGGGTGGCATAGGTGCTCTGGTCGTCATCGATGACCAGCACGAGCGGGCCTTCGGCCTCGGCGCTCGGATCCAGGCTGCGCTTGCTGATGCGGCGGGCACGCTCGGGCAAGCGCACGGTGAAACAGGAGCCCACCCCGGGGCGGCTGGTCACCTCGATGCGGCCGCCCATCATCTCGCAGAAGCGCTGGCTGATGGCCAGCCCCAGCCCGGTGCCGCCGTAGCGCTTGGTGGTGGAGGAGTCGGCCTGCATGAAGGGGCGGAACAGGCGCCCGCGCTGCTCCTCGGTCATGCCGATGCCGGTATCGGAGACGCTGATCTCCAGCCAGCCCAGCCCATCGACGGTGACCTCCAGCTGGACCTTGCCGTTGCTGGTGAACTTGCAGGCGTTGCTCATCAGGTTGATCAGGACCTGGCGCAGCTTCTGCGCGTCGTAGATCACGCGCTCCGGCGCCTGATCCACCAGTAGCTCGAGCTGGTTGCCGTGGCGCTGCGCCAGGGGCTCGACCGTGTCCTTGATCTGTGAGATGAGCTCGCGCAGATCGAACTCCTGGATGTCGAGGTCCATCTTGCCTGACTCGATCTTGGACATGTCGAGCACGTCGTTGATCAAGCCCAGCAGGTGGGTGCCGGAGGTGTGGATCTTCTTCAGGTCGCTGCGCAGGTCCTCCTGCTGCGCGGCCTCGGCGTCTTCCATCAAGAGCTCGCTGTAGCCGATGATGGCGTTCAGCGGGGTGCGCAGCTCGTGGCTCATGTTGGCCAAGAACTCGCTCTTGGCACGGCTGGCTTGCAGCGCGGCGTCGCGCGCCTGGCGCAGCGCGCGGTTGGTCTCTTCCAGCGCCTGCTCGCGCTGTACGCGGTCGGTGACGTCACGCTTCACCGCCACGTGGTGCGTGACCTGGCCCGACTCACCCGTCACGGGCGCCAGGGTGGTGTCCAGGTACACCAGCTCGCCGCGGGTGTTGCGCGAGATGAGTCGCCCGGACCAGACCTGGCCTGACGAGAGCGTGCGGTCTATCTCCTTGAAGAACTCCGGCGGATGCACGCCGCTGCGCACCAGCTGCGCTGGTGTCTTGCCCTCTGCCTCGCTGGCGCTCACCCCCAGCACGCGCGTGTACGCGGGGTTGACGTACTGCAGCACGGCCTTGGTCGTGCCCAGTTCGATGATGTCCCCAGCGTACTCCACCGCGCGCGCCAGGAGGTGCACGCGATAGCCCGGCGCGTCTTGCTTGCTGAGCCGCGCCACCCGCGCCAGTAGCTCGCCCGGAAACCACTCCAGGAGCACGAAGTCTGCGACGGCGCAGCAGGGGTACGGCAGCTCGCCGGGGTCGAGCACCGCGACCACGGCCAGCTTGATGTGCTCCTTTGCCAGCGCCTCTGCGCGCTCGGCGTGGCGCACCAGTAGCACGCCGCGATCAGGGGGCTGTGCCGGATCGAACGGCAAGGCTTTGTAGCCGGAGCTCTCCAGCTCGGCGGAGACGCGCTCCAGTAGCTCCGCATCCACCCAGACCCGCGTTTGCATGCCCCAAAACATACCATCGCCGCACGCCGCTGCCCGTGAACGGGCTCAAAATGCACGGCTCTGGTGTGGGCGTGGGTAGTTGTGCTCACGGGGGTCATACGCGCACCTTGGACCACGCAGTTAAAGGTGTCTCGTGGGACGCCGTTAGCTGGCCTGCGCGCCCTTATTGAGCGCGTGCAACACCGGAGCAGTCGTCGAGCGGGCGCCGGGCGCCGGCCGTGACGCGCACGAGGAGTCGAGTCGAGAATGCTGAAAGTTCAAGGATGTGTGGGGCTGGCCGTCGCGATGCTGGGGCTGCTGGGCGCGGCGATGGGCTGTGGCGGCGGTGAAGATCCGCCGAGCTTTGGCAGTATCGCCAAGGGTCTCGAGTCACCCACGGGCACCGTCGACGAGGGCAGCGCCAGCGAGATCGGCAAGAAGTATGAGGCCGCCAACAAGAACAACCTCGGCTTCGGCGTGCGTGGCGACGACCAGGTGGGCCAGAGCGGTAGCTTGTCGCAGTCCTGCCCTGCAGGCGGCAACTACGAGGCCAGTGGCAGCGGCAATCAGTCGAGCGGCAGCGTCACCATCGACTACAACGACTGCTGTTTCGCCGCGGGCTGCTGTGCCTCCGGCGACGGCACCATCCACTACAACAGCGAGGGCGCCTCGGGTGGCGCGGAGAGCTACGCCTTCTGCGCTCAGTTCGACATGAGCTATAGCTGTGACGGCAGCAGCGCTTCGCTGGACTACTCGATGTGCTACGGCATCGGCGGTGAGGCGGTGCTGTTGATCGAGGTCAACGGTAAGAGCTTCGCCGTGTCTGCCAGCCGCACGGGTGGCTCGGGCTCGCTGGAGATCCGGGGCGCCAACGGCAGCTGGACCTGCACGTACAACGACGCTGGCGGCAGCTGCACCAGCAGCAGCGGCGGCAGCTTCACGTTCACCAGCTCTGACTGAATGAGAGCGGTCCGGCGAGGCTCGCGCAGCGCCTGGTCGCGGGCGCAGAGCCTCGCCGCGAGCAGCACCGGCGTGTGCGCCGGCCTGCTCTTGGCGCTGCCCGCGCGGGCGTTCGTGACGGACACCCGCGCGGAGGAGCGCCGCTGCGCGGGGAGCCCTGACCTTGTCTGCCCGTCGCATACGGTGAGCGCGCCCCTGCTCGCCGACGAGCTTGCCGTGCTGAAGGGGCCCGGGTTTGCGCTGCTGCGCGGCGCCCAGGCCGTGGCGGAGGCAGGCTGCGCTGCCCAGTCCATCGCAGCGGTCGCGCTGGCGGACGCGGTGCAGCGCGCCGAGCGGCGGCTGGGGGTGGACGCCCAGCTGGCGGTGGTGCTGAGCGCGGCGGCGCCCAGCTGCAACCTGATCTACTACGTGCCGCTGGCCAACGACGTGCGCGGCATCGGCTACGGCCACGAAGACGGCCGCGAGCTGTTCGATGACACTCCGGACAGCGCGCTCGAGGGCGTGGCCTTCTTGAACGACTGGCCCTACTGGCGCGAGCGGCCGGCGGAGTTTCACGGCGCGTTTCATCATGAAATCGGCCACCGCTGGGGTGCGCGCGTCTGGGCGGAGATCCCGGGCGGCGAGGGCCACGAGCTGCTCGGTCGAGGCGGCGAGCACTGGTCGTATTTTCTCGACACTCGCGGCTCGCCCCACGAGGGCAACGTGTGGCTGCCGGACGAGAGCGGCTGGAGCAGCCAGACTCCAGCGCACGGCAGCCAGTTCTCCTGGCTCGATCTGTATTTGATGGGCGTGGCCACTCCGGCGGAGGTGGAGCCCTTCCAGCTGCTGCTCGAGCCCAGCACCAGCCACCTGGACTGCCGCGGCCGGCCGGTGACGAGCGCGTCGCCGCCGCAGACGTGTGGCTCGGCACACGTGCAGGCAGAGGGCGTGCAGCTGACCATCGACGCGATCCTCGCTCGCGAGGGGCAGCGTGAGCCACCAGCGAGCACTACGCCGCGCGAGGTGAGCGTGCTGGCGCTGGTGCTCGACTCCGCGCAACACCCGTTCGGACCCGCGGATTGCCGCGAGCTCGGCGCCGTGCTCGGCCAGCGCTTCGCAGAGTTCTCTGCGGGCACGCGCGGGCGCCTCGAGCTCTTGCCGGTGCTGGCGGCAGACGCCGACTGTGATGCGGAAGAGTGGTCTGTGGCGCCGCTGCCCGCCCGCGCGACGGCCGCCGCAGGCGGCGGCTGCGCGCTCAACTCCGGCGGCAGCTTGGCGGCGCGGCCGGGCCCGCTGAGCTGGGCGGCGCTCTGGTGCCTGGCCTTGCTGGGGCTGGGCCGCAGGGCGATTCGCGCTTCAAATGCCCGCGCGCCACGGCTACGGTCGCGGCCATGATCAAGCCAGGTGATGCACTGCCCGACGCAACCTTGTTCGAGAGCACCGAGTTCGGTGAAGCTTGCCCGCTGGCGCCGCAGAAGCTGAGCGCCGCCGAGCTGGCGCGCGGCAAGAAGATCGTGATCTTCGGCGTACCCGGCGCCTTCACCCCCACCTGTTCGGCCAAGCACGTGCCGGGCTACGTGCAGCAGCTCGACGCGCTGAAGAGCAAAGGGGTGGATGAGGTGTGGTGCGTCGCGGCCAATGACGGCTTCGTCATGGCGTCCTGGGGCAAGGACCTGCAGGCCCTCGGCAAGCTGCGCTTCTTCGGTGACGGTGACGCGGAGCTCGCCAAGAAGCTCGGGCTCGACGTCCAGATCCCCGGCATGGGCACGCGCTGTCGCCGCTTCTCGCTCCTGGTGGATCAGGGCGTGGTGAAGCAGGTCAACGTGGAGGAGCCGGGCAAGTTTGCCGTCTCCAGCGCCGAGACCATGCTCGGGCAGCTTGGCTGAGTCAGAGCCGGTGCCGGGCACGGGCGTGCGCCTCGACTGCACGGGGTACCTGGCACCGGAGGAGCGGCTCGAGCAGGTGAGCTCGAGCCTGAAGGGGGTGCTCGCCGTGCACGGGCGCCTGGTGCTCGCCGCCGGCCCCCCGCAGCCCTGTCCCTGGGCACAGAACGTGTGGTTCGAGCCCACCTTGCTGCGCGTCACGTCGATCGCGGATGCCGCGGCGCAGCTGCGCGGGTTGCAGCGCAACTGGTGGCCGTATGCGTTTCAACTGTACCGGCGCAGTGAGCTCACCCGGGAGAAGCTGCCCTTCGTTGCAGCCAAGCCGCTGCGCTTTCCCGAGCCCGCCCCCTCGGCGCCGCTCGGCTCCTTCACCTGGCTCGACAGTGATCAGCTGCTGTGCTCTGCACGCTGCTCGAGCCCATTCCCCAACGGCGAGCCCCGCTTCGTGGAGTTTGGCGAAGACGAGGGCCCGCCCAGTCGCGCATACCTGAAGCTGTTCGAGGCGCTGACCTTGATGGGTGCCAT
Organism: Polyangiaceae bacterium; assembly: GCA_025937895.1. Classification (GTDB taxonomy): domain Bacteria; phylum Myxococcota_A; class Polyangia; order Polyangiales; family Polyangiaceae; genus SZUA-265. The sequence goes on along the minus strand of JAICQL010000138.1, from coordinate 12,353 downwards.
GCCTGCAGCTGGCCAGCGCTGCCTGGAGCTGGGCGCCAGCCCCGGCGGCTGGACCTGGGTGCTCGGCACCCTCGGCAGCAGAGTGCTGGCGGTGGATCGCGCTCCGCTCGCGCCGCGTGTGGCGCGCATGCGCGGGGTGGAGCAACGCTTGGGCAATGCGTTCGCAATCACCCCGCAGTCCATGGGCGCCATCGACTGGCTCCTGTCCGATGTGATCTGCTATCCGGACAAGCTGTACCGCTACGTGTGCTCCTGGCTGGACGCGGGGCTATGCTCCAACTTCGTGTGCACGCTGAAGTTTCAGGGCCGTGAGCACTACGCCGCGATCGAGCGGTTTGCTGCGTTGCCAGGCGGCAGGGTCGTGCATTTGTTCCACAATCGGCACGAGCTGACCTGGCTGCGGCGGCCGGATTGACCGGGTCGAAGCGCCTTTGAGCGCCCTTTCAGGTTGCCGAAGCGAGCGGGGTCGAACACTCTTGCCGTAGCATGAGTGCCACGCCGGATCTGACTTCACCGAAGCCCGCACAGGGCATGGCTCCTCCAGAGGCAGCTCCACCAGCAGACGGCCCGGCGCCGGCCAGGCCCCGCGGTGCGGTGAGCTTCGTGCAGGAGCGCTTCAAGGGCCTGGTGGCGGAGTACGGGCCGCTGCTGTTTGTGGTCTATTTCAGCATCTTCGGCCTGGTGTTTGTCGGCTCTGCGCTGGCCATCCAGATGGGCTTCGAGGTGAAGGGCGCGGCGGCCACGGCCGGCGTCTGGACGGCGGCATACGTGTTCACCAAGGTGTTGCAGCCGCTGCGCATCGCCGGCACGGTGGTGCTCACCCCGCTGGTGGCGGCCTTGCTGCGGCGCTTTCGCAAGGCCCCTGCGGTTACCACCGAGGAGGTGGTGGACCCTCCGGAGTCAGCGCCCGGGCGGCAGCGCTAGGAGCGACAGGCGCCGATTGGCGGCGGCCTTCGGATCCTTCGGATCGAGGGGCGCGCTGGCGCCGTGCGCGAACACACCGACCAGCTTGCTCTCCGGAAAGCCGCTGAGCTCCAGGATGCGGCGCGCCTGATCGGCTCGCTCGAAGGAGAGCGACCAGTTGCTGCGCTTCGAGCCGGGCGGGAAGGGGCGCGCGTCGGTGTGGCCCTGAATGCGCACTCGGTAGCCGATGCGCGTGAGCATGGGGGTGATGCCCTGCAGCACCTTGACCAGCGGCTCCTTCAGCTCCGACGACGAGAGATCAAACAGCAGATCCTCGGAGTTGTCGGTGAAGGCGATCAAGAGGCCCTCCGGCGTGACCGAGACGCTCACGGCGTCTTTCATGCCGCCCTGCAGGTCCGGGTTCTCTGCCATCACGCCCTGGATGGCCTGGCTGATGGCCTCCGCGTTCAGCTGCAGGCTCGACTCCATGGCGTCAGGCTGCACGTCGACGAAGCCCTTCTCGAGCAGGCCGGAGCCGCCCTCCAGCATCGAGGGCGCGCCCGAGAAGACGCCCGTGCGGAAGTACTCGGAGATCTCCTTCTGCAGCTCTTTATCGGTCTGCGAGAGCAGCCAGAGCACCATGAACAGAGCCATCATCGCCGTGACGAAGTCGGCGTAGGCCACCTTCCACGCGGCGCCGTGCGCGCCGTGGCCCTTGTTCTTCTTCTTGATGATGATGACGTTCGGCGCGTTCACGGCTTTTTCTCGTCAGCTGAGTGGCTCAGCCCTTGGCGCTGGCCAGCAGCTTGGGCATGTCCTTCGACGCGGGCCGATCATCGGAGAAGATGGCCCGCCGCGCGAACTCCACCGACAGCTCCGGCGCGTTGCCGCGGGCGGCGCACAGCACGCCCTCGCGGATGGCCAGCAGATAGCGAGTCTCTGCCTGGGCCTGCAGCTCCACTCCGGTGGCGATGGGGCCGAGTACGCCGTAGCACAGCAAGATACCGAGGAACGTACCCACCAGCGCTGCCGCCACGTGATGGCCGATGACCTCGGGCCCGCCATCCATGTGGCCCATCGTGACCACGATGCCGAGCACGGCGGCCACGATGCCCAGGCCAGGCAGCGCGTCGCTGGTCGACTTCAGCAGGTTGATGGGCTGGTGCTCTTCCTCGTGCAGTGTCTCCAGCTCGGTCTCGAACAGCAGGCTCAGCTCCGCCACGCTGCAGCCATCCACCAGCTGGCGCAGGCTGTCGCACAGGAAGGTCATGGCGTGATGACGCTTCATCACCGCGGGATACTTCTTGAACAGCACGCTCTCGTTCGGGTTCTCGAGGTGCGACTCGAGCGCCAGCATGCCCTCGCGCCGGGTCAGCTGGAACACGCCGTACAGTAGCTTCAGCAGCTCCTCGTAGTCCTGAGACGTGGGGATGTGGCTCTGAAAGCCGCGCTTGAAGGCCGCGCTCACGCGCTTGATGATCTTGCCCGGCGCCGAGATGATGAGCGCGCCCAGGGCGGCGCCGCCGATGACCACGATTTCGCTGGGCTGAAAGAGCACCGGAAAGGGCCCTCCCACCATGGCGAAGCCACCCAGCACGGCGGCGAAGACGACGACCAAACCGACGATCGTGGACATGTATTGAGAAAGGACGGCATCTCAGATCGAACCTGTAGCTAAGCGAACGGCGGCCGCCGGAGGGGGTGAAGCACGGCGCCAGGCCGCCGGGCGAGCGCGGCAATCCCGCGAAAAGCTGGGGCTCTGCGCCACGGCGAGGGGGCGTTCGCGGAGGAGCGCGGCTCGGTCTCTGGCGCTGCATGTGGTAGCGGCGCCGCCCTGCAGGGTGGAAGGAGGCCTACATGAGCACGGATACATCGGTGCCTTCAACCTGGCCGCCGATAGCTGGCCGCCGATAGCTGGCCCGGCTGGGGCGATGAAGGAGCCGTGATTACCTCGGCCGAGCTCGACGGCGGGGGGCGCCTCCGACGACGCCAACTTTTACGGCCAGCAGCTGCAGACCGCGCTCGCGATCCTCGAGCGGCGCTGAGTGCGCGCCGCAGTCACGAGCCATGCTTGACACCGTGCTGCTCTGGTCCGAGAACGCGCGCATGGCCAAGTACAAGCTGACGTATTTTGATTTCTCGGGCAGCCGCGGTGAAGAGTGCCGGCTGGCGCTGCACGCCGCCGGGGTGGACTTTGAGGACTGTCGCATCAACCGCGAGACATGGGCGCAGCTCAAGGCGTCCACCCCCTACGGCGCCATCCCCGTGCTCGAGACGCCGGGCAAGTCGCCGCTCGCGCAGTCCAACGCCATCCTAACGTACGTGGGGCGCAAATACGGGCTGCACCCCACTGATCCTTGGGAAGCGGCCCAGCACGAGGCCATCCTGGAAGCAGCGGAAGAGGTGCGTGCTGCGCTCGGCCCCTCCGGCAAGCTCAGCGACCCCGAGCAGAAGAAGAAGGCGCGTGAAGAGCTGGCCAGCGGCTTCCTGCAGAGCTGGGGCGCCAGCATCGAGCGCCAGATCAAGGGCCCCTTCGTGGCCGGCGAGCGGCTGATGGTGGCCGACATCAAGCTGTTCCAGATCGTCGCCTCGCTCACCAGCGGTGTGATCGATCACATCCCCAAGACCGTGTTCAGCGCCTTCCCCAAGCTCGAGGGCGTACACGCGGCCGTCACGCAGCACCCGAAGATCGCGGAGTGGCGCGCGGCGAATGCTAGTCGAGCTGCGCAGTGACCGCACGCAATTTCTTTTGGCACTAAATCGTCGAGCTCTGACAGTTTCCTGAGCCGTTCAGAGTCGCTCGCGGGTCCTAGGGGTACGGCGGAGGCAGTGTTGCCTCCGCCGCCGAGGGCTGGGCTTGTCGAGAGCAAGGCAGGGGAAGAAGGCGTCTGCAGGGCGTCGCACGATGCGCTGGGCTTTGCTGGCGCTGGTTGTGGTCTGCACCTGCGGTCTGTATCTCGCTGCGCGTTCCCGGCCCGTGCTCGTGGCTACCCCGGTTGTTCCGGGCTCTGGCGAGCGCGTGCACAGCATCGCGCCGGCGCCGGCGGTTGAACGTGCAGCGCCCGATCATCGCTCCATAGCGCCCGCTTCTTCCCTGCTCACCATCTCCGGGCGTGTGCAGAGCGCGGCCGGTGTCGCGCTGGAAGGCGCGCAGATCTGTGTGGGACAGCTCGACGTCGCGTGTTGCGAGTCGCTGTCCTGTACGCTCAGCAACGCGAGCGGTCGCTTCGTGCTGCAGCACGAGGCAGAGCCCGGGGCAGCTCTGTTCGCATCACACGTGGGTTACCTTCCGCTCCGTCGGGAGCTACGGGGGCTCGGGGCCGAGCCGGTGCTGCTGACGCTGCAAGCAGGCGGTGCGCGGGTAGCGGGCGTGGTGGTGGATGCCACGGGAGGGCCGATCGCGGGTGCCTGGCTGAGCGCTCTCGATGAGCAGAATCAGGTTCTGGCCTCGGGCGTCTCGGACGAGGCGGGGCTCTTTGGCCTGGATGTCAGCCCGGGTGCGCTGCGGGTCAGTGCGCGCGCCGACGGATATTCGGAGCAACTGCAGAAGGTGCGGGCGCCTGCCCTGGGCTTGCGAATTGCGCTCACGCCTGCCTCGTCGATCGTGGGCCGGACCATCACCGAGCAAGGCCTTGCTGTCGCAGGCGTGCGCGTGGTGGCACTGGGTCGGGATGGGCTCTGGGCAACACCGCCTGAGGCCGAGAGCGGCGAAGACGGTACTTTTCGCCTGAATGACCTGGCAGCGGGGCACTATGCGCTGCTGGCCGTCTCCGAGCACTGGCGCAGCGACGAGCGCTCGGTTCACGTCGGCGTGGCAGAGGCGACGGAGCCGATCGAGCTGGTGCTGCATGCCGCTACCAGGCTGACCGCGCTCGTGCAAGTGGCCGGAGCGCCCTGTGCGGAAGGCTCGGTGAGCTTGAGCGGCGCCGTTGGCGCCTATGCGCCGCTGGCGGAAGAGGGCCGCGCTGTCTTCGACGGAATCATTCCCGGCCGGTACCGGGTCAGCGTCGAGTGCGAGGCGGGGCTCGATCAGAGCGATTCGATCGACCTGGGCCCGGAGCCCGTTACCCGGACGTGGGAGCTGCAGCCGGGGCTGCGTATCAGCGGCGTGGCGCTGACCTCGACCGGCACGCCCGTGGCGGGTGCTCCCATCGAGGTCACCCCGGTGGATGAGCCCTTCGGGCGCAGCCGCACGCATTGTACCAGTGACGAGCGAGGCGAGTTCTCGTGTGCTGGCCTGGAGCCGGGAGACTATGAGTGCGCGATCGGCCACGGCATTCCTCTGCGCAGCGATGCCGTGCGCGTCGCGCTGACGGAGGCCTCTTCGCCGCGCATCGTCTTGCACGCTTACGCTGAGGCAGCCATGCGGGTGCGCATCGCGGATGCCGAGCAATTCGATCTGCAGGCGCTGCCGCTGGTCGCACGCGGGAAGGCAGGAGCGGTATTCGGCCAGCTCGAGGGCGATGAGCTGGTGTTCGAGCCGCTGGCGCTCGGCAGCTACGAGCTCGTGAGCGAGTCGGGCTCGCCCGGCTCGGGCACGCTCGTGGAGCTGACCCGTGAGGGCGAGGTTGCCAGGCTCACGTTATCGCTGCCCACTGCCCATACGCTCTCCGGGCGCGTCGTCGGTGATGACGGCCAGGCCATCCCTGATGCCTGGGTGCGTGCGGTGCTCATGTCGCGCGATGCGCGCGTCCGACCGGTCACGCCCGTGTTGACGGACGCAGAGGGAGCCTTCTCGCTCGCGGGGCTATTGCCCGGCCGCTACCGGCTCACGGTGAGCAGCGCTCAGGGCCAGGCGCAGCTCGATGACGTCGCGAGCGACAGCCGCGGCGTGGTGGTGACGAAGACCGTGGAGCCATCACCGGGAGGCGAGGTGAGCGCGGCTCTGCGGCTGGAGCCGCGCCCTTCGCGGCCTGCAAACCCTTCAGAGTCTAGCGCCGAGCAACTTGGCGCGGGTCGCTAGTCGCACAAGCAAGGAACCAAACCATGAGCATGAACAAGTACGTCTCTCTCCTGTCGATCGCTGCGGTCCTGGCCGGGGCCTCCTCCGTTAGCGCGGCCGATTGCAATCAGACCATCCCCACCACTGGCAGTACCCTCACCCTCCCGTGTGGTCCCTCGGCGGGGCCGCGCTCCGTTGGAACGATCAAGTACAACGGCGCGGGGCTCCCCAACGGGAGCTTTGTCTTCTACACGATCGACCTGAAGAGCGGCATCAGCACCAACGCCTACCCGACCAAGACCGATGGCATCAGCCAGGTCGAGAAGAAGGGCGGCGGCTTCTGCCCCGATGCTTTCGACAACATCCCCGGCTCTCTCGCGCCGGTCTCCAAGGACTGCGAGCTCCTCACTGCCTTCCGCGCCAAGAAGTATCGCATCACCGTGGGATGAGCGCGCTCGTGCGTCGCTTCTGGCCTGGCCATGCGCGGGCTGGCGACGCGATGCCGTCCCCAATGCCCTCACGATGAGGTAGTCGCGCTCGGCGGTCACTCTGGCAAGAGCTGGAGTGACCGCCTGCGGGCGCCAGTTCACAGACCTTGCAGCTGAGCCTTCATGCTTATCCTCTCGCGCCAGTGCGCCATTTCTTTCGCCGTGTTGCTCCTCGCCGGTTGCAGCCTGGAGCCTCGAGCGGGCGCATCTCGCTCCACACCCAACGGCAGCAAAGCCCCGAGCGAGGCGCTCGCTGCGCTGTCAGCTCAGGGGCCATCAGCGGAGGCGGCGTCCGCTCCGGCTACGTCCGCTCCTCCGCAGTCCGCCGCACCAGCGGCAACGCGGCCAGCTGCCTTCGTCGCGCCTTATCCGCGTGCCACCTGGCGTCTTGCCCAGGACGACGACCTGGATCGGGTGGTCCTCTGGTTCTCTCAGATCTTGATTCGGCATGCCGGTGCCCGCAACGAGGTGCCGTTTGTGCTCGGCTACTGGTCGTCCGCGCCGCCGCCAGCCACGCGCACGCGCGAGGAGGCACTGGCGCTCGCCCAGCAGCTCGCCGAGCAGGCGGCTCAGGATCCCAGCCGCTTCGCCGAGCTTGCCCGCCGCCATTCCGAAGACCTACCGAGCCGCGACGAAGGTGGAGCCGTTGGGGGCTACAAGGCCACAGTCCTCAACATGTGGCCGCAGATCCTGGACGCCCTGGCGGCGCTGCAGCCCGGTCAGAGCTCTCGAGTCGTGGAGACGAAATACGGCTTTCACATCCTGTATCGCTCTGCTCCACCGGCCGAGGCGATGATGGGCGGGGCGCACATCGTGATCGGTCACGAGAACGCACCCTGGTTGGCGGTCTTTGCGGCCGACAAGACCCCAAAGCGCAGCCGGGAGGAGGCGCTGCGCGTGGCGAATGAACTGTATCGGCGGGCGAGGGCGGAGCCGGAGCGCTTCTCCGAGCTGGCGAAGGAATTCTCGGAGCACGCCGACGCCGTCGCGGGTGGTGATTTCGGCGAGTGGTCCACTCGAGCGTTTGCCTCATTTCCCCCCAGGTCCAGGCGCCTGTCGGAGCTGGCGGTGGGCGAGGTGGGAGCGCCCATCGAGACGCACCTCGGCTTCGAGATCGTTCGGCGCACCGCCCTGCGTCCGCGCAAGCAATACCGGGCGCACCTGCTGATTTTTCCTTTCGATGAGTTCAACGACGCGGCGCCGAACACTGACGCGTCGGAGCGTCAGAAGGCGTTTCTCCAGGCAAACGCAGCGGCCACGGCCCTTGCTCGGACCCCGGCGCGCTTCGCTCGATGGGACGCCGGGCACCTGGTGTGGCAATGGGAGGAGGGCAGAGAGCTCGCACCGCTCACCGCGCTGCTCGAACCGCTGGACGTGGGGCAGATCACGGCAAAGCCTGTCGTGACGGAGTATGGCTTCGTGGTCGCGCAGCGCCTCGCGCCAGAGCCGGTGGAGCAGCTCGACTGGCACACGGAGCTGCCTGCACCGGAGCAACCCGACCTCGCGCGCTTCTTTGATTATATCGAGGCCGCCAATGCCAGGACCTTCCTGCCGATGTTCGCGACGCGGGTACAGCAGGAGCTGGGCTTGACGGATGCCGCCGCCGAGCAGCTGCGCGCGCTGCACGATGTCAGCGGTCGGCTGGTGGACAACACCCCGTACCACGTGCTCATGCAGGTGGTGGGGAGCGTGCTCGAAGGCACGCGGCAGCTCCTCGGCGAACAGGGCTACGCGACCTATCGCGCGGTGCTGAACCGTGACGCTGCGGACATCCTGCTGGGCGCTCCCGCGGACTCGCCGCGGGAGCAGGGCTTCTGACGAAGCCAGCAAGCAGGCCTCGGCGAAGAGCTGCAGACCGGGCGAGCGGTTCACGGCGACTCATCGTCGTGAAACTCCGGCTTCACCCCGGCGAGTGAGAGGCTCGAGTGACGCGGGACGACTCTCGCCGCGCGTGACTATAAGGCGGGGGTGGCCCAGCCCGCGCACGCGAGCGCTTCCGCCAGTCTGCTTCCGACCGACGTCGAGCTGGTGAAGGCGGCGCGTGCCGGTGAGAGCTGGGCGCAGGAGGCGCTATTTCGCCGGCACATGGCCGTGGCGCTGGGGCTGGCGCAGCGCATCCTGGGACGACAGTCCGACGCGGACGATGTGGTGCAGGATGCGTTCGTGGAAGCCTTCGCCCGGCTCGATCGCCTGGAGGATGCACAGGCGTTTGCCGCCTGGCTGCGCAGCATCGTCGTCCACCGCGTGGGCAAGCACCTGCGCCGCCAGCGGCTGCTGGTGCGATTGGGCCTGCGCACGGCCAGTCCGATCGATCCGGATGTATTGATAAACCCCGGCGCTCCGCAGGACGTGGTGCAGGAGCTGCGCGCCGTGTATCGCGTGCTCGAGCGTCTGCCCGTGGAGGAGCGCGTTGCGCTGGTGCTGCGGCGGGTGGAGGGCCTGGAGCTGACCGAGATCGCCTCTCAGATGGACTTGAGCCTGGCCACGATCAAGCGCCGCCTGGGTGCGGCAGAGGCGCGGCTCGAGCGAGCGCGAGGGGAGCTGTGAGAGGCCGCATGAGCACGCCCCGACCGGCCCTGTCCACGTTTGTCGAGGTGGACACCTCGCGAGCGCGCACGGACCGCATCTGGGCGGCGGTGCAGCGCCGGATCGACAGCGCGCCTGCGGCGCAGCGCAGGCAGGCGCCCCGTGCTCTGTTGCTTGCGGCCGCGCTCCTGGCCGCCTTTGGTGCCGGGCTTCTGTTGTCCTGGCAAGCGCCGCCGTCTGGCTGGGCAGAGCTGCAGACCGCAGCGGGTTTAACCAGCGTGCGTCTGAAAGACGGCTCGGCGCTGACCCTCGACCCGCACACCTCGTTGAGCGTTCGCGGACAAAGTGAACGCCGTGTGGAGCTGGCGCTCGAGTCGGGCCGGGTGGAGTGCGAGGTGACGCATGTGCCCGAGCGTGCCTTCAGTGTCGTTGCGGCCGGGCACGAGGTCCTGGTGCGGGGCACGCGCTTCTGGGTGGAGCTGTCGCGCGAGCGCAGCGAGCTGCGCGTGGAGGTGCAGAGCGGACGGGTCGAGGTGCGCCGGACGGGCGCCGAGCAGGCAGTGGCGCTGCTCAGCGCCGGGCAGCACTGGTCCGTGGTGCTGGACTCGCAAGCAACGGGGAAGGAGGCCAGTGTCTCTTCAGGCAACACCGGCGGGTTGCCAGTGGCCGCTCCTACGCCCGCCGCCTCGCCGCCAGCAGGGCCGATGAGTGCGCCCGCACCCAGCCCAAATTCGCCAGCTGCTGCAGCTAGCCGCGAGCGTTCCGCAGCGCAGCGCACGGACAAGCTGCGCAGCTCGGTTGCCGAGCAAGGCGCCCGCGCGCTCCTGGAGCGAGCCAATGCAGCTCGCCGGCGAGGTGACCTGGCGGCTGCAGCCCACGCCTACGAGCAGCTGTTGCGAGAGCACGCAGGTGACGCTCGCGCGGGGCTGGCTGCTTTCGAGCTCGGTAGGCTGCGGATGGATGAGTTTCACGACGTTCACGGCGCCATTGAGGTCTTGCAGCTGGCAGCACGGACTGCCAGAGAGGATGCCTCGCGCGAAGATGCGCTGGCGCGTCTGGTGCGGGCACACCAAATCCTGAGGGAAAGGGAGCGATGTCGGAGTGCAAGAGCAGAGTACTTGCAGGCCTACCCGACGGGGACTCACGTCCTTGCCGTGCTGAAGGCCTGCGACGACTGGTGAGGAGCTGTCAAAGCTCGGCGGCTGCCTGGCTGCTGCTACTGCCGCTGAGCGCCAGCGGCTGTGTAGAGCGCGGTAGCGTGCTCGACGCATCCCCATCTCCCAGCGAGGAGGCGCGGCCTCTGGCAGGGATGGCGCTTTCCATCCAGGCCATCAGCGCCAGCGGAGCACATACCTGCGCGCTGAAGGCGGCCGCCGCCTACTGCTGGGGTGATAACGCCATGGGCCAGGTGGGGATCCCGAGCGAAGCGGAGAGATTGGGGCCCACGCGCGTGCCCGGTGGTGACTGGGTGAGCATCGTCGCGGCGGACAGGCATAGCTGTGCGCTCGAGCGCACGGGCGGCGTCCGCTGCTGGGGCGCCAACGACCGCGGCCAGCTTGGCCAGGGCCATCGCGAGCCGCTCGACGGTCCCACCCTCGTGCCACTGCCGGCACCAGCGGTACAGCTGGCGGGTGGCTTTCAGCACAGCTGCGCGCTCCTCGACAACTCCGAGCTCTGGTGCTGGGGGAATGGCAACGAGGGGCAACTCGGTCGCGATGATGATTACGGCGGTGAAGCGGCCCTGGAAACGGATGCACTCACTCCCGAGCGGGTCTCTCTGCCCGATGGGTCGCAGGACGGCTGGAGCTTCGTGGACACCGGAGAGGGCCACACCTGCGCACTACGGCTCGACGGCTCGCTCTGGTGCTGGGGGCGCAACAGCCAGCGACAGCTGGGCTTTGCCTCGGCGGAAGCGCAGGTTCGAGCGCCTGCACGCGTTGCTCCGGACACGGATTGGCAAAGCGTGAATGCCGCTCAGAACTACACCTGCGCGCTCAGGGTGGATGGCTCGCTCTGGTGCTGGGGCTTCAACATGGGGTTCATGAGCCAATCCGGCAATCCCTTTGGCTTGTCGTGTGAGGTTCCTGACGATTGCCTGCAGCTCGACCAGCCAACGCGGATCCTGGATGGGGAGTGGCTGTCGTTCAGCACCAACATGTTTCACACCTGCGCCATGGACCGTGACGCACAGCTCTGGTGCTGGGGCAGAAACCACGAGGGCCAGCTGGGGATGGAGAACTTTCCGGATCCGCAAGATCCAGACGGCCAGTTGCTGGTCCACCTCCGGACGTTGGTGGCGACCGACGTGGAGCTGTTTGACCTCGGCCGGTTCACGACGTGCGTGGCCACACGGGGCGGAGGGTTGAGTTGTGTCGGGAAGAACGATCGCGGCCAGCTCGGCGTGGGTGTCGGCCTCAGCGAGTCGGAGTTCGTCGAGGTGCCGCTGCCTGACCCGCTACCCGCCGAGGCGCAGTGAAGATCAGTGCCTGGCTCACGCCGCTCGGCGCTGCTCTGTCGTCATGTGCTGCGCTGTCGTTGTGCGCTGCGGCAGAGGCGATGGCCTGCGACGTACAGGGGCCCGTCGTCACCATTCGCTTCACCGGCATGCGCGTGGAGGCCTTCGAGCGCGCGGTCGTCGCGGATCTCGAGGCAGGGCTGGCACGCACTGAAGTGAGCGTGTGCCCACCAGAGCTCGCCCTCGAGCGAGCTGCTCAGCGCGTGGCGGCGCTGGAGCTGGACGCCCGCTCGCCGCGCCTCGTCGAGCTCGAGGTACGGCTGCTCGCTGGCGGCTCCGAGCTGCGGCTCGATCGCCAGGTAGATCTATCGCAGGTGCCTGCAGACAGCCGCGCGTTTGCGGTGGCGCTGGCCGCGGACGAGCTGCTGCGCGCCAGCGGGGTGGAGTGGTTGGGTGGAGGCACCGAGCTCGCGGGCACGCCGGCGGCAGAGGCGGAGCCGGCCCGGCCCGTAACAGCTGCGCTCGTGGACCAGGCCACGCCAGCACCAGCGGTCGCTCCCGGCAGCTGGAGCCTGGGCATGCGCCCGGCGCTGGAGCGCTTCAGTGGCGGCCAGAGCTTGTGGGGCGCAGATGTCGCGGCCATCCTGCCGCTGGCTGCACAGCTCGAGCTGCAGCTCGCGCCCGGCGTACGCCGCGGGCTACCGGTGAGCACGGCGCAGGGGCAGATCGAATCGAGCGCGCTCAGCCTGGCCGCGCACGCGCGTTATCATCTGCTGGACCGTGGCTGGCGGCTCTCGGCAGGGCTCGGTCTGTACGGAGCACGCCTCGCGCTGCAGGGCGCCAGCCCGCGCGCGGGCGCCAGCGCTTCGCGCTTCGTCGGGCTCGCGCTGTACGGACAGGGCCTGCTCTCGGCATCGCTGCCGCTCTCCAGCGCGCTCCGCTTCGAGCTGTCCGGAGCGCTCGGAGCTCCGCTGCGCGAGCTGGAAGCCACGGCGGATGGGCGCACCGCCACGGCAGCCTCGGGCCTGCAGCTCGCGCT
>JAICQL010000023.1 GCA_025937895.1 Polyangiaceae bacterium | reverse complement strand
GAGAGCCGGGGCGCGCGCCTGCGCCTCACCATCTGGGCACTGTTCGCCTTCGCCCTGCTCTCGCTCTCGTGCATCGGCGCGGTGGCGGCAATCCTTGCCCTGCGCGGGACCACCGTCGATCCCACCGCGACGGAGCTGGCGCTGCTGGGCGCGCTGGTCGGGATGTCGATGTTTCCAGCTGCCCTGGCACTGCGACGGCTGCGCAAGCAGGTCTGGGTGAACAGCGCCAAGGTGGTCGACTGGCTGCACACGCTGCGTGCGCCTGTCATCGCGGGCCTGTCTGCGTACGGGCTGGCAGCGTTCCTGACGCGCTTCGCTGACGAGCTGCTGGAGCCACCCGCGATGGCGGGTCTGTTCGGTCTCGCGCCGGGCGTGGCCTATCGTGGGTACAGCATCGTCCTACCGCTGGTGGGCGTGATGAGCGCGCTCGGCCTGTATCTCCACCGGCGCTGGTGGCACGGCCGCAGCCTGTGGCGTCGCTGGCTGCTGGGACCAGCGATCGGGCTGGCCACCACCTTGCTGTGCTGCGGCCTGGTGTACCGAACCCTGCAGATGCGGGCACTGCGCCCGCCAGTGACCGCTTCCGTGCGCCCTGTTGCCGAGCCGAGCGCAGCACCCGCGCCGGCGCAAGCAGCAGCACAGGCAGAGGCAGCCAGCCCCAGCGCAGCTCCGGAAGAAGCGCGGCCGCCCGAGAGCCCCGGCACCGACCCGGGCGGCGCGGCGGAGCCCGCGGCGGAGGCCGAGGTCGAGGTCAGCCAGCAAGCTCCCAAGGCGGCCCTGGTGAAGGCCGTGGCCGCCGGCGCCGATGGCCTGCGCGTGCTCTCCGAGCAGTATCCACGCGACCCCGCGGTGCTCAAGGCGCTGGTCCTGGCCTTTGCCGGCAAGAACGCAACCCTGCTGGAGGCGATGGAGACCACCCGTCGCTTGCTCTTGATCGCACCCGAGAAGCAGGCCGATAGCGATCTGCGCTACATCGTATCCCGCGCCGCCAACGAGCGCGGCAAAGCCTCAGAGCTCGCCTTCGTGGTGATGAGCCAGCACATGGGTGCAGCCGGCTCTGACCTGCTGTACGAGCTGATGCTGCGCCGCCCGGAGCTAGAGACGCGAGCCAAGATCGCGCTGGAGAGCCTGCGCGGCAGCAGCCAGTTCTCCCCTGCACTGGCCATTGCCTACGATCTGCGCTTTGCGCTCAGCTGCGCGTCTCGCCTGAGCCTGCTGCCGCGTGCTCGCGAGCACGGCGACGAGCGCAGCGCACAGGTGCTGGGCTCGCTGATCCGTAGACCCGCAGGCTGCCGCAAGACAAAGCGCAATCCCTGCCGCTCCCGCTGCAGCAGCGAGTTCCACGAGTTCTCGGAGGCCATTCGCCAGATCCGCGCGCGCGTCGCTCGCAAACGCTGACCCGCTGCGCGCCGCAAGATGAACGGCCGGGGCCGTCGGGCCGGTCCCGGCGGCCCGGGTAACACCGACGCAGCCAGTCCGTGATATGGAGCCGGCATGCGCTTTTTATGCGTCTCCGACATTCACGGCCACGCCGCCGCGCTCGCGCGAGTGCTGGAGGATGCGGATGCCCGCGAATTTCATCAATTGATCGTGTGTGGCGACTCGCTCTTTCCCGGGCCTGCTCCGCTGGAGACCTGGAAAATGCTGATGGATCGTCACGCCTTGTGCGTGCAGGGCCTGTCCGATCGCGCACTGTACGAGGTGGATCCGGTCAAGCTGACGGCCACCACGCCCGGGGAGCAGGCGCGCCTGCAGCGCCTGCGCGACGTGCAGCGCGAGGTGGGCGAGCTGATCATCGCCCGGCTGGGCAAGCTGCCGCCGACGGCGCGGCTGCCGCTCGAGTCCGGCCAGGAGCTGGTGGTGGTCCACGGCTCACCGCTGGATCCGACCGAGCCCATGTGCTCGGACATGGACGACGCGGAGCTCAGCGCGCTGCTGGGGGATGACCCGGCGGACGTGGTGGTGTGCGGCGCCAGCCACGTGCCCTTCTGCCGCTCCATCGGCGATGTCCGCATCATCAGCGTCGGCTCGGTGGGTGAGTCGCCGGCGATGGGCTACGCGCACGCGACCATCATCGATGCCTCGGCGATGGGCATCTCGATCGAGCAATTCGACGTCGAGCTGTAGGCGGCGCAGCCGCCTCAGAACTCCGGCGCGCTCCGTCCCGGAGAGGAGCGCCGCGCGGCCGCCACGAAGCTGCGCATCTTTTCTGGATCCTTCCGCCGCGGATCATCCGAGCGCTCCACCCCGCTCGCAGCATCGACGCCCCACGGCTGCACCAGCGCCACTGCGCGCTCCACGTTCTCTGGCGTGAGACCGCCGGCGAGGATCAATGACCGCTGGCGTGCGAGCGGCGCCACCAGCGGCCAGTCCACTGTGTGCCCCGTGCCCCCCAGCTGTCCTGCGACCTTTGCATCCACCAGCAGCGGGTGCCCGGGAAACAGCGCGGCCTGTTCGACGTCTGCGGCTGCCCCGACGCGTACCGCCTTGAACGCACGCGCGCCCAGCGCGATCACGTACTCCTGCGGCTCGTCTCCGTGCAGCTGCAGGCGGTCTGCGCCGGTCGCCTCGAGCAGCTCCAGTGCCTCCCGAGTGGGCAAGTTCGCCACGACGGCGACACAAAGGATCTGTCCGCGCACGCGCTCGATGATGGCACGCGCTGGCTCGACCTCCACCCGACGCCGCGACTGCGGCACGAAATTGAAACCAAGCACGTCTGCGCCTGCCGCCACCGCGCCGAGCGCATCATCCAGATGCGTGATTCCGCAGACCTTCACGTACATGTCAGAGATCCAGCTGAGAACGCCGCCACAGATTGAGCAGGAGCGTGGGCCCCAGCGAGCAGCTGCGCTAGAATACAGGTGTGGCTACTCAAAATTCGCCCCGCGCCGACGCGAGCGCCCTGCCGCCCGAGCTGCGCGGGATCGCACGATTGATCGACGATGGCCGCCTGGGCGAAGCGCGCCAGCAGCTGGAGACGAGCGCGGGACAGCCCGCCGAGCTGCTGGAGCTGCTGCGCCTCAAGCTGCAAGTTGCCGAGCGCCAGCTGGAGCCCGCAACCGCGCTGGAGAGCGTGCTGCGCTTCTTGCTGAAGGATCCGCGCCACCCGGCGGCGCTCGAGCTGTACCGCGAGCTGTCGATGAAGCAGTACGCCTCCGGGCGCTCCTGCCTCTCCAACTCGCACCCGCCGCCGGCACCCCGCAGCCGCTGAACGAGGCCGGCGCCCAAGCGCCGCACCCGCAGCGCGGATCAGGGCCGCTTGGATCAGGGCCGCTTGGATCAGGGCCGCCCGGATCATGGACGTACGGCGGAGCCGCTGAGCTCCGCCCAGTATCGCAGCTCGCCGCGGAGCACCCGTGGACAGGAACGCGCGGAGGCCACGTCCGCGGCACCGATCAGCAGCAACGCCGTCCGCAGCTCGCGCTCCACTCCGCGCAAGAAGCGCACGGCCTCTGCACGGCCCCCGCGCTCCAGCGCCTGCAGCACGGGCCGCGCGATGCCCACCGCGTGCGCACCGAGCGCGAGCGCCCGTGCAGCGTCCAGCCCATTGTTGATGCCACCTGTGGCGATCACGGTGTGAAACTCCGCGCTGCTCACCTGCAAGAGGCTGGCTGCCGTGGGGATGCCCCAGTCCCAGAAGCGCTGGCCCAGCTCGCGATCCGCCGGCAGCGCTCGCTGCGCCTCCACCGCCACCCAGGACGTGCCGCCCGCGCCGGAGATGTCGACATGGCGAACGCCCGCTGCGGCGAGCCGGCGCGCCACCCGCGCGGACAGACCGCAGCCCGTCTCCTTCGCGATCACCGGCCGCTCCAGCTCGACAGCTAGCCGCTGAAAGGTCGCCTCGATACCGCGAAAGTCGCGATCCCCTTCGCTCTGGACGACCTCCATCGCGGGGTTGAGGTGCACGCACAGTGCATCTGCGCCGACCGCGTCGAGCAACGCGGCGATCTCGCTCGTTGGCATGCGCGCCGCCTGAACAGCGCCCAGGTTACCGAGCACGAGCGCCGAGGGTGCCACGGAACGGACCTGATACGTGCCGAGCGCCGCCGGATCCTTGAGCATGGCGCGCTGACTGCCGAGGCCGAACCCATAGCCGCACTCCTCGGCGATGGAGGCCAGCTCCAGGTTCACCTGTCGCGCGCGCTCCGTACCGCCGGTCATTCCGGCCAGCACCAGCGGCGCGCGCAGCCGGCGCCCGAACAGCCGCACGTCGAGCTGGATCTGCTCCAGATGCAGCTCGGGCAGCGCGTCGTGGACCAGCTCCACGCACTCGAGCAGTGTCGTCTTTCCGCGAAATGCCACGTCGCCGTGAGCTGCGAGCTCGAGGTGCTCGTCTTTGCGTCTGGAGATCTCGGTCAAGGGCTGTACCTGTGCGGTTGACACGCCAGGGTACGTTTCCTACCGTCCACGCGCGTGATCCGGCAGAACACAAGCACGAAACCCGTCGCCCGTCCAGCCGCCGGCACCCGCTGACGAGATGGCAGAACAAGAGCCCTTCGCCGCATTGGTCCAGCGGGTGCGGCCGGAGGTGGAGCGGGCGCTGTCGCAAAGCTGGGAGCATGCCTGGCGAGAGCACGCTGATCTGGGAGCGCCGGTCACGGCGCCCCTCGGCGCCGCGCGTGAGCTCTGCCTGCGCGGCGGCAAGCGCCTGCGCGCCGCGCTGGTCGCCGTGGGAGCTGAGCTCGCCGGTGCCGGCGCGAGCCTTTCGGAGTACCTGCCGCTGTGTTGTGCGGTGGAGCTGTTGCATGCCTATTTCCTGATCCACGACGACTGGATGGATCAGGACGAGCTGCGGCGTGGCGGGCCTTCGGTGCACGCTGCGCTCGGCAAGCAGCTGCGCTCGCCGCACCTGGGTGCGGCGGGTGCGGTGCTCGCGGGCGACTACACGGCGGCGCTCGCCACGCGCGTGTTGCTGCAGGCAAGCTTGCCTCCGGGGCGCCAGGCACGCGTGCTCTCGCGCTTCACCGCCATGCAACTCGACGCGGTGGTGGGCCAGCAACTCGACGTGCTCGGGGATGGCAGCAACCTGGACGACGTGTACCGGCTCAAGACCGGCAGCTACACCGTGCTCGGGCCGCTGCTGCTCGGCGCGGCGCTGGGCGAGCCCTCGCCGCAGCTGAGCGCGGCGCTGGAGGCGTTCGCGCTGCCCGCCGGCATCGCCTTTCAGCTGCGCGACGATCTGCTCGGAGCATTCGGCGATCCGGCGCAGACGGGCAAGCCGCGAGGCAGCGACGTGCTCGCCGGCAAGCGCACGCTGTTGCTGCAGGTCGCGCTGCAGAGCGCCGATTGCCGCAATGCGCTCGCCGGCGTGCTGGGTAACCCTGCCGCGCCGCCCCAGGACGTGGAGCGTGCGCTCGAGGCGATCGCAGCCAGCGGCGCGCGCGCCGCTGTCGAGCGGCGCATCGCGGAGCTGACGGCCCACAGCGAACGAGCCGTGCAGGACTCGGTCTTTACTCCTGCCGCGCGCGCGTTGCTGCGCGGCGTGCTGGCGGCGCTGACCGATCGAGGTGTCTGATGGGCGCCGTCACGACCTATCGTGGCCACGCTGCCGGCAAGGTCATCCTGCTCGGTGAGCATGCCGTCGTGTACGGCAGCCCGGCGCTGGTGGTGGGCCTCGATCGAGGTGCAAGCGCCGAGCTGCAGCTGTCTGACATGGCCGAGCTGAGCCTGGGCGGCGCGCGACACCCGCTCGGCTCCGCTGCCAGCGCCGAGTCGCTGCCCGCCCGTGCTTTCCAGGCGCTCTTGCAGCTCTTTTCTGCGCCGCACGTCACTGCGCGCGTGACCCTCGAGCTGCCGCCCGGCGCGGGGCTCGGAGCCTCTGCGGCTATCGGTGTGGCGCTGGCCCGGGCGCTGACCGAGCTCACCCTGGCACGCGGCCTGTCCGCACCCCCGCTGGCGGAGGCCGCCCTGGCCTGGGAGAACGTGTTTCACGGCAACGCGTCCGGTGTGGACACCGCAGCGGCAGAGCACGGCGGCTACCTGTGGTTTCGCCGCGGCAGCGCCCCCGAGCAGCTGCAGCCAGCGCAGCCCCTCACCTTGCTGGTCGCGCTGGTGCAGAGCGGCGCCAGCACGCGCCAGATGGTGGAGGGCGTGGCCGCACGGCGCGCTGCTCAGCCGGCGCGGGTGGAGGCGCTGCTCGCGGAGATCGGGGTGCTGGTCGAAGCCGCGCGCCTTTGCCTGCTCGCGGGCGAGCACGCGCAGCTGGGACAGCTGATGAGCCGCAACCATCGCCTGCTGGTCGAGCTCGGCGTCTCGACGCCCGCGCTGGATCACGCCGTGAACGTGGCGGAGGCGGCCGGTGCTCTGGGCGCCAAGCTGACCGGCGCTGGCGGTGGTGGTTGCGTCGTGGCGCTCGCCAGTGCCGCGCAGGCTGCTCGAGTGCACGAGGCCTGGCGCGGCCTCGGGCTCAGCTGCTGGCCCCCCTCCAGCTGAGCGGCACAGCGGGTAACGTCACTCCTGACCTCACACCAGCCACACGCCCCGATCCTCGAGCGCACGCTGGGGCAGATCGCCTGCGGCGCAGGCCACGACGGGCACGCCCAGCAGGCGCGCCTCGCGCAGCGCGGTGGGTGAGCCCTCGCGCAGCGAGGCGCTCACGACCACGTCTGCAGCGGCGATCCAGGCCAGCGCCAGCGGGCGCGGCAAATCACCGGTGAAACGGACGGCGCTGAACCTGGCGCAGAGCTCCTGCTGCAGCGGTCCTCCGCCGACCACCACCACGGTGACCGCCGGCAAATGCGCCACGGCAGAGAGCGCAGCTGCCACACGCTTCTCCGGCACCAGGCGTGCGACCAGCACGATGAGCTTCTCCGCGGGAGCGATGCCCAGCTGCCGCCGCGCTCCGGCGCGCTCCGGACGGCAGGGCAGCTCCAGCTCCGCCGGCTCGACACGCAGCTGCGGCCGCAGCGCTTCGCTGGTGCACGCGAGCAACTCCTCGACCAACTCCGGCGAGACGCAACGTATGGTCAACCCGCTCCGCAACCAGACGGCGGTGATGTGGCGCCGCACCAAGCGCGGCAAGCCGGCCAGGAAGCGCACGTCGCTGCCGTGAGCCACGGCCTCGAGCGCTCCGCCCAGATCCGACGCGATCGGCCACGCGCAGGGTAGTAGCCAGTGCGCGATCACCCGGTCGAACGGACCCTCGCGGACCAGCGAGCGGCGGGCTGCCAGCGCGAACCGGAGCACGCCGGCAGCGCGCAACGGGCGCTGCTGCAGCCGCGCGAGCACGCCGGGCGGCCCGAAGGCACCACCGCCAGCGATGCGCAGCTCGCGGGGTGAACCGAGCAGCTCTTCGCTATGCACACCCGGAGCGATCACGACCACTTCGTGGCTAACGCTCAGGCGCCGCGCCTCTGCAGCCACAAAGTGCCCGGCTGCTTGCCCTTCCCTGAGCGGATAGGAGGTGGTGACCAGCGCGATGCGCACGCGACGGAATTTGCCTGGTGATCGGTGAGCTGGCTACAACTCGGAACATGGCTCTTGGTTCCGGCCTGAGGATGCCGCTCGAGCCCCGAGCGTCGCTGCGCGCCACGCGGGGCACCAGCGCTGGGCCGCCGGCTAGCCGTGTGATCCGCACGGCACGGCAAGAGTCCGCTTCGCCCGCTCCACTCTCTGCGCCCCGCAAGCTGCACCTGCCCGTGCGCCTGCGCCTGGTGCTGGCGCTGCTCGTGGTCGGGCTGGCGGTGCGCTGGTTCGTACCGCGTGCCAGCGCGTACTGGCGCCTGCATGACGCGGCCACTCACCTGAGCGACTATGCCGTGTGCATGGTCGGCAGCGTGGGGCCGGAGCTCCTGTGGGAGCGCCCTGACGATTTCTGGAGCATGGCGCGCCGGCGTCTGATCTCGTCTCCTCCTGATGCCCGTCCCTTCGCCGCGTGCGTGCCATACGCGGAAGCTTTCGCGGACGTCGTCGAGCACGAGCGTGCATACCAGGCCAAGGCGGGCGAGTTTGTCGAGTACCAGACCACGCAGGCCCACGCCGCCCCCTTCAGCCTGGGTGATCTGAGGATCTCCACCGCCCGGTTCGCGGCCCTGGTGGACGACGCCTGGCCGCTGCTGTCGAAGAGCCCGCGCCAGTTGCTGCGCCCGTCGCTGCACGCTCGTTCGGCGCCCGTCTCGCTCGAGCTGCCTGAGCCGGTGCGCGGGCGGGGCCTGCCGGCGGCCAACCTCGGGTACGCGGCTGTGAAGGCCCTGGAAGACGGCTACCTGATGGCCACCGGCCGCGATGCAAACCTCACCGCGTACTGGTCTCGCGATCGGGGGCAGACCTGGTCGCAGACCAACCCCGAGCACCTGAGCCGTGAGCTGCGTCTGGGTAGCTGTGCGCTGGCGGGCAGCTCCACGAGCTTCCGGCTCAGCGCCTCGGGCGATCTGCTGCAGCTCGAGTCCTGGCAGCAGGATCAGCGGGGCACCAGCGTCGCGCTGGCACCCGCCGAGCAGCGCATGCTCGCGTTCTCCTGCGATGCGCAGGCTGCGGTCGCCATCTTCGCTGACGAGGCACGCGATCTGGTCACGTTCCGGCTCTGTCCGGCGTTCAACCACTGCCGCGATCTGCCCACTCCCGCCGCGCTGGCAGGCGCCAGCCCCAGCTCGCTCCGCCTGTCCGCCGCCCGCGCACGCGGCGCCACGATTCTCGCCGTAACCCACGGCGGGATCGTGCGTGTCTTCTCCTCGCGCGACGATGGTCGTACCTGGACGCCACCGGTCGTCGCCTATGACAGCAGCGAGAGCAGGCTTGCCGACGGGGACACGCCGACCAGGCTGCTCTCCCTCGGCGGGAGGGTGTTGCTGTATTCGGGAGCCGTGCCCAGCCGGCGCGACTACGCGGTGCTCGCGAGCGACGATCTGGGTGCCAGCTGGCGCGCCCCCTGAGCGCAGCTCAGGGCTCGAGCTCCGGGCAGAAATTGCACTCGCTGGGCACCCGCGGCGGCTCGCCCATCACCTTGGCGTGATCCTCACACGAGCTCTGGGTCAGCTTTCGCAGGCACACCGTGCCGTCGTGCACCAGAGGATAGCAGCCATCGGGAAACTCCGCGGGTACGGCGGCTGCCTCGTCACAGGCTAGCTCGCAGGCGGGAGTACGCAGGCTGCACTCGCGACAGCGTCGACACTCGAGCGAGCGCTTGGAGTTGAAGAAGACATCGGGATCCAGATCCCGCGCGGTCTGCGCGCAGCCGCCGATGTCTCCGGGCGTGGGGGCCAGGCAAAAGAGCGCCAGCGCAGCAAAGCCGAGGCGAAAGACCATGCGCCTCACCAGAGCACCCGATCGTCGAAGGACAGGCCCAGCTGCAGCGCCAGCATGGGAATGGTCGTAACGCTCTTTTGCTCGGTTGCAGCACCGAAGAAGAGCGTGCCGACCAGCTCCCCCGTCAGGCCAAAACCGTAGGCGAGCGGCAGCTGCGCGCCGAACCCTGCCTCCAGGCCCAGCGATGCGTCGGGGGCAATCACCAGCGGCAGCCCCAGCCGCCCGCGCAGCCCGAAGCTCGGCCCGGGCTCGAACAGCAAGAGATAGGACGGCGTGAGCCCGAGTTGACCGATGCCATCGAGCGCCAGCAGCAGATCCAGGGACAAGCCATGCTCCACCCGCGGCACGGCGGGGAGCAGCGCGGCCAGCCCGACGTCTAGATAGGTGGCGGACAGGGACACCGACTCGGCCGTGTCGCCGAGCGGCGTGGCCAGGCGGTACGGATTGTTGAAGCGCAGGCCCTTCCCAACCGAGAGCGCCGCGAGGACGCGCAACGAATGCAGCCCTGCGCCTGACGTCGCGCTCGCCGGCGGCGCAGCGTCCGGTCCGGGCTCCGCGAGCGCAGGCACTTCGGCCGCGGAAGCACGCGCGGGCGCCTCGGCCGCGACGGCAGCCGCGAGCAACTCGGCCGCAGAGGCAGAGCCCCCCAGCGCAGGCAGCCCGAGCAGAAGGGCCGCTGCCAGGCTGCAACAGGCGCGCTGGCGCGGATCACTTCCGGCAGGCGCGTTCGACTTCATGCGCCTCTTTTGGCACGGCCTGGCTCAGGACACGAGCACCGTCCGGCTCGATCAACAAATCATCCTCGATGCGCACGCCGATGCCGCGGTACGCCGCGGCCGCCTCGGGTGCCTCGGGGGAGAAATAGAGCCCCGGCTCCACCGTGATCACCACCCCGGGCTCCAGGGGGCGCGGCTTGCCCTGGTCGAAGTAGCGGCCAACGTCGTGCACGTCCATCCCCAGATAGTGGCTGGTCTTGTGCATGAAGTAGCGCTTGTAGCTGCCGGAGGACTCCGCGTCCTCCACGCTGCCCGACAGCACGCCCAGATCAATCAGGCCCTGACACAGGACGCGCGTGGCCCGCTGGTGCAGCTGGTCCAAGGTGACGCCGGGCGCGGCCGCCTCGATGCACGCCTGCTGCGCGGCGAGCACGATCTCGTACACTGCGCGCTGCTCTGCGCTGAACGTACCGCTGACGGGGAACGTGCGCGTGATATCGGCGGCGTAGTAGCCGTATTCGCAGCCGGCGTCGATCAGCAGCAGATCTCCGGCCATCATCTGTCGCCTGCTCTTCACGTAGTGCAGCACCGTTGCGTTCGGGCCGGAGCCAACGATGGGCTCGTACGCCACCCTCTCGCTGCCGCGCGCGCGAAAGGTCGCCCGCAGCAGCGCCTCGATCTCGTATTCGTACGAACCCGGGCGCGCTTGCTGCATCGCGGCCACATGAGCCGCCGCACTGATCGAGACGGCCTGCTCGAGCAGGCTGACCTCGATGCTATCCTTGTAGCGCCGCATCTCATGCACCAAGGTGGCCACGTCCACCAGCGAGCTCGGGCAACCGGCGCCCCTGCGCGCCTGACGCCGGGCCTGAGCCAGGGCGCGCACCAGGCGTGGATCGACCAGCGAATCGTCCCCGAACCGGCACACCACATGCGAGCGATCCAGCAGCAACTGAGGTAGTCGCTGCTCCAGCTCCGTGATCGGGAATACCTCGTCCACGCCGAGGCTGCGCGCACCCTCCACCCCGAGACGAGCGCCGTCCCACAGCTCGCGCTCCGGATCCTTCGGGCTCACCAGCAACACGCTGCGTGGCTCGGCGCCGCCCAGGATGGCCAGCACCGCGTCCGGCTCGTCAAAGCCGGTCAGGTAGTAGAAGTCCGAGTCCTGACGGAACTCGTAGGTGACATCATTGTTGCGCAGCGCGGGCGAAGCGGCGAACAGCACCAGCACTCCCTGGCCCAGCTCCTTGGCCACCTGGCAGCGGCGGCGGACGTACGGAGAGAAGTCAACCACCAATCAAGTCTAGCTCGCGGGAAGCCGTTGCTCCAAAACGGCAGGCAGAGAATTCCGAGCCCGGCCCTCCCTTGAAAGTGGATTTGACCGTGGCTCGTTCCCGGGGTACCAACCCTCACAGGCCCTGCGAGGTATCGTGCGTAAAGGACCGCCAGAAGGCGAGAGCTCACCTCCGCCTCCGCGTTCGCGAGCCAGCTCGGGACCGAGTCGGGGACCGACCGATGGAGTCCTGTCGGAGCTTCTGAAGCGGCTCGTAGAAGCAGGCGCCAAGAACCTGTCGGCCGAGCCGATGCGGCAGCTCCTCGCGGACATGAAGATCCCGAAGGACGCGCTGCTGCATCTGTTGAGTCAACATCTGCTGATTCAGCTGGAAGAGACCAAACAGAATGTGTACCGGATGGTCGCTCGCGAGCTGAAAGTGCTGCTCGAGCGCACCAATGTGGCTGATGAAATCGCGAGTGCGCTCACCCGCCTCTCCCTCGACGTGACCATGCAGGTGAAGTTCTCGGCACGTGAGGGTGATGCCCCCGGTGTTCGAGTCAAGGTAACCTCCAAAGAGGAGGAGGCGCCGGGCTCGACCCGGACGCCCAGTGCGGCGCGCACGGAAGGTGACGACCGCTGATACGGACTTTGGGGGAAGGCTAACAACGTGACTATCTCCGCAGGATCCGAAATCGACGCGTGGTGCACTTCATGCCGCCTCACGCTCAATCACCGTGTAGTTGCCATGGTTCAAGGCGCGCCCAAGCGCGTGCTCTGCCTGACCTGCAACAAGCAGCACAATTTCCGCGTCGCCAAGGGCGCCGCGGGCCCCAGCTCGCGCGCCGAACGCGACGAGGCCAGCAGCAGCCGCGCACCCAAGAAGGCAGCCAGCGCTTCCAAGGCCGGCTCCGGCAGCGCCAGCGGCGGCACCAACAACGCGCGCGAGTGGCAGCAGAACGTGGCCAACAGGGACTCGTCTGACTTCCTGCCCTACTCGATCCACAAGACGTTCGAGGTGGGCCAGCTCGTCAACCATCCCAAGTTCGGCTCGGGCTACGTGAAGGAAGCGCTGACGGCCCAGAAGCTCTGCGTGCTCTTCCGTGACGGGCCGCGCACGCTAGTTCACGGTCAGCCGGGCTGACTGCTCATCGTCAGCCGGGCCTGACGGGGCCACGGTCAGCCGGGCCTGACGGGGCCACGGTCAGCCGGGCCTGACGGGGCCATGGTCAGCCAGGCTGAGCTCCATGCTCGGCTCGGCGGGGCTGACTTGTAAACAGTCAGCCGTGGCACTGGCTGGACGCAGTCCGCAGCCGGCAGTTTTGCTGCCGGTCAGCGCTCGGCCTTGGCTGGGCGTGCCGCGGACGCTTGGGTTCGCTCGTGAGGCTGCGCTGCAGCGCGAGCGCCGCCAGAGATCCAGCAGCGCTCACGCGCCGGAGCTATCCGCGGGCTTTGGGGCGCGCCGGGCGATCAGGGCGCCCAGCACGAACGGGCCGCTTGGCGGTGCGCGGCGCGCGCGTATCCCGGGCGGCGCCCTGAGACGGCGCCTTGGCGCGAGGAGCGCGCGGTTCGGCGCCACGTGGAGCCGCCTTGCCGCGCTCGGAAGGCTTGCGCCGTGCGCCGGCCCGCGGCGGCTCCGAGAGCCCGCGGGCTGCTCTGCTCGGGCGGCGGCGCGCGCGAGGGGCCGCAGCTGCCGGCGCTGCGCTCGCGCCCGCTTCTTGCGCGCTGTTGTGAGCACGCAAGGTGCGAACCTCTGCCGCGGTGAGCTCGCGCCACTGTCCCGGCCGCAAGCCCTCAGCGGTGAGACCCGCAAACCGCGTGCGGGTCAAGCGCATCACCCGGTAGCCGGCGTGCTCTGCCAGGCGCCGCACCTGCCGGTTCTTGCCCTCCTGCAACGACACGATCAACCAGGTGTTGTTGTCGTCGGCGCGCAGCCGCTCGACGCGCGCGGGCTTCGTCCACTTGCCGCCGATGTCGATGCGCTCGCGCAGGCGCTGCAGACCCGCCGCGTCCACAGACCCCTTGACCTTCAGCACATATTCCTTGGTGACCCCGCTGCTCGGGTGCAGCATCTCGCGGGCGAAGTCGCCGTCGTTGGTCAACAGCAGCACGCCGCTGGTCTGATAGTCGAGCCTGCCCACTGGCACCACGTGCGCTCCGGCGCCGCGCAGATATTCAACCACGGAACGGCGGCCCAGCGGATCCTGCATGGTGCACATCACCTCGCGAGGCTTGTGGAAGAGCAGGTACGTCAGCCGCTCGGCGGAGACGCGCCTGCCATCCACCGAGACATCCTCTCGCCGTGGGTCCACCAGCACACCCTGGCGATCCACCCGCTTGCCGGCTACGCGGACCCTACCGGCTGCGATCAGCGCCTCTGCCTGACGACGCGAGCCCAGGCCCGCGCGCGCCAGCACCTTCTGCACGCGCTGCTTCGGACCCTGCGCCGCCGCCGCCGCGCTGGGAGCGCGGCGGCGCTCACCACGGCTCATGACTCGAGCTCTCCCCGCGCGCGGCCCTGCAACGTGCTGGCGCAGCGCGCCCGCCTGGCCGCCTCAGGGCGCCGCGCCCGCGCTCTCCGGCTCCGCGTCGGCGCCAGCTTCATCGCCCTCGCCTTCAGCGCTGGTGTCCCCCGCTGCGTTGCTGGCTGCTGCGCGAGCTGCTTGCTCGGCCGCAACTCCATCCCGATTCCAGCGATCGACACGACCATCATGGTCGACGTCCACGCCCATGCGCTCGAGGTGCCCCGACGCATAAATCTCCCACACGTCGGGCTTGCCGTCGCGATTGGTATCTCTTTGAACACGGCTCAGTTTTCCGTGCACGTAGTATCTCGTTTCGTCGGGTGAGTCATCCTGGTTCGAGTCGATATCGACCTGAGCGATGCGCCCCTTGGAGAAACGGATCCACGTGTCGAGCTTGCCGTCGTAGTTGGAATCGGCCTGCTCCTCGACCGCCTCACCCTGATCGTTGTAGTGGCGCACCATGTCCTTGATGCCATCCAGGTTGGTGTCCACCTCGCGGCAGACCAGGATGCGCCGGCGCTGATCGCCCTCGCCGAGCACGCGGTACACACGCCGGATGCTGGGCTGCAGCGCGCCCGTGCCGACGGACTCCGAGACCTCACGATCGAGGCGACCCTTGAACTCACAGCGCGAGCCGTCACCGCGCGCCGAAGTATCAGGCTTGCCGCGCTGAGCCGCAGACTGGGCCTCGACGGTCTGGCTACCCGAGCAGGCACAGAGCGCACAGGCGCCGGCCAGGGCCAGCAACGAGAGCTGGCGAGAGACTCGCATCACGGCTGCCCTCCCTCACCGCCAGGCGGAGCAGCGCCCGGTGTGCTCGCTGGCTCTTCGGCGGGTGTTGCATCAGGCGCAGGGGCCTCCAGCTCCGTGGGCACTCCGTCCAGCGCGGGGTCGGCACCCTCCGGCTCATTTGCTGGCCCGGAGCCATCGCGAGCGGTCGGGGTGTACTGATCCTTGCACACGTCCACGGTAGCTCCGGGGTCAGGCCGCCCGTCTCCGTTGACGTCCGAGTGGATCAGCGGGCACTCCGCCGGGCGCTGGTCGGGATACTCCCACCATTGATCGACGTAATCGTCGCCGTTCGAGTCACGCTCGGCGCTCGCTACCCGGCCATCGCGATAGCGCTGCCACGTATCCAGCTTGCCCGACAGGGTCGTGGCGCGCTGCCGCTCGATCAGCATTCCTGCCTGGTACAAGGCGACCTCATCGATCCGACCATCGCGATCGTAGTCGCTCTCACGGCGGCGAACCTGGCCGCTCTCGTCCAGGTACACCCACGCGTCGATCACCCCGTCGAAGTTGAAGTCGAGGCCGCGGCACGTGACCCGGCCGCCCTCGCTCACGCTGGTGCGGTCGGGCCGGCCGTCACCGTTGATGTCCTCGGCGACCGCACCGCTCTCATCCAGATCGCACTCCTCGTGAAGGATGCGGGTATCACGCGCGACCGGGCCGCTGCCGCTGGCAGCTTTTGGCCCGGCGCCCGAACCAGCGCAAGCACCCAGCGTAGCGGCCAGCACGCCCGCCCGTCCGATTTTCGCAACGCGTCGCAGCAGCTTCATGAGCAGTTCCCGACCGTGCGCCCGACGAAGACGAGGGACTCGAGCACGGCAAACCACCATTGTAGGTCTTTGAAAATACTAGAACAAGGCGCCCAGGTTGGCAGCCGGCAGCCGGCTGCCGTGCAAACCCTGCCCCCAGGAGCTCGGTGGCCCGTACGTCACAACGGCTGCAGGCGGGACATCTTGACAGCCCACCGGGCCAGCCTCCCTGCACGTCTGCTCATGGCCTGCCACTCGGTCGTACGAGCCTGTGTACATAAGCTCTTGAAATAACAAAATTAATCACCGTCCTGCGGGCCTGTTAGATTTGACAACATATGTATGGGAATCTATTGTAATGAGTGGCAGGTTCGGCAGGGCAGCAGCGCATGTCACGGAAGAAAATTTCCACGACGGTCTATATAACGCCGGAGCAGAACGAGCGGCTACACCTGCTGCACGAGCGCACGAAGGTACCGGTCGCGGTGTACATCCGTGAGGGCATCGATCTCGTGCTCAAGCGCTACGCGCACGAGCTACCGGGACAGATGACGCTGGATACCGAGCCGCCTCCACCCCCGAACAAGAAGTGAGCACCTGCGCGCGCAGCGTCATCGCTCGGTGAGCGCTCGCATGCCACGCCTCACGCGGAAGCGTGGGACTGTCGTTGGTGCGGGGGACGAACCGAACGCTGGCGCCGTCCGCTGCTTCGCTCGCATCACGTTCGGGAGTCGTGCTAACCCGCCCGCTGCCAACAGATTGAACCGGGATGTCTACAGACCCTGCCCTGATTCGCAATTTTTCGATCATCGCGCACGTCGATCACGGCAAGAGCACGCTCGCCGACCGGATCCTCGAGCTGACCGGTGCCGTAAGCGCACGCGAGCAGCGAGCTCAGTTCCTCGACAAGATGGAAATCGAGCGTGAGCGAGGCATCACCATCAAGGCGCAGAGCGTGCGCCTGTCGTACAGGGCCAAAGACGGCAAGGAGTACCAGCTCCAGCTGATCGACACCCCCGGTCACGTCGATTTCTCCTACGAGGTCAGCAACAGCCTGGCCGCCTGTGAGGGAGCGCTGCTGGTGGTGGACGCCACGCAGGGCGTACAGGCACAGACCGTGGCCAACACGTACCTGGCGCTGGAGAAAAATCTCGAGATCATCCCGGTGCTGAACAAGGTGGATCTGCCGTCCGCGGACGTCGATGGCATGGCCGAGATGGTGGAAGAGGTCATCGGTCTCGACTGCAGCGGGGCAATCTTCACCAGCGGCAAGACCGGGCTCGGTGTACCCGATCTGCTGGAGGCCGTAGTGCAGCGCATTCCCCCTCCGAAGGGTGACCTTCGCGCACCGTTGCGCGCGCTGATCTTCGACAGCTGGTACGACAGCTACCGCGGCGCCGTGGTGATGCTGCGCATCGTGGATGGCACCCTGCGCGTCGGCGACAAGATCCGCTTCCTGGCCACCGAGCGCGAATACGAGGTGACGGAGATGGGGTGCTTCACCCCCCACGCCACCCGCATCGCTGAGCTGGGGCCGGGCGAAGTGGGGTTCGTCGCCGGCAACATGAAGAGCGTCGAGGACACCAAGATCGGCGACACCGTCACGACGGTGGTCAATGCGGCAACGGAGCCGCTGCCCGGCTTCAAGGACGTGAAGCCGATGGTTTTCGCCGGGTTCTTTCCCACGGACTCCGCTCAATATGAAGAGCTGCGCGATGCGCTGTCCAAGCTGCACCTGAACGATGCGTCCTTCCAGTTCGAGCCGGACACCTCGGATGCCCTGGGCTTCGGCTTCCGCTGCGGCTTCCTGGGCCTGCTGCACATGGAGATTATCCAGGAGCGGCTGGAGCGCGAGTACTCGCAGGAGCTGATCACCACGGCGCCCAGCGTGGTCTACTTTGCCACGACCAAAGACGGCACGCGGGTGCGCGTGGACAACCCTTCCAAGATGCCGAACCTGGCGGACCTCGACTTCGTGGAAGAGCCGATCATGAAGGTGACCGTGCACGTACCCTCCGAATACGTCGGGGCGGTGGTCACCCTGTCCGAGGAGCGGCGCGGCAAGCAGCTGGGCATCGACTACCCAACCAAGGACCACGTGGTGGTGACGTACGAGCTGCCGCTCGGTGAGGTCGTGCTCGACTTTCACGACAAGCTGAAGAACGTCTCGCGCGGGTATGCCAGCCTGGACTACGAGCTCGTCGGCTACCGGCGCGACGATCTGGTCAAGCTCGACGTGCTGGTGAACGGCGATCCGCTCGATGCGCTGAGCGTGATCGTGCACCGCCAGTCCGCCTTCACCCGCGGCCGCGCGCTGGCCGCCAAGCTCAAGGAGCTGGTGCCGCGCCAGCAATACGAGGTGGCCATTCAGGCCGCCTTGGGCTCCAAGATCATCGCCCGCGAGACCGTGCGTGCCATGCGCAAGGATGTGACCGCGAAGTGCTACGGCGGCGACATCACCCGCAAGCGCAAGCTCCTCGAGAAGCAGAAGGAGGGCAAGAAGCGCATGAAGTCCGTCGGCCGCGTGGACGTGCCGCAGGACGCTTTCTTGGCCGTCCTCAAGCTCGAGTGAGCTGCTCGGGAAAGCGCAGCCGCAGCCAGCCCAACGCCACGAAGCCCACGAGCACGGCCCACCAGAGCGTGGCCATGCGGATCAGGATCATGCTCGCGGCCGCCACCGGCTCGGGAGCGCCGGCGATCGAAACCAGCTGCTGATGGATCACGGCCTCGGTCACCCCGAGACCACCGGGGACCGGCACCAGCGCGCCCGCCAGCGTTGCCGTGGCGTAGAAGAACATGCTGAAGGCTAGCGCGGGAGCTCGCTCGAAACCCGCGAGGAGCAGGTGGAGAGCGACCCCCTCGAGCCCCCAGCCCACCACGGACAGGAGCACTGGCCAGGCCAGAGCGCTCGGACTCGCCACCACGCGCAGGCTGTCGTATGCGCGCTCGAGCTTGGGTACCCAGCGGGCGCCGCGCCCGCGCGAGAGGCGTGCCAGCAGCACGCGCACCGGGGGCTCCCACAAGATCGCAATCAAGCCCAGGGCCACCGCCAGCCCGCCCAGCCCCGCCCAGTACCAGCCGCCACGGAAGCCCAGGCTGCCGATGGCGACCCAGCACACGATGGCGATCACGTCCGTCAAACGCTCCGCGACGACGATGGGTGCGGTGCGCTCGGCGGGCACACCATGCGTGCGCGCCAGCACCGCGCTCTTGAAGACCTCGCCCACCTTGCCCGGCGTGACGGTGAGCACGAACCCCGAGAGGAAAACCAGCGCGCTCTCCCCGGTGGGCACCGCCTCGACCCCCAGACGGCGCAAATAATACTGCCACTTTCCAAAGCGCAGGCAGTAGTTCAGCGAGGCCAGCGCGAGCGCACCGGCGAAGGCGCTCCAGTGAAACTGCGCCAGCGCCCCCTGAACCTGGCGGAAGCCGGAATAGGCCACGACCGCGGCATAGAGCACCACCCCCAGCAAGACGCCGAGCAGCAAGCGGCGAGGGCCAACGGTCACGAGCCGCCTGCCCCGCGGCCGGCGGCTGATCCAGGCCACAATGGCCGCCGTACAGGCAACTGCGGCCGCCATGCGGGCCGCTGCAGCTGGTGCCACCCGGGCAGCTGCTGCTGCCGCCGGGGCCGCCGTGGCTGCTGGCAAATGGCGCCGCGCGCGCAGACGATGGTAGAGGAGAGCGGGCGTGGCATCGGTGGCACGGCGTCAGTTTGCGCCAACGCGTGCAGCGGTTTGTCGTATACGGAGTGCGAATGCAATGGTGGAACCATGCTCGGCAGGACCGGGCTCGAGTAACGGGCGGTGAGCCCTGTGGATCGCGAGCAAGCGAGCGTGACGGTCAGTAGCCTGCAGTCCAAGTCTGCCGGCCCGCTGGAGCTGCTGCAGGCCTGTGCCTCGGCGTGTACGCGGCTCAAGCAGCAGGTGGGGCGCGTCGTCATCGGTCAGGATCAGGTCGTCGATAGCATGCTGGTGGCGCTGCTGGCGCGCGGTCACGCGCTCCTGGTGGGTGTGCCCGGGCTAGCGAAGACGCTGCTGGTCGGCTCCATCGCGCGTTGCCTCGGTTTGTCTTTCGGACGCGTTCAGTTCACTCCCGATCTGTTGCCGGCCGACATCACGGGCACGGACGTGATGAACGAGGTGGAGCGTGGCGGGCAGATGCGCCGGCAGCTCACCTTCATGCCAGGCCCGATCTTCAAGAACCTGATCCTGGCCGACGAGATCAATCGTACGCCCCCCAAGACTCAGGCTGCGCTGCTACAAGCGATGCAGGAGCGCTGCGTCACCGTGGGCGGCGAGACCCATCTCCTGCCCAATCCCTTCCAGGTGTTCGCCACGCGGAACCCGATCGAGCAGGAGGGCACCTATCCTCTGCCCGAAGCTCAGCTCGATCGCTTTCTGCTCGAGATCCACGTCGACTACCCGAGCGAGGAGGAGGAACGAGCCATCGCGCGGCGCACGACCTCCAGCCAGAGCCCGGAGCTGGAGGCCGTGATTACGCCGGCCGAGATGGTCGCCTTCGGCGAGCTCGTGCCGCAGATCCCTGCCACCGACGAGGCGATCGAGCTCTCCGTGGCGCTGGCCAGGGCTTCCCGTCCGGGCGGCGCTGGCGCCAGCGCCGATGTGCGGAACTACGTGCGCTACGGCGCCGGGCCGCGCGGTAGCCAGGCGCTGGTGCTGGCGGCCAAGGCGCGAGCCGTCTTGAGGGGTGACGCGGTGGCCGACGTGGATGACGTGCTGTCGGTGGCAGCCCCGGCGCTACGCCACCGCCTGGTGCTCAGCTACCGAGCGGAAGCAGACTCGGTCGCTTCAATTGACCTCGTCCGCGAGATTGTGAAAGAACAGCGGGCGCGACTCGGGCTGTAGCCCTGCCGGGCGCTGAGCCGGGGCCGCAGCTCCGACCCGGGCGCTCGACTGGAGCTCGCATCGTGTGCGGCGCGTGGCTCTGGAATGCCGTGAGCCCCAGTCGCGTTTGGATTGCCGAGCTTCTCGCTCCTTGCCCCCTGCCCCGCCCCCTGCCCCATTTGGACTGGACATGAGGTTGAACTCCCTCGGCCGCTGGCCGCGACTGCTCGCCCTACTGCTGCCGCTCTCCAGCGCTGGCTGCACGAGCCAGCTGATCCCCAATACCGATCTAGAAGACACGGCCGAAAATCGCAGTCTGGTCGAGTTCTGCGAGCTGTACCGCCATGCCGTGGAGCGGCGGGACATCGACAGGCTCCTCAGCTTGGCGCACCCCGACTACTACGAGGATGGGGGCAACGTGGACGCCACGGATGACCTCGACTACGCGGGGCTCAAGACGTACCTGGAGGCGGAGTTCGTGCGGGCTCGCGCCATCCGCTACGAGATCCACTACCGGCGTATCCTGAAGAACGAGCGAGACGGCTGGGACGTGGCGTACACCTATAGCGCCAGCTATAAGCTGCCAGAGGGTAAAGAAGAGGTCTGGCACCGCGAGGTCGCAGAGAACCAGCTCGTCCTGGTCGCTGCCGGGGACTCGTACAAAATCTTGTCCGGCATGTGAGCCCCACCCCTGGCGCTCTCCAGCAGAGCCCGAGCCTCTGACCTACGGCAGCCGGAAGTCCTCAAACATGCGCAGGATGCGCAGGCCTTCCTCCGTCGTGCCCAGGATGAACTCGATGCGACGGCCGAAGTGCCGCGGCCCTGCTGCACTGGGCCACTCGCGTGGCGTCACGACGGCGAGCAATTCACCGGGTGCGGGCTCCAGCGCGTAGCGCCGTGCGCTGCCCAGCCGCGCTAGCTCCTCCGGCGAGAACACCCCGAGCTGGTCATCCCGATAGGGTGCCTTGGCGTCCGCCCCGTATTCGAGCCGCTTGAAGCGCGCGGCCCACACCTTGGGCACCGGCTCCGGTGCGCTACCTGGACCGCTCGAGATGGTGGCCCCATCGCCCAGGAGCGCGCTCAACTCGGTCACGGACTCGCGCTGCACGGCACTGAAGAAGCCGCGTACCATCAGGCGAGCTGCGCGCTGCGGCTGCGGCGCCGCCAGCACGACCACCGAGCTCGCAGCGTCCGCTTCCGGCAGCGCCTGTGGCCAGACTGTCGGAGTCCGCACGGGGGAGTGCGTGACCTGCGGCTCGGCTGGCGGCAGCGAGGCAGACGCGCACGCCATCGCACAGCTCACGACCCCTGCTACCAAGGCCATGCCCGACAGCGGCAGCCATGTGCTCCTGCGCACAGCCACGCCCGCGCGGGCACCCGTGTAACGCTTGCCAGCGATGAGACGGCTCGGCACCCGCACGCCGATGACCGCCGAGAGCCTAGATGGCCTCGATGACGGGCGGATCAGTTCGGTTGAGCGTGACAAACCGCCCCTCTTCGAGACGCACCCACTTTTCCGGCAACTGCTCCAGACCAGAGGCGACCACGGAGCAGCGGAAAGGATGCAACGAAGCGCCTGGCGGCCCCTCCGGCAGCAGCGCCTCCAGCTCCTCCGGCGCTTCGAAGCGACGGTACATCATGGTGCCCGTGCGATGCAGGCAGACCAGGTGCTCGCCGTCGGAGGCGAACCAGTCCAGCTCCGCCGCGCCCTGACCCACGCGGGCCAGCAACTGATCGGTGCGGGCCAGCGCGCCGCGCAGGGCCTCGCGAATCTGCGCTGCCGTGATGCGATCACTCTCCAGCCCGACTGCCTCATCCAGGCAGGAGAGGAAGGAGTAAAACATGGCCTCGCCGTCGGTCTCGCCGCGCAGATTGCAGCGCAGAAACTCCGGCAAACGCTCCAGCAGCGGCGTGCGTACCTGCTCGAACCCAGCCACCGTGCCGCGTTGCGCGAACAGCCAGTCGCGGTAGCGAAACGGCGGCGTGTTCTCCGTGCGCAGCGCACCCACGCCGGGGGTGCGAATCTGAGCGAGCATCAGGCCCGATGACACGTCATTGAGCGCGGCGATCTCGATCACGTCGCGATCATCGAGCGGACGACGACGCAGCAGGGCTTCACCTGATTGATAGAACCCTATGCCCCAACCGAGAGCGTTGCCGTGGGTTTCGACCCGCAGCAGGCTCGCGTACTTCTTGGCGGCTACACCGCAAACGTCGGGACGGTTACCTACGAGGGCAAGGACGCGCGACATCGATACCAAATCATAGCACGCCAGCGCGCCGCGATGGCCCATCGCGTGCGCAGTTTTTTGCGGCTCGATCATTTCAGGCCGTGTCATTCACCCAGCCGGCATTTTGCAGCGCTGCGCACGGACCACACGCTCTTCGAAACGCAGCATGCGCGCGCACGCCTTGCAGCCGTGCAGCGAAGACCAGTTGGCCTCCAGCGCTGGCGCGACCACCCGCTGCGCTCCAGCGCCGCCGCGGACATCCGCCGCGCTGTGCCACCGTCGCGCTCTTTTTCCGCCCGCTGGCGCTCGGGCGCCTATGGATGGCACCATCGGCGAACGGTGCAGTTGCATGGTTGCGTCCCTCAGTGGGGAGACGCGGCTGCGCAGGCAGGTCGCCTCGCGAGAATGACTGCTCAATCGGGACAGGCGTCGTGACCACGCATGTTCACCACCGCTCAGTGCACTGCATGTGCTGTCTTTCAGTTCTGCAATTGGACGCTGCAGCGTTTCAGCTTGGTCCTGTGTCTGCATGCCAGCCCTGATGGCCACTGGGCCGAGAGCGCGCGGGGAGAGGGGCTTGTCCGCAGAGGAGCGCTGAGACTAGCCTGGCTTAATGACCGAGCGCCTCGACCCTCCGCCGAGCAGCGCCGCTGAAGTGCAAGCAGCGGCCTCCAGCGCGGGTTCGGGCAATGTGGCTCGAAACGTGCTGGAGTTGGTCGGTAGAACGCCCCTCGTGCGCCTGGCGCGCATGGAGCCTCAATCCGGCGCCAGCCTGTGGGGCAAGGCCGAGTTCCTCAACCCCGCCGGCAGCGTGAAAGATCGGCCCGCGCTTTCCATGATCCAGGCAGCGGAGGCTGCGGGGGCGCTGCGCAGCGGCGCCACGTTGATTGAGGCGACCAGCGGTAATACCGGCATCAGCCTGGCCATGATCGCCGCCGTCCGCGGCTATCGCTGCGTGCTGGTCATGCCCGAGGACATGAGCCTGGAACGGCGCCATATCATGCGAGCTTACGGCGCCGAAATCGCGCTCACCCCGGCGCCGGAGGGGATGCTCGGAGCCGTTCGTCATGCCGAGAAGCTGCTGCGGGAGACTCCAGGAGCGTTCATGCCGCGCCAGTTTGAAAACCCCGCCAATCCGGCCTGCCACTATCGCGATACTGCGAGTGAAATACTCGCTCAGCTGGGCGGCAAGGTAGCTGCCTTCGTGGCTGGAGTCGGCACCGGCGGCACGCTCACGGGCGTGGGTCGATGCCTGCGCGAGCGCCTCGGCGGGGCCGTGCGCATCGTG
The DNA here is from genome assembly GCA_025937895.1 of Polyangiaceae bacterium. GTDB lineage: Bacteria > Myxococcota_A > Polyangia > Polyangiales > Polyangiaceae > SZUA-265. The sequence goes on along the minus strand of JAICQL010000023.1, from coordinate 32,847 downwards.
GCCGTGGAGCCCAAGAACAGCCCCGTCCTCAGCGGCGGCCGTGCCGGGCTGCATTCGATTCAGGGCCTGGGTGCCGGGTTCATTCCGGCGATCCTGGATCGAAGCGTGATCGATGAGGTCGTGACGGTAACGGACGCTGCGGCCGAGCGCTGCGCACGACGGCTGGCTCAGACGGAGGGCTTGCTCGTGGGGCCCTCCGCGGGGGCCAACGTCAGTGCCGCCGTGGCGGTTGCGCAGCGGCTGCCGTCCGGAAGCAACGTCGTGACCATCCTGTGTGACTCCGGGGAGCGCTATCTATTCTGAGCCCCGCATCTGAGCGTCGGCCGGGGCCGCCCGCCGAGCTAGAACCCGAGAACTCGTCCGAGAGATAGGACCGCCGTGACCACCGACCCGACACGCCCCGCTTCCAGCAGCCCCAGCCCCAACGTGGGGGGGCGCGCACAGCGAGGCTTCGATGTGCCGCCAGCCCTGCCCCTGGGTGAGCAGCTGGGCCAGACGCTGCCGCGCCTGGTGCAGCTGATGCAGCGCCTGCTCGCGCCGGACGGCTGTCCCTGGGATCGCGAGCAGACCTTCCCCTCCCTGCGGCGGTACGTGCTGGAGGAGGCCTGCGAGGTCATGGACGCCATCGACCACGGTGGCGCGCAGGAGCTGCGCGAGGAGCTCGGGGACCTGCTGCTGCAGGTCGTGTTTCTGTCGGAGCTGGCGCGGACCGCTCATGGCTTTGGTCCAGACGACGTCGTACGCGGCATCTGCGAGAAGCTCGTGCGGCGTCATCCTCACGTGTTCGAGGACGTGCAGCTGGAGGACGCCGGCGCGGTAGCTCAGCAGTGGGAGCAGCTCAAGGCGCGCGAGAAGCCCAAACGGAGGGATCTGCTGGAGCGGGTGCCTCGCTCTTTGCCGCCGCTGGAGCGCGCGCAGCGCATCGGCAAGGAGGTGCAGCGAGTCGGCTTTGACTGGCCGAATGCGGGCGGCTCACGAGCCAAGCTTCAGGAAGAGCTGGCGGAGCTGGACACGGCCATCGCAGGGGGTGACTCCGCCCAGATCGAAGCCGAGCTTGGAGACGTGCTCTTTGCGGCAGTGAACCTGGCGCGCCACACCGGCGTGGACGCCGCTCGCGCGCTGCAGCGGACGAATGACGAGTTCTGCCGGCGCTTCGCCCACGTGGAGCAGCGGGTGAGAGAGCAATTTGGCGACTGGCCACGCAGCGCGGAAGGTCAGCCCAGCCGTGGCATTGCGCTGGAACAGCTGGACGAGTACTGGAACGAGGCCAAGAAGACGGGAGGCTCGAGCTCACCATGAGTCACGCCGTACGCAAGCCCGGTGCCTCTGAGCAGCAGGTAGTGGCCTGGCTGCCGGAAGAATGGCGCGCGCGCATGACGGAGTGGGGCGAGCCCGCCTTCCGCGCGCAGCAGATCTTTCAGTGGATCCACAAGCAGGGGGTGCTCGATGTCGAGCACATGTCCAATCTCTCGCGGCCGCTGCGCGCGCGCCTGCTGGAGCACGGGCTGCGCAGCCCGCTCGTGGAAGAGATGGTGCGCCGCTCCGCGGATGGCACGCGCAAGCTGCTCCTGCGCCTGGATGACGGCCTCGCCATCGAGTGCGTGATGATCCCTCGCGCCCACCTGCAGGATCTCCACGACGAGGACGAGGAGGACGACGAGGACGAAGGCACCAGCGAACAGGAGCGCGCGGAGCGCCCGGTCACACTATGCATCTCCACCCAGGTGGGCTGCGCCATGGGCTGCGTGTTCTGCGCCAGCGGCCAGGCGGGGCTGAAGCGGGGCCTCGGTGCGCACGAGGTGATCGCTCAGTTTCTACATGCACGCCGACATCTGGACGCCGGCGAGCGGATCAAGAACATCGTGTTCATGGGCATGGGTGAGCCCCTGCACCACTACACCGAGACCGCTCGCACCATCCGGCTACTGACCCACCCGGCGGGCGCGGGCTTGAGCCCCCGGCGCATCACGGTGAGCACTGTCGGGCTGATCCGTGGCATCCAGAAGCTGGGCGAGGACTTTGGCGGAAAGATCGGCCTGGCCATTTCCCTGCACGCGCCGGACCACGCCACGCGCAGCAGCATCATACCGATGAACGAGAGCCAGCCGCTGGCCGAGCTGGTGGAGGCGCTGCGCCGCTATCCGCTGCCCAAGCGCCGCCGGATCACCATCGAGTACACGCTGATCGCAGGGGTCAACGATCAGGTGGCGCACGCGCGCCGGTTGGTGCAGGCGCTGCGTGGTCTGCCGATCAAGGTGAACCTGATCCCCATGAACCCCATCGCGGCATCGAGCTTGCGCGCCCCAGAGCAGCAGGCCGTCGAAGCGTTTCGCAGGGAGCTGGCGCAGCTGAGAGTGAGCTGCTCGGTGCGAGCCACGCGCGGTGACGATGTAGACGCGGCCTGCGGGCAGCTGGCCCTGAACGCGCCGGCGCCGGGCGCTGGCTCCCGCTCTCTGCGCGACCAGCTCCTCTCGGGCCACGGTTCCTGAAGACAACCAGCACCGCAAAGGGGTACAGCCAACGCTGCCATGTTCCAGAAGGTACTGATCGCCAATCGGGGTGAGGTGGCCGTGCGCATCGAGCGTACCTGCCGCCGTCTGGGGGTGGCCACGGTGGCCGTCTATTCCGACGCAGATGCTGGCGCGCTCCATGTGGAGAACGCCGACGAGAGCGTGCGTCTCGGAGAGGCGCCCCTGGCCAAGAGCTATCTGAACCGCGCGGCGCTGCTCGACGCCATCCGCGCCAGCGGCGCCGACGCAGTCCACCCGGGTTATGGCTTGCTCAGCGAAAATGCCGAGTTTGCCGCGGCCGTGCGCGCCCTCGGCGTACACTTCATCGGCCCGGAGACGGCCGCTCTGGAGACATTCGGCGACAAGCTGGCCGCGCGCGCGCTCGCCCGCTCACTCGGCATTCAGCCACCGCCCGGCACCGAGGTGGCCATCGATCCGGCCGATACCGAGCAGACGCTGGCGGCCGCGCAGGCGGTGGGCCTGCCACTGATCGTGAAGGCGGCAGGCGGCGGTGGCGGCATCGGCATGGTGCGGGTGGATGACCTGGCGCAGCTGGCAAAGGCGGCCAACACCTGCTCGGAGCGCGGCGCCGCTGCCTTCGGTGATGCGCGCGTGTACCTGGAGCGCTACCTGCAGCGCCCGCGTCACGTGGAGGTACAGATCCTGTGCGCCGGCAAGGGGCGCGGCTGGGCGCTGGGCGAGCGCGAGTGCAGCGTCCAGCGCCGGCACCAGAAGCTGCTCGAGGAGTGCCCGTCTCCTGCCCGCTTTCTGGAGCAGCCGGGCGCACGCCAGCAGCTCTGGCAAGCTGCGCTGCAGCTGGTGAGCTCGCAGGAGTACGTCGGGCTGGCCACCGTGGAGTTCATCGTGGACGAGACCGGTGTTCCCTACTTCCTGGAAGTGAACCCACGGCTGCAGGTGGAGCACGGCATCACGGAGCTGGTGCGCGGCATAGATCTGGTGGAGCTGCAGCTAAGCGTCGCCAGCGGAGACCCAGTCGACTTGCCCGAGGAGCTGCCCGCACAGGGGCATGCCATCGAGGTGCGGCTATACGCGGAAGATCCCGAGCGAGGCTTCTTGCCTCAGCCTGGCCAGCTGGAGGAGTTCAGCTTTCCTGCCACCGACGCGACCTTCCGGGTCGACACGGGCTTTCGTGCCGGAGATACCATCACCCCCCACTATGATCCGCTATTGGCCAAGGTGATGGCACATGGACCCACGCGCGAAGCAGCCATCGAGCGCCTGCTCAACGGGCTGGGAGAGACGCGGATCGAGCTGCGCGGCAAGACGGGCAGCAAGCGTACCAACTTGCCGCTCATGGTCCGTGTGGCTGGCAGCGCTGCGTTCCGTTCGGGAGAGTACACGACACATCTCCTGGAAGAGTCATTTGCTTAGAGAGTCGCCATGAACATCGATGAAGCCCTCGAAGCGGCGCGCGCGTGGATCGCCGCCGATCCGGATCCCGAAACGCGGCGCGAGCTGCAGGGCCACGTGGACTCGCGCAATGACGCCCTGCTGCTGGAGGTCATGTCAGGCTCGCTGCAGTTCGGCACGGCGGGCCTGCGTGCCCTCGTGGGGGCGGGGCCTCTGCGCATGAACCGCGCCGTGGTGCGGCGCACGACGGCCGGCGTGGCCCGTTATCTGAAACGGCGCCATGGCAAGGGCGAGCTGGCGCCGATCGTCGTGGGCGCCGATGGGCGGCTGTCCAGCGCGGCCTTCCTGCGCGAGACGGTCGGGGTGCTGTCCGCCCACGGCCTGCCCGTGTGCTATTTTCCCGAGCCAGTGGCCACGCCCATCGCCGCCTACGTCGCGCGGCGCCTGAGCGCCACTGCTTGCATCGTCATCACCGCCAGCCACAACCCAGGCGAGTACAACGGCTACAAGCTGTACGACGCCAACGCCGTGCAGATCGTGCCCCCGGTGGACAGCGAGGTGGCGGCCGAGATCGAGCGCTCGGCGCCCGCCAGCTCCGAGCCCATGCGAGCGGACGCTCTCGACGGCGGCGCTCCCAACGTGCAGCCGGTCCCCCCCGAGCTGCTCGAGGAGTACTTCCGGGACGTCGCTGCGCTGCGCCCCCCGGGGGCACCCGCGCGCGAGCTATGCATCGCCTACACACCGATGCACGGCGTGGGCGCCGCTCCGGTCGAGCGCGTGCTGTCCGCCGCCGGCTTCGCCCGCCTGCACGTGGTGCAGGAGCAGCGTGAGCCGGATGGTCGCTTCCCCACCGTGAGGTTTCCCAACCCGGAGGAGCCCGGCGCCCTGGACCTGGTCACGGAGCTGGCTCGCAAGGTCAACGCGGACCTGATCCTGGCGAACGATCCCGACGTGGATCGCCTCGCGGCCAGCCTGCCCGACGGCAAGGGTGGCTGGGCCGCGCTCACCGGCAACCAGATCGGCCTGCTGCTGGCGGATTTTGCGCTGGAGCGGGCGGCAAAGACGCCGCGCCCACTGGTGGCGGAGAGCATCGTCTCGTCGCCCATGCTGCGCTCCATCGCAGCCCAGCATGGCGCGCACTGCGAGCAGACCCTGACCGGCTTCAAGTGGATCTGGACGGCGGCGCTCGATCTGATGGCCAAGGGCGAGCTCAACTATGTCTTCGGCTTCGAGGAGGCGCTGGGCTACTGCGTCGGTCACCTGGTGCGCGACAAGGACGGCATCTCCGCCGCTCTGATTCTGTGTGAGCTCGCGGCGCTGGAGCGCTCGCGGGGCAGCTCGCTGCGCGAGCGTCTGGCCCAGCTCTACCTGCGCCACGGGCTCTGGGTCAGCGTGCAGCGGAGCGTGACTCGCCAGGGTCTGGTCGGTGCGCGCGAGATCCAGGAGGCCATGGACCGGGTGTCCAGCGATCCACCGGAGCGGGTGCTGGACGCGCGGGTCACCGCCGTGAATGACTTTCGCAGCGGCGGGGAGCGGCGGCCACGCTGGCTGGAGAACACCAGCCTGGTCGAGCTGGAGCTGGGCGACCGCGGACGCATGCTGGTGCGCCCGAGCGGTACCGAGCCCAAGCTGAAGGTGTACGTCGACCTGCGGCGCCCGCTGGCCGCTGGCAGTGATCCCTGGCAGCTCGAGGGAGAGCTGCAGCGCGAGGCACGCCGCCTGGCGGACGCGCTGGTGGGTGAGCTCGGCTTCACCGACTCGGCCGTACCCAGCCGCCACTGAGCTGATCCCGCTGGGGTTCAGAGCGCCTACGTGTATCCCTGACCCAGCCGCGGGCACCGCGCGGGAAGTTCGGGAGCCGGGCGCGCTAGGCGCGCCCGGGACGCTCGTCACTCGGTATCAAACGGAACCACCCGCTCGCTCGCCAGCTCCGGGATGGCCTTCCGCACGTCATCGCCGATGGCCGCGTGAGTACCCAGGACCACCACCGCCAGGTGCTCCAGCGAGATGCGACTGCGAACCGCCGCGTTGGCCTGCTCCAGGGTCACCGCCTCCAGCCGTGGCACGAACTCGTCGTGGTAACCCGGCGGCAGGTCATTCAGGAGCTCATCCAGCTTCAGCCCGATGCGCTTGGTCGCGGTGTCCCGCGCGAACGCCTGCGACTGGATCAGGTAGCGCTTGGCCCAGACGAACTCCTCCTCCGTGATGCCGCTGTGCCACCACTGCTGCAGCATCTCGAGCTCCAGCTGGATACAGGCCGCAGCGTCCTCCGCCTTGGGGAAGGTCCACATGCTAAACGCCTGCCGCCGGCGATCGTAACCCAGCGACGAATAGGCCCCGTAGGACCAGCCGCGCTTGGCTCGCACCTCCTGGGTCAGGCGCGCCGTGAACGTGCCGCCAAACACGGTGTTGGCGATGGTCAAGGCCAGGTGATCCCCGTCGCTGGGATGGCTACCGATGCCGCCGATCAGGATCTGCGTCTGGGTTCGCTCCGGCTTGTCCACGAACAGCAGCCGGCGCCCGCCGCTGGCGACGGGATCAGGCGGCGGCGGGGGGGTGGAGCCGCCCGGCGGCAGCTGCTCCCAGATGGCCCGTGATGCGCGCTCCGCGCGCGCGGGCTCCACCGCTCCAGCGAAGCCGAACACGACGTTGTCCTGACGGAACTCTCGCGCCAGGCAGCTGCGTACGTCCGCCAGCTGGATCGCGGCCAGGCTCTTCTCCGTGCCGATCACCGTGCGTCCGTAGGGGTGGCCGGCGAAGACAGTGCGCAGGAACCAGCGCTGGACCAGCTGCTGATCGCTGTCCAGGATCTCCATCAGCTCCGCGCCGGTCTCGCGCTTCAGGCGCTCCAGCTCGTCTTCGGCCAGACCGGGTGCCGTCAACGTCTCCTCCAGCAAGCTCATGAGCTCGCCAAACGAGCGCTCCAGCACCACACCGCTGAGCGCGACCCCACCATGACCGGCGTCGAGCCCCAGCGAGGCCCCCATGCGATCGATGCGCGCGTCGATCTGATCCGCGCTCTGGCCGCCCGCAGTGCGCCGCATCAAGCGCCCGGAGATGCGGGTCAGGCCCTCCAGGCCCTCCGGATCCTCCGCGGCGCCCGAGCGCGTGGAGATGCCGGTGTGGATCAGCGGCAGCGAGGCGTCGCGCTCGAGCAGCAGTGCGGGTCCGCTCATCGTGCGTCTCCTTCGGCCGTGGCATCGGCGGCGCCGGCTTGCGGCTCCACCCGGATGACCGTGCGCGAGCGCCGGTTCAGGTAGCGGTTCGCCAGCTCGCGCAGCTGGCCCGGCCGCAGCTCATTGAGGCTCTGGAGGCGCTCGAAGCCGGCAGCGGGGTTGCCCAGCACCACCTCGTAGAAGCCGATGGTGGAGGCCTTGCCCTCGTTGGTCTGCAGCCCCTGCAGCAGGCCCAGCTCGATGCGAGCCTTGGCTCGCTCCAGCTCGTCGTTGCTCACCGGTTCCACGAGCACGCGGTCGAGCTCCTCGTCGATGGCTGCCAGCAATTGCTCCGCGTCAACCCCATCCCGCGCGCTCACGAACAGCTCCAGCAGCCCAGGATCGCGCAGCGGCGAGAGCGAGCCGCGCACGTCGCTGGCAAGCTCGCGATCGCGCACCAGCGTCTTGAGCAAGCGCGACGAGCGACCACCGAAGAGGATCTCACACAGAACGCTGAGCGGCACATGATCCGGATGGCCCAGCGCGGGGCTATGGTAACCGATGTTGAGCTTCCAGGTGGGGGTCAGCTTGGTGACCGTGACGCTGCGCTCCGCCGGTTGCTCCGGCTCCACGTCAGGCGGTGGATCGGGGATCGTTGCAGCGCGATAGCCGCCGTATACCTCCTGCAGCTTGGTCAGCGCGCGCTCGGAATCGACCGCGCCCACCAGCACGATCGTGGCGTTGTTGGGCGCGTAGTACGTCCGGTAGAACTTCTCGCAGTCGTCCACCGTGAAGCCCTGGATGTCCGCCATCCAGCCTATGGTCGGCCAGCGATAGGGATGGTGCTCGAACGCAGTGGCCCAGAGTTGCTCTCCCACCGAGCCCTCGACGTCGTCCTCCACGCGGTAACGCCGCTCGTTGGCGACGACCTCCTTCTCGCTCTCCACCTGCGGCTCGCGCAGCACCAGGTGCTGCATGCGCTCGGACTCCAGCTCTGCCACTCGCTCGAAGGCCGTGCTCGGCACCGCGATGTCGTAGTGCGTCCAGTCGAGCCAGGTCGATGCGTTGCTCTCGGCGCCCAGCTCTTCCAGCTCACGATCGAACTCGCCGGCCGCGAGCTTCTCGGTCTCGTTGAACATCAGGTGCTCGAACAGGTGCGCGATGCCGGTCTTGCCCGGTGTCTCATGGCGAGAGCCCACCCGGAACCAGGTGTGATACGCCACGGTCGGCGCCGTATGATCCTCGACCAGCAAGATCGAGAGGCCATTGCCCATGGCGTAGCGCTCGATGCGCAAGGATGGCCCGAACGGGTAGCCACCAAGGTGGTGAATCTGACGATCTCGACTGGCGCCGCGGTTCAAGCGCTGGGTCAAGACGGAGGGGGGAGATCCCTTGCTGATCGGAGTGGAACGCATCGTTTTTTCGGCGGGGTGGTAGTTGCTCCGGCCGCCACTCGAGCATAGGGGTACCGCCTGCCCTGCACAACTGTTGTTCGCCCTGCGGCTCAGCCGAGGCCGTGCGTCTCAGGCTGCGCCGTGCCAGCTTTGCAGGGTTGCCAGCGCAGTCGCAAAGTCTGCCGGCGGTGCACTCTCGAAGTGCAGCACCTGACCGCTGATCGGGTGCTCGAAGCCGAGCTCGCGCGCGTGCAGAGCCTGGCGTCCCAGAGCACGCTCCAGCTCGGCGAGTCGGGTATCCCCGCCACCCTGCCCCACGGCTGTCCGCGCGCCAGCGGCTGCGCTGCGATACAGCGCGTCACCCAGCAGCGGAGTGCCCGCCTGCTCTGACAGGTGCACGCGGATCTGGTGTGTGCGTCCGGTCTCCAGGCGGCACTCGATCCAGGCCGCCCCCGCGCGGAATGCCTGCAACACCGCCACATTGGTGACGGCGCGCTTGCCGCTGGCGAGGCGCGACGTGAAGCGCAAGCGCGAGCGCGGATCGCGCCCATACGCCGTCTCGATCCGGCCCGGACGGGGCACGCCGAGGGTGAGCGCGTGGTATACCCGGCGCATGCTGTGCGCCGCGAGCTGGCGCTTGAGGCCTTCGCGCGTCAGCGCGTCCTTCGCCACCACCAGCAGGCCGCTCGTGTTCTTGTCGATGCGATGCACGATGCCAGGGCGCAGATGGCCCACCGGATCACGCTCATCGGACGGCGCAACGGCGAACCCCGCTCGTGCCAGCAGCCCGCTCACCAGCGTACCCGAGCGGTGCCCGCGCGCCGGATGAACCACCACGCCGGCAGGCTTGTCCACCACGATCAGGTGCTCATCCTCGAACACCACCCCGAACGGCACCGAGGCGTCCGGCACGGCCTCGGAGGTCGGCTCCGGGCCGATCTCCACCTCCCCGACGGCGCCGCCCGCGACGCTGTCCCGTGCGCGGCACGGCCGGCCTCCGACGCTCACCCGCCCTTCGCTGATCCAGCGTTGCACCGTGGCCCGGGAGCGAGGCGCCAGCAGGCGCGCGAGCACCTTATCCACGCGCTCACGCGACTGATCCGCGGGCAGGACGAAGCGCTCGGTGCGCGGAGTGCCGGCGGGCTTCAGGGGCAAGGGTGTACGCGCAGGGAAGCTGGGCCCCGCGAACCGGCTCACCACATCAGGCTTTTGATGTGGCCCCTACCCCGAACCAGGATATCGACGAGCGCACGGTCGTAGAAGTTGTGCGCGTACAGATCGGGCGCCACGCGGCTCTTGTAGAGTGCCCGGCCCTCCTCGATCTCGTCGCTGAGCTCCTCGAACAGGCTGTCGCTCTCGATACCGCGCACGATCTTCTCCTCGTTGTAGAGGGATAGATCGCTCGCGATCGCCCGAGCCAGACGGCGGGCTGCTTCCTCGGTGTCAATTAGCGCCATGAATCGATTATCCCTCCCCGAGCGGGGACATGTCAAAAGCTGCGAGAATCAACCGGAAAGGCCTGCAGCAGGCCCGCTTGCTTCAGATCGCTCACCAGCTCGCAGACGGGCAAGCCCACCACGTTCGTGTACGATCCCGTTACGGCCTCGACCAGGAAGGCGCCTAGCCCCTGGGCGGCATAGGCCCCGGCCTTGTCCAGGCCCTCGCCGCTGCGTGCATAGCCCAGCACCTCTTCCGCGCTGGCAGCGCGCAAGGTGACCTGAGTGGAGACCGTGCGCTGAACCGCCGGAGCGGCGCCCGGTGCTCCAGGGGCGGCACCCACCAGGTAGCGGGTCAAGACGGTGTGAGTACGACCCACAAGTCGGTTCAGCGTGCTGACCGCCTCCGCAACATCGGCCGGTTTGCCGACGATGGTGTCGTCAATCACCACAGTGGTGTCCGCGACCAGGATGCCAGCGACGCCTTGCGGCGCGTCGGGCAACGCCGCGGCTCCTGCCAGCCGCGCCTGGACCGCAGACAGCTTGGCTGCGGCGATGCGCTCCAGGTAAGCGTGCGGGCGCTCCCCCGGCTCCACGTCTTCCGAGATGTCAGCCGGCAGCACCACGAAGGGCAGGCCCAGGCTCGCCAGGAGCGAGCTGCGGCGCGGAGACGCGGAGCCCAGGAGTAGCGGTCGGGAGCGGGAAATCACGGGGCAAGTCACGGGGCCGTGCCGTACACCGCTGCGCGGCGGCCTACAACGGCGGAGCTCAGAATACCCGCTCGTTCACGAAGATCTGGTCGCCCGCTTGCAGCGGAATGTCCGGCGACCTGCCCGAGGTGATGGAGTCAAAGCTCAGCACCACCGTGGTGGTCGAGCCCTTGGCCTTGCGCGTCAGGTTGACCCGATCGCCGTTGGCGATGGCGCTGAGGCCGCCCGCGTTGCTGATCGCCTGCACCAAGGTCATGCCGGTGGTCAGCGGGAAGCTGCCCGGCTTCTTCACCTCGCCCAGCACGGTCACCCGCTTGCTGTTGTACTCCTTGACGGAGACGATCACGCTCGGGTCCGTCAAGATCCGCTTCTCGATCAGGCTCTCACGGACGGCGCGCGCTACCTCTTGTGGCTCCAGCCCCTCTACCTCGAGGCGGTGCACGTACGGGAAATCGACCGTGCCATCCGACGCGACCTGGAACTCCCGCGGCAGGTCCTTCTCCCCGACCACCTCCAGCGTGAACACGTCTCCGGGACCGAGGGTGGTGCTCTGCACCGGAGCCGGCAGCTTGACCCGGGAGTTGTCAACTTTGGGGCCGCACCCTGACAACACGCTGCCCAGCAGCAGTAGCAAGGCGCGTCGCCCGAACAGGGGCGAGGCGCTAGGTCGTGTCATAGGAACCAGCGTACGCCGAGCCATGCCTCGAAGCGATCAAAACTGAGATCGTCGTAGTCGCTGTCGGTGGGGTCAGAGCTCACGGGGATCAGCTGATCGGTCATGTTCCCCGTATAGCGCAGGGTGGTGTTGATGCCGAAGGTATCGCTGGTGCGATACTCCACGAAGCCCGTGACGTTGACGCGATTCTCGGAGAAAGCCGCCGTCTGTCGGGTCAGGTTGGGAAAGTAGCCGGAAGGCCGCTGCACGTGATCGAGCCCAGCCTCCAGACTGGCCAGCACCATCCCGCCGAAGAAGTAGGATGACTTGGCGTACACACCGTCGATCTGGACATAGTTGCCCAGGTACGAGGCGCTGGCGTCACGCCGGTAGCCGAGGCTGATGGCAGAGAGCCCCACCGTGGCCGCCTCGGGCGCGAGATCCGGCCGCGGTAGCGGGTACCAGGTGAGCTCGGCGTTGCCCACGATGCTGTCGTAGTTCTCGTCATTCTCGAAGAACATGCTCTTCCAGCCCACGATGACCAGAGCGCCGAGATGATTGGTGATCAAGCCATTGATGCCGAGCCGCGAGCTGAGGGGCGAGCCCTGGGGCTTCACGTTCTCGTCACCGTTGGGATAGGTGAGCACGCCGTAGTCGCCGGAGTACAGCAGGGCCGTGCGCGGGAGAAACAGCCAGCGGCCCTTGAGCACCGCGCGGTGCGAGATGCTGGAGAAGCTCTCGAACAGGTCGCTCTCGAAGTCGACGTACGCGAGGTCGTAGCCGAGGCTCCACTCGAGCATGCCGCCGCCCGGGCGCCAGTTGAGCGCGGCGCCGGCACGGAAGGTGTTTCGCCCGAAGTTCGGGGGCGCCTGCGGATCGTTGACGGGCTGCACCTCGCGGCTGTAGGCGCCGGAGATGGTTGCGCCCCAGGGGCGCTGCGGCAGGATGCCGAGATTGAGGCCGAGATCCGCGCTCAGGTAACGATCGTCGCTGACGGAATCCGCATACTGCGCGTCCGTGGCGAGCAGCTCGTTATAGCTCACGGAGGCATCCGCCTCGATGCTCAGCTTGGGCGGTGTTGCACCGGCACCGTCGCCCTCGGTGCGCTGGGGCCCGAGCGTCTTGAGCGATAATGAGGGCGTCACGCGGAAGCGAAACACGCCCACCGCGGGCTCCCTGAAGGTGCCAGCGTCGGCAAAGCGAGACCCGTCCGGTCGCAGCGGCTGAAACTCAGCCGGGATCGCCACGGCAAAGCCCTCCGGCGTGACCTTGTCTGCAGCCTGGTAGAAGTTGCTGTCGAAGCCCACCTCCCCCGCGATGCCCGGATGCAGCTCGAAGTCTCCCGCTCGAACCCCGATGCCCCCGCCGAACCGGCGATCTCCAAGCCAGGGCTGGCTCTGCTGCGCGCCAGCTGTGGGCGCGCACAGGGCCGCGGCGGACAAAACAAAGATCGCAGGTAGGACGCGCATCGTCATTACTTAACGAAGAAATGCTCCTCGCACGCCCGGCTCGGGCGGAGTATCGCGGAGCTGAAGCAGTACCTCGGAGAGGTCCGAGTTACTGGATCGGACTGCTGATGTTCGGCGGAGGCGGGGGCGAGTTCGTGTTCGCTTCGAACGTCGTTTCAGCGTTCGGTAGATTGGGATCGACCGAGACGCTCACTTCAGCCTCCCCGATGAACCCCGTCTCTTCACCCACGCACTGATTGGACTCGTTGATCAGCACACGCACGCGATCATTGAGCACCTCGAGCACGGTAGACTCGTGGCGGGTGCGATCGATGTCCGAGCGCTCCGCCGCGCCGCGCAGCGCGTTCAAGCGGTCGCGCGCCGAGCCCAGCGCGACATCCACCTGGTTCAGCTTGTCGCTCAGGCACAGCACCCGTACGACATCGCGATCCTTGCGCGCGGCCTGCAACTGGCGCGAGATGGAGCCAGACGCCTGCTCGATACCGGCGACGAAGGCCTTGCCGCTCGCCACCATCTCGTCCGCCGAGAGCTGGCGCTCCGCGCTGGCGCTTGCCTGAGGCGGCGCCAGATCGATCGTGGGCGGCACCGCTGAGCCGCCCGTGGCCCCAGCAGCATCTCGGGGCTGTGCCGATGCATCGCGCGCGCCGGCGCCGAGCCCGAACAGCAGGCATGCCAGCAGCACCGAGTTGAGCACTCGCGAGCGCGGCGGAGGCGCCGCCACCGCGCCACTACCTGGACGGTGATGTTCCTTCACGCCTCTTTCCCTCCTCGAGATTTCCATGCTCGTTTAGTCTGACCCTCGGGCTAAACCGTGTCAACGAAACTACCTGAATGGTTTTCGGCTGTTGCCCGTCTGCTGCCCTGCTCTGCTGCTGCGTTGTCCTGCCCTGCCTGCCGCGAAATGTGCCCGTTTGGCTCGCTCGAGGGTCTAGCGGGCCATTCCGCCCCGCCGAGACCCCGGATGCACTGACCGGTCGCTGCCCGCCCAACTACAGCGCAAAGCGCCGGCAGCGCACCCCGAGGCCCCTGTCGCAGCCGATGCCGAACGTCTTCTGGTCATTGTCGACCCGCTGCTTGCCGCTTGCCCAGCTCACATCGCCCTCTACTGTTTCACGAAAGATACAGGAACCTGCACCACCGCTGCCCCACCCTGAGGCGGGGAGAAGTTGGCGGAGTTCGCGCGCGACTTCACGCACTCCAGCACGGAATCAGGGATGTTGCCGGTCTTGGTGGCGGACACGCCCGATACCTGGCCCGTGGGGCCCACCTTGATGCTGAGGGCGATCTTGCCCTCGATGTCCGGGTTTTCGGCGAGCCCGCGGTTGTAGCAAGCTCGGAAGCCGGCGCGCATCTGCGCGACCACGCGACTGGCGTCGCTCACCGAGCCGCCCGCCACGGAGGCGCTGCCCACATCCGCGCTGCCACGCGGGCCCTTGACCTGCTGAGCCGCGCCGCTCCCCGCCGCCGTGCTCTTGCCGGTGGCACCGATGCTCGCCAGACCACCGCCGGTTGCCCCCGGGCGCACCGTGCCGCCCGCTCCGCCGAGCTTCAGCCCGCCGGGGCCCGCAGCCGAGACACCAGCCTCGGACGCTGCCGCCGCGTCCAGCGCGCTGGTGGGCACCTCACCGCTGCGCAGTACGTTGGCCGTGGCGGGCCCCGCGCTGGACAGCGCGGCCAGGGTGGCCATCTCCAGTGACTGCAGCTCGTTGCTGATCGCGGCGACCTGCGCCTTGGTCACATGCTCTTTCTGGCCCGCTGGCGCCGGCGTGGGCTTGGGCGTGGGCTTGGGCGCCTCCGCCTTGGGCGCCTCTGCCTTCGGAGCCTCTGCCTTGTCGGGAGCGGGCTGCTCGGGCTCCTCCACGGGAGGCGGCGCGGGCAGCGATTTGACCTGCTCCACCAGACCGCTGACGTTCACGTCGTAGTCGACGACGGGGTCCAGCCAGTCCGAGTAGATCGAGCCAATCGCACAGAAGTGCACGAGAAAGGAGAACGCCGCGATCACCGTCGTGGGCCAGTCCACGGAGGTGGCGCCGCGGGTGACCGAGACAGGCAGCTGGGGCCGCGGCTGGATCGGTGGTGGAGCGACGAACTGGAACAAGAACGTGGTGTCGCCCACCACGATCTTGCCGCGCGAGTCCTCCGTCAGCTGGATCTGATGCCCACCCTGGCTGCCAGCCTTGGCCTGACCACGCAGGTTGTTCAGATCGGAGAGCCCGGTGGGCAGGGCCAGGCGCCCCTTCATGCCGGGCGTGAAATTGAGGTAGTAGTCGGAGCCCACCAGCTCGAACAGGCGAAAGCTCGCCGGCAGGTCGCCACCGGAGATGACGAACATGTTCTTTTCGTTCGACCCGATGGTGACGCTGGTGCGCTGCTTGATGATGCGCTCTTCGACGACGCGGCCGCCCTGGATCAAGCCGATGCGCAGCACCTTGGGCCCGCTGCTGGCCACGGCACGCATCACGGCGGTCATGTTGCCCGCCGGCTGCGGTCCGGATGCGGCGCCTTCAGTGTTGGATGACAACGGCGACTGCTGCGTCATGCGTGTGCTCTCAGTGCTCTTTCGCTCAGAGGGGAGTCAGCGTAGCTGGCGGATGTTGCAGCGTCCATGAATCCCCCCCGGCCTAGGTCGCAACGTCCCGTGTCGATCGCCGGATAAGAGTGTTCCATGCGTCGCGCAGCCGCTCGGCCTCGGCCTCGGCCCTTCGCCCGATGAGACTGCACCCCAGCGCACCGAGGCAACCGCTCGCCAGTGAAACGATCGGGCTCAGCCAGTCGCGGGCATCCGAAGCGCCGAGTTGCCGCGCGGCTTGCATAAGGGCCATTGCGGCCCCCAGCCAGAATGCCGCCTTGGCACAGCTGCGCGGGACCAGCCCCGGCTGCTTCAGCTGCCAGCGCAGCTCGGTCGTGAGCTCGCTCAAGTCCTCCGGTGTTGCACGAGCGCCGTGCGCGCTGTCTGGCTCTGCCGCGGTTGCCGCGCCCCTCGCACGCTGCAAGT
Source organism: Polyangiaceae bacterium (assembly GCA_025937895.1). Classification (GTDB taxonomy): domain Bacteria; phylum Myxococcota_A; class Polyangia; order Polyangiales; family Polyangiaceae; genus SZUA-265. The sequence continues at coordinate 17,152 of JAICQL010000023.1, read as the reverse complement.
GCGGCGCTGCCCAACGCTGGCAGCGCCTCAGCTCGAGCAAGCGCCGGTAGCTGAAGCCTAACAGCGCGGTCACCGCGGCCAGGCAAAGCAAGCTCCACAACACGCGCAAGTGCTCCACACTGACGAAAGGCGCTCGGCAGCCTCAGAAGGGCGTGCGATAGATGGCCTGCTCTATCTTCTGCAGGAAGGGCTGGCGTAGCTCGGCCAGGGTCAGCTTGGGCTGAATGCGGCTCACGTCCACGGCCGCGATGGGCTTCTGGATGCGGCCCACGATGGTGACCTCGCTGATGGTGACGACGCGGCTCTTGCTCGACGACTGAGCGAGCGCGGGCCTGCTCGCCAGCACCATGCCGGCCCCCAGCAGGCACCAACCCAGCAACCTCGACGCGCGCTTCATCCGTTCTCTCCCGTGGGCTGCGCGCCTTCGGGGGCGGCAGGTTGCTCCTTCATTGCTTCCAGGATTGCCTTCTTGTTGCGGGCGCGGGCGATCAACTCATCCACATCGTCCCCGGCACCACGTGCGGCGCGTGGCTCCAGCTTCTTGAACTTTTCGAAGGCCTGGATCGCGCGATCGATGGCCTGCTCCTCCGTGACGCCGGGAACGCTTGCCGAGAACAGATAAACCAGGCCCTGGTTGTACTCGGCCTGGGCGAGCGAAGGATCCTTGCGCGACACCCAGGTGAGGTGATCGAGAGCATCTTTCGGCTTGCCCAGCAGGCGATACGCGTCGCCCAGGTTGAGGTGAACCAGCACGTTCGACGGATCGTACTCGAGCGCCTTCTCCAGCAGCGGGCGAGCCTCGGCCGCATTGCCCGCCTCCAGCATGAACGTGGCCAGGTGCAGCCGCGCCTCCACCAGATCCGGGCGCAGGGCGAGCACGTTGTTCAGCTCCTCGATGGCAGCCTTGCGCCTGCCTTGCTCCTTGAGGATCAGCGCGCGCAGCATGCGCGCGTCGGCATTGTTCTTGTCGCGGGGCGGGTTCTCCGTGCCGTAGCCATCGAGGATGGCTGTGAGCGTGTACAGCGATAGATCCAGGCGGCGCGCTCGATAGTGATCCCGCGCCAAGGTCACCATGGCAGGGCGATAGTCGGGATCCTTCTTCAAGGCCTTCTGCGCCAGCGACTGCGCCGTCGGTGAGTCGCCGCGCACCGAGGCCACCTCCGCCTGCGCCGAGAGCACCGCCGCGCTGTCAGGGAACTTCGCCGCCAGACCGCGGGTGAAGCTGTCCGCCTCCGAGACCCGCCCCATCGCCAGCAACAGGTGCACCTTGGCCTGGATCGCGGGCGGAAAGTCCCCCGCGATACCCAGGGCTGCTCCGTAGGAGTCCAGGGCACGAGCCATCTCGCCGCGCCGCTCCTGCACCACGCCGAGCGCGACGTGCGCCGGGTATGCACGCGGATCGCTCTGAATCGCCTTGCTGAACTGCTTGCTCGCGCCCTCGAGGTCGCCGTTCTTGAACGCCTCGAGCCCTGCCGCGTAGGCGCTGGCCGCCGCGGCCTGCATCGCTGGCCCCGCTGGCGTTGCGGCTGCCACCTCGGGCTCTACCGCGCCGGGTTGCGCCTGCGCGTCGGGCGCCTTGGCTGGCACGTTTGCCCCTTGACCCGAGCACGCAGACAGCGCGCCGAGCGCCAGGCAGCCCGCGCCGAGCACGCCCAGCGCCCCTGCTTTTCGGGAGCTCCGGCCACCCCAGTTCCTTGCCAACGACGAACCCACGGCTTCTTCTCCTCCGCTCCGCGCTACTTCTCGGGCAGCGCCGGGGGTGCCGGCGGCACCAGGCCCTCTGCCTTGGGCGAGGTGACCAGGCCCGGGCGCAGCCGCAGGAACAGCCCCGGGCTGTACTCCAGCGACGGCACGCGGCCTGTGTGTTGCTGCAGCTTGGCCTCGCCGATCACGTCGGTGAAGAAGGCCAGGCGCGCCGTGGCCCGCTGCACTGCCGCGTTCGAGACGTTGTAGCGCCGCGCCAGGCTGATGGCGTTGCCGTAGCGATCCACCATCACCTGATCGGCGCTGTCCAGCTCGCGATCGCGCGCCTCGCGCCACGTGGTCTCGACCCGCATGCGGATCGCGTCTGCTTGCTCCTGGAGCTCCAGGCTGTCGCTGTTCTCGGCGCGGCTCAGCAGGGCTTCTGTCTTCTTGTCGAACATCTTCAGCGCGGGCGCGCGCACGTTGTACAGCCCACTGCGCAGCGAGTCATACAGCGAGCCCTGGCGCGCGATCGCGGCCGTCGCCCACTCCGGTGAAGCGTAGTCGTCGACCACCTTCTGCAGCGCGTTGTAGTACGCCTGGGCCTGCACCGCGGCCTTGCGATACTGGTCGAGCACCTCCACCGTTGTACCAGCGTAGCGCTGGTGCCCGGTGTCGTAGTCGAAGCCCCTGGCGATCTGCTCGTCGAGCTGCACATAGGCGGCCTCCGCGGCGTAGCCGGCCTGACGTGAGCCGAGCGCGGCGCTGGTGCCGTCCGCCTTGTTACCGGCGATGCTGCGATACAGCTCGAAGCTCTGCCGGGTACTGTCCCACCACTGCTTCTCCCGCGGATCGTTGGCAGCGCGCTTGGTCTTTGCCACCCAGTACGCGGCCTCCACGCTGAACTCCGCGGCCACCGGATTGCGCGAGTTGGCGTCGTAGTAGGAGCGCATGGCGCGCTCCGCCCGCTCGCGCGCGTCACGATTGCTGCCGCGATCCGGGCTCTTCGGGTCCCACTCCTTCACCGCCGAGCTGGCGATGACGAAGTCCGCCTCGGCCAGCTCTCGCGGGGCCGCGCCCAGCCGGGCAAAGCTCTGTCGAGAGCGCGTCATGCCCGCCTCGTCCGACATGCTGGCGGCCAGGGTCAGCGCCTGACGCGCGGCCTCACGCCGATCCGCCTCGGCGAAGTGCTCCGTGCGGCTGATCTTGTCGAAGGTGCCGGCCGCCTCCGGATAGGCAAAGAACAGCACGTAGGAGCTGGCCAGCGCGTCGTAGGCCATCTTGAGAAAGCGCACCCGCTCCTCGTACTTGGCGCCATCGGGTTCCATCGGCGGCTCCGCCTTGGGATCACCGTTCTTCACCTGCAACAGCTTCTGATCGTTGCCGTAGCGCGCGATGAACAGCTGATACATCTCGATGGCCTTGTCGTATTCACCCACCTGCTTGTAGGCGTACGCGCCGTTCATGGCCGCCTCCGGCGCCTCATCGCGATCAGGCGCGGCATCCAGCGCCACCTTGTAGGCCGCCGCTGCTTGCCGCCACTTCTTGTCGCGCTCGGGGCCCTCCGGCATCTTCTCGGCTTCGTCGTAGATCTTGCGCGCGTCCAGATAGGCCACGCCCTGGCGCACCGGCTTGCGCAGAGCCTCTTCGGCCGCCAGCGTCTCCTCGTTGAACGCGCAGCTCTTGCCCTCGGCCAGCGCTCGACTGCGGCCGGCGTCGCCCTCGAAGTTGCTCATGCTGATGAGCTTCTCCCAGGCCTTGTAGCCCCACTCGTTCTTGCCGCAGTACTCGTCCATCATCGGCTCGAAGCGCTTGCGCGCTTCGTCGAACTGCCCGTACACGAAGTAGTAATCTGCCGCCTGGAACGCATAGAGCGGCCCGTTGCGCTGCGGATCTTCCTCGTACACGATGGCCTCGTTGTAGCCATCGCGGTCGGCGATGGCGTTGGCCACCTCCACGGGCAACGCGTCGCGGATCGGCTTGCGGTCGGCGCCCGCGCCGCTGAACTGCACGGCGTCCCTGGGCTCCAGACCACGGCCGCCGGCGCTGTCCGCAAACTCGCGGTAGGCGTCCTTCAGCAGATGATCCGACATGCTGACGAGGTAATACGCCGACGGTTGCAGGTAGCGGTTGTCTTCCGTCGAGTCGCGCTCGTCGACGGCCGCGGCGCGCGCGGCAGCCACCTCGGCGGGCGCGGGGCTGCGCCCCAGCGTCACCTGCAGCACCACCACCCAGTACCGGGCGTCCGCCAGCCAGAAGCGGCTCTCATAGCTGTCGAGCGCCGCGGGATCCTGATCGATGTACGCGCCCCAGCCGGTCTCTGCCATGCGGTAGCCGGCGATGGCCTGTTCCAGCAGGCGCCGCTGCTCCACCTCGCTGCTGGCCTGCTGCGCGCGGCCCACCAGCGCTCGCGCCTGGTTGGTGTGATCCGCCGCGGCGCGCTGCAGCCCGCGCTTCGCCAGGCTCTCGGCTTGCTGAATGGCCTCTGGATCCTCACGGTTGGCGTTGGTCCACTCCGTGGTGCCCACGTACGCAGCGAGCTTTGTGCGTGAATCCAGCGCCTTCCGCGCGTACTCCGCGCGCACTGATGAGCCGTCCGGCGCCAGCCGGGAGAGCTGATCGTACAGGGTAGCCACGCGATCCTGCAGCTTGGGCGCGTCCCGATCCATGGGGAAGCGCTGCAAGGTCAGCTCCATCACGGCAATGGCGTTGCGGTTCTGCGTGATGTCGATGAACTCTTGGCCGAGCGCCTTGTAGATCTCGACCGTCCACTTCTTGTCCTGCGGGATCAGCGCCGGATCCTGGACGCGCTGGATGGCGATCGCCATCTTGTCCTCGGCCTTGACTGGATCGAGCTCCACGTCCAGCACGTCGCTGCGCGGAATGTTGGGATCCTGTGGCCCTGGCCCATCGAAGTCCACGTACGTGAGCGAGCCAGCGATGTACGTGTACGCTTCGCTGCGGAAATCCGCGCCCGGATCGCCCGTCTCCAGCTCCTGCTGATCCGCGTAGCGCAGCAGGTTGACGAACCAGTCGACGGCCGTGTGATAGCGCTGCTGCTTGAAGTACGTCCAGGCGCGCTTGTAGAGCGCCACGCCGTACAGCGGCGGCTTCTTGAACTCCATCGAGCGCTCATAGGCGCTCATGGCGCGATTCAAGCTGTATGGGCCCCCCTGATCCAGCTGATCAAAATGGAAGTTGCCCAGCTGCCACCAGGCCTCCGCCAGGTAGCGCGGCTCTTCTCCTGGCGCGACCTGCTGCGGGATGGGACGACAGGTCGAGTAGGGATCCTGGAACGCCAGCTCCTCGCGCTTCACGCTCACGCCGCCCAGCGAGATGTTGGGCTGGTGCTCGCTGAGCTGATCGAGCGGGATGGGATTGCGATTGTACCAGCTGGTCCAGAATGTCTCGGGGTGATCCTGAGCCAGCGGAGCGACGAAGATCTGGCTGGGATCGTTCGGATCCCCCTGCAACGGATAGCGGTTGGCGCAGACCAGTGAGCGCCACGCCTGCTGGCCCTGATCCATGCGCCCCGCGTCCGTGTAGGCGTGGCCCAGATAATACGCCACGCCCGCCAGCTCCTCATAGCCGGGGAACGTCTCGATGATCTTGCGATACAGGGCCATCGCCGGCTGCAGGCCCGTGGCCAGGTTGGAGTCGGGATCGGTACGAGCGCGCTCTTCATACAGCGCGGCCAGACGGAACATGGCGTCTGGCGTGGCTCGGGGATCTGCGTTGGACCCCGAGTACTTCGCCACGAAGCGCTCCAGGCGCTCGATCGCGTCCTGGCGTGAGTCCTTCACCTGCCGCTGGCTCTCGTGGATCTCCTGATCGAGCGCCTCGAGGATGCGGCGGCGCTGCTCCTCGTAGTGATGGCGTACGACCAGGGTCAGGGTCGAGCGGTAGTCGCGCGCGGACGCCTCGTAGTCGCTGGCCTCCGTCTGGAATTGCTCCAGCGTCCTCACGGCAGCCGCGGTGGGCGGCGGCAGGGGCTCCACGCGCTTGGCGCGCCTGGTCACCGTGCGCGTATCGGGCGCCGCCACCGCGGTCTTTGCCGCCGGCTCTGGCTCCTTGCTCGGCGGCTCCTTGCTCGGCGGCTCTGCGCCACGCGCGCCGGCGCCGCTGGCGCCCAGCACACCACCGCCCGGATCGACGTTGGCAGCGACCGCCCGCTCATCGGCCAGCGCGCGCTGCACGGCCAGGCTGCCGAGCAGCGCCACCGCCAGACCGAGCAATGGGGCTGGGCGGAGGATGGCCCTTGCTGTCACACGGCTCGTCACAACGCCTCTCCTGCGTCGTCAAACACCTCGCGCAGCTCGTCGTCCAGGTTCTGCTCCTCGATCGCTCGCTGGCGCTGTAACCCTTGCAGCCGAGTCTGCTGCTCTTCACGCAGCTCCCAGGCTTGTTGCACGATGCCCACGTCGGCGCGCAGCACGATCCCCTTCAGATGATCGCGCACGTTGGCGAAGCTGCGCATCGCCACCTCCCCCACCAGCAGCCGCGCGTGCTGGTCGAGCGCGTCGAGCCGCTGGGTATACTGATCGATTTGCCCGCTCTCCGCGTCCACCAGGCGCTGCAACTGCTGGGCCTCGGTCGCGACCGTGCCCTGCAGCGCCGCCAGGCGCTCCTGCAGAGTGCGCTCGATGGTGCGCGCCTCCACCAGTAATGGAGCCACCGAGCGACCGTATTCGAAGGCATCCTCGCTCGGGCGGGTCTGCTCGATCAGCACGAGCTCCCTGTCCAGCAGCTCGGCGAAGCGGCGCCGCACGCGATCGTCTTCGCCGAAACGCCGGTCCCCGAAGCCAACCTGCACGCGGCCGGTCTCCACATCCTGCCGGTAGGCATCGATGCGGGCCCGATACACCGCAAGATCCCGCTCGTTGGCCTCGACCTCGGCCACGAAGCGCGCCCGGCTCTGCGGGTCGCGCGTGACGCCGTGCTTGTCGGCCTCATCGAGCACGCTGCGCAGGCCATTGATCACGGCCTGCAAGCGGTCCGCCTCCAGCGTGACCCGCTGTAGCGCCTGAGAGGCCTGGCTCCAGCTACGGCTGCCCTGCTCCTCGCGCCGCAGATAGTCGGCGGGCGTGACCGGCACGTTCGACACGCGTGCCATCAGCTGGCGGCGCTCCGCGCGCACCGTCCCCAGCTCGCCCATGAACGCGGACTTGTCCGCGTCCTCCAGCCCGAGCGCGATGCTGCGGCGCACCTGCGCCAACTGATTGATCAGCCCATCCGCCCTCTCCAGCGAGGTCTTCAGCTCGGGGAAGGCCCGCGCTCGGCTGGGAGCGGCGAGCACCGCGTTGAGCTTGCTGGCCAGGCGGCGCGAGCGCCGGAGGACGTCGCGCGCGTGGGTCACGTCGTCGATCACGGCGAACACCCGCTCGCCTCGAGCCTCTTCGCGCACCCAGTCCAGGACCACGTCCGGCAGCTTGGAGGACGTGGAGGCCTCCAGCCCTTCCTCGACCAGGCGATCGTAGTAGACGGCGGGATCGGTGGTGGCGGTCAGGAAGGCATCGACCCGCTCGCGCGCGGGGTCGAAGCGGTCGCGTACCTCGCGATACGCCTCCAGCGCGCGATCAAAGCGGCCGGAGCGCAGCATCAGGTCGGCGCGCAGCAGCGCGGTGTCGGCCACGTCCAGCGTGTCCGGGGCGGCCACGGACAGGATCTCGAGCGCCCGCTCCGCGCGCTGGTAGTCCGCGACACGGACGTATACCCAGGCCAGCTCGAACAGCATCTCGTAATAGACCGGCGAGGTACGATCGATGCGGATGTAGGCGGAGGCCGCGTCCAGATACGCCTCGGCCTCGTAGTGCAGGCGCCCGATGGCGAGCCACGCCTGATCGATGACCTCGCGATGCACCGCGCTGTCCGCCGGCAGCTCCGTCACGTGACGGAACTGGCTGATCGCGGGCTCGAAGCGCTGGGCTGCTCCCGGCAGCACCAGCCGTGCCTGAGCCTCCGCGTCGCCGCCCGCTCCGGCCTCGGCCAGGGCCTGCTTGATCAGCATCGTGCCCAGCACGTACTGAGCCTGGTGGTGATACGGCGACTGCGGGCTCACGGCGGAGAGCAGACGGCGAGCCTCGGACAGCTCTCCCCGTGCAAAGCTCAGCTTGCCCAGCGCATAGTCAAATGAGCCGCTCGGGTCGCGTGCGGTGATGCGAGCGGCTTGCTGCGCAATGCCCGCCAGCGCATCGACCCGACCCGTGTTCAGGGCCACATCCACGAGCCGCGCCAGGCTGCGACCCGAGTAAGCGTCATACGGGCTCTGGTTGCCCAGATCGAGCAGCTCTGCGTACGCCCGGCGGGCGGACAGCAGCTGGCCAGAGCCGAAATAGGCTTCACCCAGCAGATACAGGCCGTCCGCGTGCGTGTTGCGATCCGCCTTGCCTTGCCGGAACAGCTCCACCACCTGGCTGAAGGTGTCGATGGCCTGCTCGTAATCCTTGGTGCGCAGCGAGAGCTCCCCCGCGGCCAGCAGCTTCTCCGGCGAGTGCAGCAAGACCGGGCGTGGCGCGGGAGCCGCCGCCAGACGCGCGAGCTCTGCCCGCACGCTGGTCAGCCCCTGCTGTGCCTCGGAGCGCGCGGCATCAGCGTCCAGCGCCGCGCTCCTGGCTGCGAGGCACAACGCCAACAGCGCGCCCTGGACGGCCCAGACCTGGCGCAAACGGAGCATTTTACCTGTCTTCCCCCGCGGGTGCGGGTGGCAGAGGCCCGTCCTGCGAGCTGCCCGGGCCGGTCAGGGCCACGTCTCGCAGCTTCTCCAGGTAGCGCACCGCCGGCCGCTGCTCGAGCGGGGTCGTCACGCCGCCCTTCTCCCAGGCGATGACGTCGAGCTCGACCTCCTTGCCCTCGGTCACGCTGAAGGAGTGGGTCTGCTTCACCTCGAACTGGTAGCCGCGCAGGTAGGAGAAGACTCCGTAGCCATGCCCGCGCAGCCGCAGCAGCACCTGCAGCGTATGATCGCCGGGCGTGATGGAGCCCTTGAAGATCGGGATCTCCTTCTGGGCTGCCAGCGCGCCGGTGTCGTCCTGCTTGTTGTACTGGACGGCCCCGTCGAGCACGAACAGCGCCCGGGTCACACGGAATGCGCCGCTCATATCGTTCTGAAAGCGGATTGAGGTCCGCGCGCCGCCGACCCCGCCGGAGAGGATGGTGTCGCTGAGCAGGCTGAGCCGGGTGTGGCTGCGCCGGATTTGCTCCTTGAGCTCATCGACCCGCGCCTCCAGATCACGCAGGCGCACGGCGTACGTCGCCCCGTCCATGCCTTTGCTGGCCGGCGCTGCGGCAGGGGCCTTGCCGGCTGCCTGACTGGGCGCAGGTGCGCTGCTCGCAGCTGGAGCGGCCGCTGGCGGCGCTGCAGGAGGAGCAGAAGCTGGCGCCGGAGCAGCTGCCGCTGGTGCCGCTTCGGTTGCTGCCGGCGCGGCCGCCTCTTGCGCGGCTGCCTCTTGCGCGGCTGCCGGATGCACGCCTGCTGCACACAGCGAGACCAAGGCACACAGCGCCGCGGCACCCCTCGAGAGCTTCATCAATCAACCTCCAGACTGCATTACGTGCCGTACGGGGCCAGCCTTAGGTGCGACCGGGCAACCATCGTCCCGTTTTTACACCGCGTTGTAGCGTAGCCCATTCAGAAACAGTGGCGAGCCACATCAGCCCCGAGGAACGCTGAACGGCAGCTCGCCTTGCGGGAAGAGTTTTCCAGCACGGGCCCTGACCCGATCGACCCCGCCGCGTTACTGCAGCCGATCGCGCTGGATCTTTCGCCTCTCCCGCAGGGCGATCGCTGCAGGTTGGCAGGGCATGTGCCCAGCGCTCAGCTCGCGAGCACAGCCAGCGCCTGCTGCTCCGGGCGGCGTACATGTGCTGCGATCGGGCCGCTTTTCCCCGCACCCGCGCAGGGCGACGGCAGAGCACATTGTGGTCCCCAACGTGCACCACCCTGTTCCTCCCGTCCTACCCGGCCGTACCGACGTTGCCGCTCGCTCGGTCGCGGCTCGCACGGCGACCATGACGCAGTGCACAAATGATGGTTTCTGCAGCGCAAAGGGCTCACTTGATCATACCCGCCAGCAAACGGACGGAAGTCAGCGACGAGGCGCTGATGCTCCGCTACCAGCGCGGCGAGCGTGACGCTTTCGTCGCGCTGCTGCGCCGCTATCAGCTGGCGGTGTACAATTTCGTGCTGCGCCAGCTGGGCTCGGCGCTCGCAGCAGACGAGATCGCCCAGGAGGTGTTTCTCCGAGTGGTACGCGAAGCCGCGCGCTTCGACTACGAGACACCGTTTGCCACGCGTCTGTTCGCCATCGCGCATCGGCTGGTGCGGGAAGAACGCGCGCGGCTGCCGGGGAGGCGCCGGCGGCAGCGTTCGTCTCCGCCGCCCAGCGCAGCACCGAGCGCAAGCGAGCTCTCGCCGCCGCTCCTGGAGGAGTCGATCGCGAGCGCGCTCGCTTCACTGCCGGACGAGCAGCGGGACGTGTACTTGCTGCGCGAGGTCGCCGACCTGCCGTTCGCTGAAATCGCAGCGGTCACGCGGCAATCGGCGAGCTCCGTGAAGGTCCAGATGCAACACGCGCTGCACGGCCTGCGCCTGGCCTTACAGGATTTCGAGGAGTACCGGCGAGCGCTGCGCTAACCGCCCGCTCGTGAGCACGCCCATGGATAGTGACAAATTCGATCGCATCGTGCTCGACTTGCTCTATGACGAGCTGGATGAGCTGACGGCAGCCGCCGCCCGGCGGCACATGGAGCAGTCAGCGCGCGCGAGAGAGATCTACGCTCACTTCCGCGCCACGCGGCTGCTCGGCGCGTTGCCACTCCACGCGCCGCCGGCCGAGTTCGAGGCGGCGGTGCTGGAGCGTGAAGCGCGGCTGCTCGAGGAGCTACCCGTGCGACATCGCATGGGGCGCCTCGTCTCGATGCTCGCGGGCTACGCCATGCGGCCGCAGCTGATCATGGGCGCGCTGCTGCTGCTGATGCTGGGCTCGAGCTTGATGTTCGTCCGCACCCGGCCCGGGCCGCACAGTCCGGTCCAGGTCACCGAGCGCGGCGCGCCCGAGAGCGACGTGGACGTGCTGCCGCTCACGCCACCGCCAAGCGAGCTGGAGCGAAGCGGCGCGGCAGGCAGCGCCAGCGCGCCGCCGTCGCCTGTGCCTCTGGCGGACTCACCCGCAGCCCCGGCGCTGGCGGCCGCTCCGGTCGAGGACGGCGCCAGGAGCGCGGCGCCAGCCGAGCCCGCCGCAGCGGCGACGGAGCCCTTCGATCTCGCCATGCAGAGCTACCGCAGCCGCAGCTACGCGCAGGCCCGGCGCGAATTCGAGAGGGTGATGCGCAGCCGCGGTCCACGCGCCGCCGAGGCTGCGCTGTACGCGGCGCTCTGCACCCGTAACATCCATGGCTGCGCCGCGGCGCTCGGTCCACTGGAGAAGGTGCGCAGCAAGTTTCCGCGGTCGCTCGCGGCGCGTGAGGCGCAGTGGCGGATGGCTCGCTGTCACGAGCAGCTGGGCGATCTAGCCGCGGCACGCAGCGCCTACGAGTCCCTGCTGCACCTGGCCAGTCACGCCGGACGCGCCCGGCGCGAGCTAGCGCGCATGGAGGCTGGCTCGGCGGGCAACGGCGCGCAGCAACACGCGGTGGAAGGCGCCCAGCGCGCTGGCGCCGCGCCTTCTTCGCACGACCCCGGCAGGGCTCCGTGAGCCCTGAGCCCGTCAGGGCTCCATGAGCCCTGAGCCCGTCAGGGCTCCATGAGCTCTGCCGAGCAGAGCGCAACCGGCTCCTCCCGACCGGCGGCGAGGCAGCGCATCACGTAGCCGCCGTCCACCTGGAAGCCCTGCGTGACGAGCGTTTCACCCGGCCAGATCGGCTTGCGGAATTGCCCATGGAACGCCCGCACGCGCGTGGCGTCACCGCCCAGCGCCGAGCGGATCAGCGCGCGCGCGCAGTAGCCGTACGTGGCAAGCCCATGGAGGATGGGCCCCTGCTCGAAGCCCACCACCTTGGCAAACTCGGGATCGATGTGCAGCGGATTGACATCACCAGAGAGGCGAGAGAGGATCGCCTGCTCGGGCGGAATCACCTCCGCCAGCTCGAACGCCGGCTGCGCGTCACCGGGGATCTTCGGCACCAGACTCTTGGGCGGGCGCGGCCCGCCGAAGCCGCCCTGCCCCAGAAAAAACATGCTCCACTCCGCCTCGAACACCAGGCGGCCCTCGCAGCGCGTCTCCGTCACGAACACCATCTGCGCGAGCTTCTTCAAGTCGTACAGGCCAGTGATCTTGCCCTTCGTCGAGAGCTCGCCCGAGCTCGGCAAGCTGCCATGGATGCGCACCGACTGCGACGCGTGCACCACCTGCTCCAGGCTGCCACCGCTGCGGCCGAGCAGCTCGAACATGGCTCCGTAGCCCGGCACGACGGCGAACGTGGGGAACACCTTGGGCCCCCGCGCCTCGTACAGATAATCGAGCTCATCGCGCTTGGCGCCGATGCCGAGCGCGTAGAGCACCAGTGTCTTCCAATCAAAGCGCAGCGACGATTCCTTGCTCTCGACGCCGACAGCATCCGGATTGAGGGCCATGCGGCGCAACGCTTTAGTACAGGGCGGCGGCCGACGCGACGACAATGCGCGACCAGTTCGTCCTGGAACTCGGAGCAGACGGGGGTTATCACCGGCCCGTGCCGAGCAGCGCGAGCACCCCCGACCTGCTGCCGCTGCTGCTGAGCGAGCTGGGCCGCTGGGGCCTGCATCCCGAGGCCTGGCTGCTGGGAGCCACGCGGCTGCTGCCCACCGTGCTGCTGGTCCCGGCCTTCGGCCTCCGGGCCTTGATGTTCCCCGCGCAGCTGCTGTTCGCGTTCGTGCTGGCGGCAGCCACGCTCCCGCTCGCGCCACAGGGTGCTGCGCCGCAAGGGCCGTGGATCATCGCGCTGCTCGGCGAGATCGCGCGCGGGCTACCCCTGGCGCTCAGCGCCGCGGCCACGCTGTGGGCGGCAGCCATGGCCGGCAACTTGCTCGACGAGGTGCGCGGGGCCTATCACCCCGCCGACTTTCCGCTGGTCGACTCCGCCTCGGGCCCCTTCGGAGTGCTGCTCTCGCTGGTCGCCAGCATCTCCTTCCTGGAGCTGGGCGGCCCGGCCCGCCTGGCCGAAGCGCTGGCGCTGGCAGGCCCCGTGCACGCTGGCAGCATCTGGGCGCTGGTGCGCTCCGCCGTTGCGGGGATTCAGCTGGCGGTGCTGATCGCCGCGCCGCTGCTCGTGGTGCTGCTCGTGATCGAGGTGTTCCACGCGCTCATTGCACGGGTGACGAGCCCGGGCTTGTGGCTGCCGCTCCTCGGGCCGCTGCGTGCGCTCGCGTTCCTGATGATGGCGGCGCTCTTGCTGGACCGACTGGTGGAGGGCCTGGCGCTGTGGATGCGCTCGAGCCTTTGAGCAAGGTCCAGCGAGCAAGCCCAGCGCCGGCGACGCACGGCTCAGCGCGCGTGGTAAGCGACCACGAGCGAGACGTTGAGCATCGTCACCCGATTGGCCAGTGATGCCTCTTCGCCGAACGAGATGCGCTCTTGCCCGGCAGGCAGCAGCCAGCTCGCCACACGCAAGGTTCCGCCCACGTGCAGCACCTCGCTGACGCCAAACGTCACCCCCGTGGCCAGACCCAGGGTGAGCCCTTCGGTTGCGATGTTGGCGCTGTCAGCGCCGATCAGCGCGACCTCGGGAGTGCCCCGCGTGCGAAAGTTATCGCTGACCACCACCAGCCCCGCGGAGAGCCCCGTCCAGAGCTCGATGGCGTGGCCGTGCAGCAGGTAGTAGCGCCCGATACCCTCCGCCTGAAAGTAGCGTCGCGAGTGCTCGCGCGGCACCGCTTGACTGCCTCGCGGCACATCCTGCGTGGGTGTAAGTGCGAGGGTCAGACCGGCGCCCACGGCAAAGCGCGGGCTGGCGCGGAACAGCGGCCATGCATCCACCTCCAGGCTCACGTCGCCCTGATCACAGCCGCCCTCCCCGCACAACTCGGCATCCGGCAGCGCGAGCACACCGATGCCGAATTCCACCGCGCCGTAAGGGCGCTGGAACGCGAGATCTCTGCCGGCCGCGGAGCTGTCCTCTCTCGGCGCAGCAGCAGCTTCTCGAGCTGCTGCGCGCGCCGGAACCGCTACACCTGCCGCGAGCACGGCGACGCGCAGCGCGCTGACGAACCCGCCCTGACCGGCCATCGACACGAATCTAGCATCCGGGCCCTGGCTCGGCATAGCATCAGCCAGGCGAATCGCGGTATGAGCCGAGGCTTGCAGGCCGAAAAGAGTGCGCCCGAGCGCGCAGCCCCCGATCACGAACGCCCGGAATCCGGCCAGGCAGCGCCGTCGCCCAGCATCGAGGACCAGCGGCTCAATACCGGGGGATACCGTGTCAGCCTGCCCATGTTCGAGGGGCCGCTCGACCTGCTGCTGCACCTGGTGCAGAAGCACGAGCTCGACATCCTCAACATCCCCATCGCGTTCATCACCGAGCGCTACGTCGAGTACATCCAGCTGCTGGACGAGCTGAACATCGACCTGGCCAGCGAGTACCTGGTGATGGCGGCAACCTTGGTTCACATCAAGAGCCGCATGCTGCTGCCCAACGCTCCGGAAGACGAGAGCAGCGATGGTACGGACGAGGAAGAGCTGGATCCACGGGCAGAGCTGGTGCGGCGCCTGCTGGAGTACCAGAAGTACAAGCTGGCTGCGGAGCAGCTGGGGGTGCGCGCCATCCTGGGGCGCGATGTCTTTCCGCGCGGTAGCAGTGACGAGATCGCCGGGGGCGAAGCGCCGCTGGAGGGCATCGCCAGCTTCAAGCTGCTCGATGCCTTCCAGGCCGTGCTGGAGCGGACGCAGAAGACGCGCGAGCACCAGATCGATTTCGAGCGCTTCTCGCTGAGCGACAAAATCGGCGAGCTGAGCGAGCTGTTGCGCCGCCGGCGGCGCCTGGTGTTTCACGAGATCTTCCGCGAGCGCGCGAGCAGGGCGGAGCTCATCATCACCTTCCTGGCACTGCTGGAGATGACGCGCTTGCGTCTGACCCGCCTGCGCCAGGACGGGCCATTCGAGCCGATCTTCATCGAGCTCACCGTGGCCGACGACGAGCTGCCGCCGGAGGAGGAAATTGCGGCGGATGCAGGCGCCACGGAGCACCTCACCGCGCAGGACGAGCTCGCTGCCACCGAGAACCTCGCCTCAGAGGACCTCGCCGCCGAGGCGGAGCCTGCTGTGCAGGACGAGCTTGCTGCCACCGAGGACCTCGCCGCCGAGGCGGACGCTGTTGCGCAAGACGAGCTTGCTGCCATCGAGGACCTCGCCTCAGAGGCGGAGCCTGCTGTGCAGGACGAGCTCGTTGCAGAGTCGGAGCCTGTGGCGCAAGACGAGCTCGCTGTCACCGAGGACCTCGCCTCAGAGGCGGAGCCTGCTGTGCAGGACGAGCTCGTTGCGGAGGCGGAGCCTGCTGCGCAGGACGAGCCGATTGCGGCGGCTGCGGTCGCAGAGGAGCTCACTGCGCCAGACGAGCCCGCTGCCAGCGAGGGCGTCGGCGCGGAGGAGTACATCGCCGCAGAGCCGGAAGTCGCGGCCGCCGTCGAAGATGCGGACGGAGCCGTCCCCGAGCAGGCGCCAGCGCAGGTCCCCGGGGTCGAGCATTCCGAGAAGCTACCCGTCGTGCTCGAGGCTGCGGCGGACGGTGCGCCCGCTCCAGAGCCAGACGCCAGCGCCGCTCCGAACGAGCCTTCGATCGGGGATGATTCACCACTCAGCCACCGCGCAGCAGAGGCTGCCGCTCCCGAAGTTGCCGCGCCGGAGGAGCCCGCTCCAGCGGCGGGCGAGACTGAAGCGCGCCTAGCAGCGGACCCGCGAGAGTATGAGTAAACCGAAAGGCAGGAGGCGGCCCCTCCACAGCGAAATCACCAGCCTGCGCAACGCTGCCGAGCTGACGGAAGCAGAGAGCCGCCCGCCCAGCGAAGCTGCACCCCCCGAGAGCAGCGCCGTGGATACCGGCTCTGCGGTGAGCGAGATTGCGCCGGCTGCAGCGGCGGAACCGAGTGATGAGCCAGCTCCGGACGGTGAGCGCCGTGCAACTGAGGTCGCAGCGCTCGACGATGCGCCAGCAGACGCGGAAGCGGGCCCCCTCGACACGGATGACAGCGCGGTCGATCTGGAGGCGGGGCCGGACGCAGAGACGGACGGCAGCGGCCTCGAGCCGGAGGCCTTTGCGGCCGAAGGCGAGCGGGACTTCGACGGCCCTTCCAATGTCATCACCATCGATGGCGGCGAGCCCGATGACATGGAGGTCTTCCTGAGCGGTCTGATCGAGGCCCTGCTCTTCACGAGTCAGAAGCCGCTGGAGCTCAAGGAGATCGCTCGCTCTGCCGGCATCGATCGGCCGCGAGCGCGTGAGCTGCTGGAGCGGCTCACGCGCCAGTACGCCGATCGGGGGATCAACCTCGACGAGGTGGCGGGCGGTTACGTGCTGCGCTCTTCGCCGCGCTACGCGCCCCAGATCCAGAAATTCCTCTCCTTGCGCCCGGTGCGCCTCTCGCGTGCACAGCTCGAGACGCTCGCCATCGTGGCTTACCGACAGCCTGTGACCAAGCCCGAGGTGGACGATATCCGCGGCGTCGACTCCGGGCAGGTGATCAAGGGCTTGCTCGAGCGGAGTCTGCTGAAGATCGTCGGCAAGAAGGACGAGCCCGGGCGCCCCAGCTTGTACGGGACCACCAACGACTTTCTCGATCTGCTCAACTTGAAGTCACTGTCCGAGCTGCCGACCCTGCGCGAGTACACGGAGCTCAGCGAAGAATCGCGGCGCAAGTTCGCGGAAGAGACGGGTGAGGAGGCACCTGCAGAGCTGCCCACGCAGGATGAGAGCGCCGAGGCGGCTGCTGCGGCGGGCGCGGCCACGTCAGAGCCGGTCGACGCAGAGAGCTCGCCCCCGGCGGGCGATGCAACGGCGGCGGCCGATGCGAGCTCGGAACTGGAAGAGGAAGCGGCAAGCGTTGGCCTGGAGCCGGACTCCGCCGCCGACGCCGAGAGCGACTCGGCCGACGGCCCAGCGCGCGCGGATGCCGAGAGCGCGACGGAAGCGGCCCGAGACGATGACGAGTCGAACGACGACGACGACGAGTCGGACGACGACGAAGACGATGACGATGACGATGACGACGAGTCCGACGACGACGACGACAAGTCCGACGACGAAGACGAGGATGACGATGACGACGAGTCGGACGACGACGACGACAAGTCGGACGACGACGACGAGTCCGACGACGACGACGACGAGTCCGACGACGACGACGACGAGTCTGAAGACGAAGACGACGAGTCGGACGACGATGATGACGAGTCCGACGACGACGACTGGCTGCTCTCGCTCGGCGGATCCGGCTCGGTCGCACGCTCGTCCTGCTCCGGCAGATCCTGCGCTTCGCGCTCCTCCTCCTGCGGCCGCATCCGCT
>JAICQL010000040.1 GCA_025937895.1 Polyangiaceae bacterium | reverse complement strand
CGCGATGGCCTCCTCCGGCCCCTGCACGTCGGGCGGCGCGAGCGCTGGCCCCGAAGCCCCGGAGCAGGCGCTCGTGGCGAGCAGCAGCGCGCATGGCACGAGCGCGAGCCAGCGCGAAAAATGGCTGCCGCGCTCGTGCAACATCAGCCGCCTCCCGCGTCGGCGGCGGGGGCCGCCGCGGGCGCTGGTGGCGCGGGCTCTGGCTCGGGAGCAGCGACGAGAAAGGCACACGGGTTCAGCAGCTCGGGGCGCAACACCAGATCACACACCTGGGCCACGACCACGGTGGTGCTCAGCGGCTCACTGCAGCTCTCCGGCGCGACCTGCTGGGCGGCGCAGCGCCCCGCGCGATCGATCTCCGCGATGCACGCATCCACCTGGACGGCGCTCACGTCATCCACTGCCAGGCCATGCAGGCAGTGATCGCGGTAGTAGCGCTGGCACTGCTCCACGTCGGGGAAGCCACAGCTGGCTGCGGCCGTGCAGCGCGCGTCCTCGATCTCGCGGCACTCGGACACGCCCGAGGCGTCCGTACCGCAGCTGCCGGCCAGCCACACGAAAACAGCGCCCAATACCAGCCGTCGCACTGGCGCGGTGCCTATCACGGTTCCCGGCGCACCGCGAGTTTTGAGGACGGGGCTTGCGCGCTCTGCCGTGCCTCTTGCAGCATCGTAGCCGTGCCAGCACTCCCCAGCGCCTCGCTGTCTCCCCGGCAAGCCATGATCCTGTGCGCAGGCTTTGGGGAGCGCCTGCGGCCGCTGACGGAGGAGCTGCCGAAGCCCCTCGTGCCGGTCGGGGACCGCTCGGTGCTGGCGCACGCCTGTGGAGCCCTGGCCCGGGCCGGCTATTCTACCGCGCTGGCCAACACTCACTGGCTGCCGGAGAAATTCTCAGAAATTACCAGCGAGTTGCCGCTTGCGTTAACTCTGATTCACGAAGCTGCCATCCGCGGCGTCGCCGGTGCCGTCGGCGGGGCGCGCACCGGGCTGGCCGCGCCGCTGATCGTGTGGAACGGCGATATTCTGATCGATGACCCACCGCTGGCGCAGCTGGTAGAGCGGGCGGGCCAGACCGGGGACATCTGTCTCGCGGTGGCGCCAGTCAGTGGCTCCGGGAGCGTGGGGCTGGACGCGCAGGGCCGCCTGGTGCGGGTGCGCGGGCAGAGCTTCGGCGTGGAGGTGCGCCAGGCAGACTACGTGGGGCTTTTTGCGCTCGGTGCGCGCGGGCTGGCAGCGATGCCGGTCCAGGGAGACCTGTTCACGGACTACTGCGTGCCGCTCTTGCGGCGCGGTGGTGCAGTGGACACTGTCAGCATTGGCGGGCGCTGGCATGAAGTTGGCTCCATGAAAGGCTACCTGGACGCCAATCAGCACTGGCTGTCTCACCATGCGAATCATGGCGAACGTTCGTTCGTTCATCCCACCGCCAGGGTGGCGCCGGGCGTGCGCTTGAGCGGCAGCGTGGTCGGCGCCGGCGCGCAGGTGGACGGTGCCGGCGCGGTGGAGGGCTCGGTGATCTGGCCCGGCGCTGCGGTGAGCGCGCCGCTGCGCGATACGGTGGTCACGCCACGCTGCCGGGTGAGCCGCTGACCGGCGCTCGGCCGCGGTGACTCTGTGCTGGAGTGAAACGATCGTTCACGCCAGCCGACACCGGCACCGACCGGCCGCTGTTCGCTCGAGCAGTCGCACTGGGGGTGATCGCGAATCCAGCAGGAAAACAGCCGTAAACTTGTCCCGACACGGTCAGGGCTGGCTTACTGGATCCCTGCTACAATTCGAGCTGACGCTCACAAGGACGCACGCACGCACGTGGACCTGCGCAACCTCGATCAGATTCAGGAACAAGACAGCGGTTCGAGCCGCGGGCTCGGCCCATGGCTGCTCGGCGCGGGCGGCGTTGCTGCCATCGTGCTGGCGATGGTGATGTCCATGCCGGAGAAGCATGTCGCCGCGGAGTCGACGGAGGATCCGCTGGCAGAGCTGCTGGCAAAGGCCCGAGAGGTCGAGGCCGCGCCAGCCGATCAGCTGAGCCCCGACAACGCGAGCTTTGCGCAGATCCTGACCGACAAGGAGCGTCCGAGCACGGCGCTGGTCGCCGTGAAGGGAGCCAACGGCCGCTTGATCGAGCCGCCGGAGAAGGAGGCCGCCGAGCGCCAGCTGCCGGCGCCACCGCCGCCTGCCGACACCTTGCCGGTGGTGCCGCTGCCCGTGGGCAAGCTGCTCGACTCCACCAAGCTCACGGCGCAGCCCCAAGATGGCCTGGCGGGGCTGGCGGCGGAATACGCGCAGCTGCCGCCCGGCAGCCAGCGTGCGGAGCCGGGCAGCCCCGGTGATTACCAGATCCAGGTCGCCGCCTTTCCCGACAAGAAGGAAGCGGACGCATACGTGGAGGAGTTGCGCCTGCGCGGGCACCGCGCCCACGCCGTGGCCGTGGTGCTGCCCAACCGCGGGCTGTGGTACCGGGTGCGCATCGGGCCCTTCAAGGAGAAGGGCAAGGCGCTGGCCTACAAGGTGGAGTTCGAGCGGAAAGAGAGCATGGCCGCGCTGTTGATCGATCCCGAGAAGGTGGAGCGGCAGGCACAGCGCGCGGCGAACTATGCGCGCGTGAAGGTGCAGCCGTAAGCCGCGGGGGCTTGGCCGCGCGAGAGGACGAACCATGCCGGGCGGCTCACTGCTCAGCGCGCTACCGATCGGTTTGTTGATGTTCGCGGGCAGCGCAGCCGTCTTGCTGCGGCGCAAGTGGACCACGCAGCGCGCGGCGCTGGACTTCCCTGCTCTGGCCGCGAGCCTGGGGCTGCAGCACACGCCTTCGCGCCACGCGGGCGGCGCCGGCGTGTTGTCGGGTAGCTACCAGGGCCGTCCGGTGCGCATCGAGGCCGATGAGCAGAAGCTGCTAAAGGTACGCTTTCATGGCGCGCCGCGGGTCGACCTGCGCAGCTACCAGCACGCGATCGGGGTGCCCTTCGACATGGTCACGGTGTACTCGCGCGATCGTGACTTCGATCGCTTCTTCCGCACACGTCATGCCGCCGAGCAGATTGCCCGCCGCATCGCGCGCAGCCAGCCCGGTCGGCTCGTGGCCGCATTCGAGGGGCCACGCGCGCGGGTGCTGCAGTCGCTCACGATCACGTCAGACGGCATCGCCCTGCGCTTCGAGTATATCTCCGCCGAGGCCGTGCGCGAGCTGCTGCCGGCGTGCGTCGCGCTGGCGGATGTGATCGAGCCGAAGGAGCCCGACGCTGCCGAGGAGCTCCGTGCCCCCGACGAGCCCGGTGACCTGGATGACCCGACCGAGGATCTGAGCTCGGCGGGCCCGGCAGACTAGTTGCCGGAGACGCTGTCGACGTGCCCGAAGAGCGCGGCGAGCCGCTCCTGGTGCTCGGGGGGGAGCGGGCCAGCGCTCAGTGAGCGCACGTTTTGCTCCAGGTGCTCCACGCTGCCGGTGCCGGTGAGCACGACGTCCGCCCCGGGCTCATGCAAGCAGAAGCGATACGCGGCGTCCCGCACGTCACCCAGGAAGCCGAGCGGAGCCTCGGCGGGCAAGGCGTCTGCGCGGAGCGCGCCTTGCTGGACCAGCTGAGCGAGGATGCTGCGCAGATGATCGGCGTTGGTCAAGGCGCGCCGAACGGCGAACATGATCAGCGTGCCCACCTGCCGCTCGCGGGTGAGCGGCAGCACGCTGGCGCGCGCCGAGGGATTGAGCAGGTTGAAGCCGACCATGACGACGTCAAACACGTCTGCCAGCAGCGCGCGCTGCAGCATGAGGTGGTGCGTGTCGCCGATGAAGGCCTCGCTGACGGCCAGGTGCTGGAGCTTGCCGCTGGCCTGCGCCTGGCGCAGCACCGGCACGAGCTCGTTCAGCGCGTAGTGCAGGTGCTCCAGCGCGAGCCCGTGCAAGTGGAAGATCTCGATCCGCTCGCGGCGCAGCCGGCGCAAGCTGGCGTCGATGCCTTGCTGCATCTCGAGCGGCGTGCACAGCCGCTTGCGCTCCCAGTCCCAGGCGCCCTTCTTGGTCGAGACCACCACCTGATCGCCAGCGCCCGCCTCGGCCAGCGCCTCACCGAGCACCGCCTCTGTGCCGTACGACTCGGCGCTGTCGAACAGCGTGATGCCCAGCTCGAGAGCCCGCTGGATCACGCGCTTCGACACCTCGGGCGCCTGGCCATAGGCCTGCCCCAGCCGGCTGGGACCGCCGCAACCCAGGGCAGCCCGGCTCACCCTGAGGCCGGTGCGACCCAGCGTGACGTACTCCATGGCTCGGCTCAGCTCTCCGCGAACTTCTTGAACGCGGCGGTGTAGTCGGAGTGCCAGCGAGAGAGCGGCGGACGGTTCTCGACCAGGTCACCGGCGGCCCAGGCAATGCGCTTGTGATCCAGAGCCACGGACACGTCGTTGTCCGGGCACAGGATGTAAAAATCTCCGCGCTCCAGGGCCGCGAGCAGATAATCGACCACCTGCTCGCTGGTCCAGGCGCCTGCGGGGCGAGCCGCTGCGGCCGGCAGCGTGGCGGCGCCGTCGCCCTCGAGCAGCGCGCGATCGCGGGCGGCCTTGCGATTGATGGCCGTGTCCGTCCAGCCCGGCACCAGCAGGTGCGCCGTCAGCCGGCAGCCGGGCGTGTTGCGCAGCTGGTGCTGCACGGCTTCGGACAGCACCTTCACCCCCGCCTTGGACACGTTGTACGCGGTGTTGCCCGGCGGACAGGTGATGCCCTGCTTGGAGCCGGTGTTGATCACCAGGCCCTCCTTGCCGTGCTCGAGCATGCGCGGGATGAACGCCTGGACGCCATTGATGACGCCCCACAGATTGACGTCGAGCACCCGCTGCCACTCGGCGTAGCGCTCCCACGGCCCGCCGCCGAGCCCGGTGCCGGCGTTGTTCATCAGCACGGTGACCGGACCCAGCTCTTGCCAGGCGCGGTCACGCAAGCGCTCGACCTGCGCCATCTGGCTCACGTCGGTGGGCACGCCGATCACGGCGGGTGCGCTCGCGGACGACAGCTCTCTCACCACGGCGGCGAGCTCCGCCTCGTCATTGTCGGCGAGGGCCAGCTTCAGACCGAAGGAGTGAAGGCGTTGCGCGGTGGCCAGGCCGATACCGGTGGCGGCGCCGGTGATGACCGCCACGCCGCCGGCGCTGAGAGCAGGATGAGTCATGCCGCGATCTATTCACGGCGGCGCTGAGGAGGGAACCCTATTTCTTGATGAAGCAGCGCTGCTTGCAGGCCACGTAACAGTCGTTGTCTTCGCGACAATCCGTGCGGCATTGATCTCTACACTTCCGCTGTCGCACGGTGGAGGCGGCCGCGAAACGCAATGAAACCTCGCGGGTCTGCCCCTCCTCCACCGCCACGCTGGTGTCTTGCCGCTGATCCAAGGCCACGGCCAGGATCTGGTGGGTGCCCGGGTTGACCTGCAGCGCCTTGCCCTTGGGGAACGGGCCACCTTTCTTGGAGATCAGGTATTCATCCCCGACGAGCGCGCCATTGACGCGCACCTCTATCTCCGCCGGATTCACCCCTTCGACGCGAATGCGCAGCCGCGGAATGCGGTGGCGCAGCTCCTCGCGCTCCTTTGCGGCCTCACGACGGGCCTCGGCCTCGGACGACTCCGCGCCTGCTGGCAATGGGGTCGAGAGCAGCTTCTCGTAGCGCTCATCGGCCTCCACCAGCTCACCCAGCTTGACCCGGGCGCGAGCGCTCCACAGAGCCAGGCTGTGCAGCGGCGCGATGCCGAAGGCGCGATCGAAGGCTGCCTTGGCCGAGGCATAGTTACCTGCCTGATAGGCGGCCATGCCTTCGTCTCGAAGCTTCGAGATGCTCTCGGACTGAGCGTGAGAGCTGGAGCCGAGCAACCACATCCCCAGAATCGACAGGGCGAGCCATCGCATCAGGGCGAACCGTTTCCGGGCGCACATGTAACAGATCATACCAGATGCGCTGAAATGCTGCCCGCGATTGTGCCGTGATTGTGCCGGGTTTTCGCCTG
The DNA here is from genome assembly GCA_025937895.1 of Polyangiaceae bacterium. GTDB lineage: Bacteria > Myxococcota_A > Polyangia > Polyangiales > Polyangiaceae > SZUA-265. The sequence goes on along the minus strand of JAICQL010000040.1, from coordinate 38,699 downwards.
GATCTGGGCCGGCAGAGCGCGCGACGGCGCGCTGCGCGACGCTCCAGCAACAGGCCATCAGCAGGAGGCGACGAAAGGAAGGATTTTCCCGCCTCGGCGTATTTGGCACGCCGCGCAGGCTGCTGGCTTCCTCGCGGGTGGCACACCGGGCTCGCGCGACGCGTCAGCGCGGGCCCAGTGCCATCAGCGAAGCGCTCGAGATGCAGGCGCCGGCTCTGTCTCACACAGCTCGGCGTGCAACGCCCGCTGCGCGTTGACGAAGTCTTCCCGGGCGACCGTGAACTGCATGTTCGTCTGCCGCGCCGTCTGGGACACGCCGATGATGTTGATGCGCGCCCGTGCCATGGCGCCGGTGGCGCGCGCCAGGATGCCAGGCTTCGCAATGTTGGAGCCGATCGCGCACACGATTGCCACCGGGATCACCTTCACCACGTCGAACATGCCGCGCAGCTGCGCGATGATCTCTTCCTGCAGGTCACGATCCCACAGCACCAGATCGATGGTGTTCGCGTTGGTGGCCTTGCTGATGTACGAGATGTCGTGATCGACCAGCACCTGCATGATGCGATGATCGGAGCCGACCTCCGCGACCATGCGGGTGTCGAAGACCTCCAGGATGCTGACCTTGTCGGTGCCGGTGACCACCTCGATGCGTGAGACCGGGCAGGTGTAGTCCTTGGTGATCAGGGTGCCGTCGTGATCCGGATCGAACGCGTTCTTGACGCGCAGTGGGATGCCGGCGAGCTCCAGCGGCTTTGCGGCGCGCGGGTGGATGGCCTCCATACCCACGTCTGCCAGCTGATCGGCGACGTCGAAGTTGGTGTTGCCCACCGGCACCACCTTGCCGGGGCCGATGATCTTGGGATCGGCCGAGCTGAGGTGGAACTCCTTGTGGATGATGGCCTCACGCGCCTTCACGGCCACGGCCACCTTGGAGAAGGTGACCTCCGAGTAGCCGCGATCAAACTCGCGCATGATGCCCTCCGTGCCCTTGGCGTAGCCGGTGACGAAGGTGATGGCAGGCTTCTTGCCGACGTCGGCAAAGGCGAGCTGGATGCGTTCATCGATGGTGCGCGCCACCGGATCGTGCCAGCCGCTCAGGTCGATGCACTCGGCGGTGTAGCCGCGCCCGGCCAGGATGTTTGCCGAGTTGAACGCGCTGTGGCTCTCGCCGATGCTGGCCAGCAGCTCGCGCGCGGCGCTCAGCAGCTCGGGCCTGCTGACATAGCCGGAAGCGAGCAGGTCGGCGATGCTGTTGAGGTTGCCCTGCACTGCATCGACGCGCGCGGCGATGAAGCGATCGGCTTCGGCCACATCCAGGCCCGTCTCTCTCAAGCCCGCGTTGAGCTCGAAGCAGCGACGCTTGACCCCCTCCATCGCCTCCGCGTACGGACCGCCCTCGGCGAAGGCGGTGTACACGCCCGGCTGCTTGCTCTTCTTGTGCTCCAGCAGCAGGTCGGTCACGCCAGCGTAGGCGGACACGACGTAGATGCGCCCGTAGACGTGCTTCGGGTCGCGGAGGATGACGTTGTTCAGGACCTCGGAGAAACGACTCATGGACGTTCCACCGATTTTTTCGACGGTCAGATCCGGCATGGGGCCCGTGGCTTAGCGCCCCCCGGTCGCGTGCTCAAGCCCTTCGGCCCTGGGGGTGCCTTTCAGCCGCCCTTCACGATGACCTTGGGCTGGCCCATGGCCACCCGTGCGCGTGGCGCGGGCGCGTGGATGGCGGTTACCGGGGGGCGGGGCGGCGGGGGCTCGGCTGCCTGTGCCCCGCTGCTGCCCTCCAGGCGCTCCAGGTCTCGGCCGATTTCGACCACGCTGTGATAGGGGCGGTCGGGCGAGAGGTACAGGCAGCGCTGGATCAGCAGGGAAAAGCCGCGCTCGACGGCGCGCGTTCCACTCCAGGGCAGCGCGCCGAAGCGCGGCTCCAGCCCGTTGCGGGGCAGCGCGGCCCAGCCGAGCGCCTTGCCGCTGGCGAGCTGATAGAGACAGGCGCCGAAGCTATAGATATCAGCGCGCAGCCCGAGCGGTGACAGCGGCCGCTCGCGCTCGCCCGCTCGGGCAGTGGTCGGAAATACGCCGCTGCTGGAGGCGTCTGCCTCGGGGATCTCTGCCAGGCCGAAGCCGAGTAAACGCAGCCACTCGGGCCGGCATGGTGGTGACTCGAGCCAGCAGTGCTCGAGCTGCAGGCGGCCGTGTAACACGCCGCCCTCGTGCGCTGTCTCCAGCGCGCCCGCGAGCTGTCGCGCGATGGGCAGCAAGCGCTCGATCGGGAAGGGGCCCGCTTGCTCCAGCAGCGCCGAGAGCGAGCGCCCCTTCGTGTAGTCGTAGACCAGGAACGGGTAGCGCCTCTCGACCAGCCCGACGTCGAGGGTGCGCCCGAGGTGCGGGTTGGGCAGAGTGCCGGCGAGCTCCGCGGTGGCCAGCGCCCGGCGGCAAGCGTCCTGGCTCGCGGCGGGGCACTCGGGCAAGATGCGCACGAGCACCGAGCGGTCGAGCTTCAGGTGATAGGCGCGATAGCTGGCGGCAGCCGGCATGCTCTCGCACAGGCCCTCCACGAGATAGCGGTTGGCGATCAGGCGACCGAGCACGGCTTGCGCATTGGGCAGGTAGGCGTTCCCCACCCTGCCCCCAACGGGCACACGAAAAGACTGCTTTAGAGTTCAGCGACCGATGAAGCAGCACGCTGCGCCATGACCCAAGCCTGCGACCGGAGCGCAATGCAATCGAAACGGAGCCGGCGCGCATTGTCGCTTTCCGGACACGAAGGAGCTCGAGGGCCGGCATGAGCACGACTGGTTTCGCTGCGCGACATGGCCCAGCGGCCCGTCAGACCAGCCCTGTACCCCTCGCCGGGTCGCGCGCACCTCGGCGGTCAGAGCGCCGGAGGTGGATCGGTGGTGCGGCTGCCGAGCGCGCGCGGCACCTGGCTGATGCGCAGGACCTCTGCCTCTGTGGGGCCTGCCATGGCCTCCAGGGCTCGCAAGCGCCCATACAGCCAGCGCAGCAGCGGCGGGGGCTGCTCGCGCCGCAGCGCGAGGAAGAGCACCGGGAGCGGCAAGGTGCGTACCAGGGCCGAGATGAAGAACAGGGCGCGATAGTCGATGTGCGGAGCTGCCAGCAGCAGGCCTCCGGTGAGCGCGCCGGCAACCTGCGCGACTCCGTTGAGCGCGCTCGAGAGCGAAAAGAACTCGGCCGTCAGCTCCCGTGGCGCGCTGTCCAGCAGCAGCTGATAGCTGGAGCTCTCCACCGCAGCCCAGACGGCGCCGCCGAGCACATGGGCCAGGATCAGCGTGCCCCAGTCGGGGGGTGCAGCCCAGATCAGCGGGATGAGCGCCACCCCCAGCCCGCCCCAGCGCAGCACGGCGCGCTGCCCGAAGCGCTCCGCCCACATATGGCAGCACGGGAAGGTGAGCGCCTTGGCCAGGATCGAGAGCGCGGACAGGCCCGCGAAGGCTTTGTAGTCGAGATCCAGCTCCCGCAGCATGTACGGCGTGAAGAAGGGCGACGAGATCTGCGTGCCGAAGGACAGGCAAGCGACGTACAGCGCGATGCGCACCTTGGACTGCGTCACCGCCCGCCCCAGCCGCGGCCACTGCATGTCACTGGGGGCGCGCCGCGGTTGCTCGACGTCGGCCTGCAACAGCAGCGCCCCCACGCTCGCCAGCCGTGCGACGAACGCCACGCTGAAGAGCAGCAGATAGCAGTGCATCAGCTGCACACCGGCGCGATACAGCGCCCAGCCCGCTCCGCCGAACGCCAGTAGCAACGCCACGTGGTTGAGCGCCGAGCGGCGCGCAAAGTAGCGGGAGCGGTCGACCTGTACGGTGAGGTCCGCCATCCAGGCGTTCCAGGCGGGCGCCATCAGGCCACCCGAGACCCAGAAACCCACCCTGGCGCAGAGCAGCGCCGTGAAGCTGCTGCTCTGCAACGCCGCGATCCAGATCAGCGCGGCCATGCTTGCGGTCTGCCCCAGCGCGCCGGCCACCGCAGCGCGCTTGCGGCTACCGAGCCAGCTACACAGCAGAGGCGAGAACAGCTGCCCTACCGCACCGAGCACCAGAGGCACGGTGGCGAGCAACCCCTGGGCGTGGGCACCATGGCCCAGCTCCACCGCAAAGGCGCCGAGATAGCTCTCGGCCACGCCCACCATCACGGCGTGCAGCGAGCCCTCCACCACCGACATGTTGAGGGCGTCGCGAGTCTGCCCCCGCGGGGCCCGATCGAGGGCGGTAAGTTGGCTCAAGCAGCCTCGCCAAAGCGGCGGTCAGGTACTGCTCATGACGGCGATCGACGCCAGATCTTGAGCGCGTTGCCCACGGGCCTCGATGGGCGATACATCACCCCTCGCGGGTCTATCCGTGCTGCCGAGCGTGAGCCACAAACAGTGCCGCTCGCTCACCTTCAGCTGGTGCGATTGGAGGGATCTCCCACCCAGCCGAACAGCTCTGCGTCGTCCATCTCCGGCCAGGCATGGCGGCCGACGGCTTCACGCGGGATGGGCACCACGAGCACCGGCACCGGGCTACGGCGTACCACGCGATCGACGCAGCTGCCGATCAGCGCGTCGGCCAGCCCCGAGCCGCCGTGGCTGGCCATGACGATCAGCTGGTAGTCACCGCTCGCGGCGAGATCGATGATGATACGCCAGGGATTGCCGGCGAGCAGGCGGCCGCGCACCTGGGTCACTCCGAAGTCGACCAGCTTGCGCAGCACCTCTTCCAGCCGCGGCTTGGCATGATGGCGAAGAAAATCACCCATCACCGAGGCCTTGCTCTGGTTGGCCTCATCGATCTCCAGCCAGTCCACGAAGGGCTCCAGATCCGGCGCGCCCTTGAAGACGTGCACCACGTCGATGCCCGCGTCGTAGCGCAGGGCCAGATCGGCGGCGAACTCCCCGGCCGTGGCCGCGCTGTCCGAGAAGTCGGAAGGAAGCAGAATGCGCCGAACTCGTTTCATGACCCGGTGCCGCCCTCGTACTACGAGGGTTTGACACTCTGACGCCAACCTTGCGGGTGTCAACGGCCACGCCGTCCAATGCCGGACCGAAGGCGCATTGCCGGCATGGTGAGGCGCTGAATCGTCGGCGCGAGGGTGGCCGGCGGCTTGGCAGCATGTGGCCGGCCGGCGCTGGGCTCATGACCTGTGCCGCCCGCTGCTTACATGGCGCAGCCCGGGCTGTTGCGTGCAGGAGTCGGCGGGCGCGGGGAAGCGAGGCGCAAGGTCGTGGTGGGCCAGAGCTTGTCCAGAAGCCCGGGAGCGGAGTGCGCGCGACGCTGCCACTGCCCAAGCTGGTCTGAGCGAAAGGCTCTTCAGCCTCGGGGCTGGAGGCGGTACAGCTCGCCTTCAGTGACAGAGCCGAGCACTGCAGCGCCGCGCTCGCGGCGCACCCTGCTGTGGGCCTCGACGTCTTACTTCGGTGAGGGGCTGCCCTGGAGCTTCCTGCACCAGATGGCGACGGAATACCTCACCGCCATCGGCGCCTCCAAGACGCAGATCTCGTCCACGTCGCTGTTTCACTTCGCCGTCACCCTGAAGTTCCTGTGGAGCCCGCTGGTCGATCTGTGGGGGCGCAAGCGGCGCTGGCTGCTCGTCACCCAGCTGGTGCTGGGGCTCGGCATGCTGCTCACGGCGCTGGTGGTGGCGACGGGAGACCTGCGGGCTTTCTGGCTGGTGCTGGCGCTACTCTCGGTGGTGCACGCCACCCACGACATTGCCTGTGATGGCTTTTACCTGTCGGCGCTGGACGAGCGCGATCGGGCGCTCTTCTCGGGGGTGCGCTCCGCCGCCTACCGCGCCGCCATGATCATGGGCTCGGCGGTGCTGGTGTACCTGGCGGGCAAGACGAGCTGGCCGCTGGCCTTTGGCTGTGCGGGGGCGCTGATGCTGCTCGTGGCGCTGACCAACGCCAGCGTCTTGCCGCAGCCCGCCGCCGATCGCGCGGCTGCGCCCGTCGCGCCAGGCGCGAGCTTCGCGGCGGCGTATCGCTCCTTCTTCCGTCAGCCACAGGCGGCACTGGTGCTGGCGTTCATGCTGCTGTACCGGCTGGGCGACATCATGATGTTCGCCATGTCCAAGCCGCTGCTGGCGGACATCGGGATCGGAACGGCCCAGCGCGGGGTGCTCAATGGCCTCGGCATCGTGGCCTCCGTGCTGGGATCACTCGCTGGCGGTGGGCTCATCGCGCGGCATGGGCTGAGCCGCTGCCTGGTGCCGATGACCTACGTGCAGAGCCTGGCGATCCCGCTGTACATCGTGCTGGCGGTGGCGCGACCGGGGCTGCCGCTGGTGGCCACGCTCGTCGTGCTCGAGCAGCTCGCAGCGGGCATCGGTGCCGCGGGCAGCGCGGTGTTTCTGATGCAGCGCACGAGCAGCAGCTTCTCTGCCTCGCACTTTGCGTTTGCCACGGCGGTGGTGTCGATCGGCAGCACGCTCTCCGGGTATGTCTCCGGGCCGCTGGATCAGGCGCTGGGCCACCCGCTGTTCTTCACCCTGGCGTTCGTGGCGAGCTGGCCCAGCCTGGTGCTGGCTCATCGAGTGCCCAAGGTCGCGGTGGAGGGCCCGCCGCCGCGGCAGTGAGGCTATGAGCGCATCACTCTTTGCGCCACTGCTCCAGCAGGCGCTCGAGCAGCCGCCGCTTCTCGGCGCAGCGCGCCTCGTCCCAGCAGGCGCGCAGCTGGCGCACGTGGCGGCCCTGACGGTACACGTCCAGCTGGTACGGGCGACCGCGCTGCATGGTGTGCATGAAGGTGGCCACGCTATCGGCGAAGTCTTCCCGCGCATTGGCGATCGCCGCCGGGCTCGTGAAGGCGCTGGAGGCGATCAGGTCGTAATACGGCTCCAGCAGCTCCTGGGGCAGCGGCTCCCGGCCCAGCCGGCTCGGGTAATGGACGAGCGGCGCCTGTGCCAGGCCATCGTGGCGGGGCCAGCTCAGCTCCAGGAAAGCGGCGATCAGCGGATCGCTGGAGTGCACGATCTCGAGCACGTGGGCCAGCTCGTGCACGAGCAAGAACTCCAGTAGCACGCGGCGCGGGTGCTCGTCGGGCCGAGCCATCGTGCCGCGCAGCACCAGGCCCGGGGTGGCAGCAAAGGCCGTGGCCTCCTTCAGCGCCAACCAGTCGCCGCTTAGCAGCTTGTCCACGTTCAGCAGGATGATGCCGCGCTCGCTGGCGCCGTCGAGCACGGTCAGGGTGCCCGTCATCGGCGCATCGTGCATCAGCACCACAGCGCAGACGTGCCGCTGGAAGAGCCGCTCGAAGGGCTCGTGCAGCGCGGCAATGGCCTGCACCAGGTCCGCGGTCAGCGCCGGGTCCACCGCGCGCTGCTGGGCCCTCGGTTGCAAGCCTGCGGGCAAGCCCACCCGCTCTTCGGGCGCACGCTCGCAGGCGGACGACCACTGGGGGCTGGCCTTGGCCAGGCGCCGCGATAGCTCCGGATCATAGGGAAGAGAGACCTGCGGAGCGGGCTCGCCGCAGGCCGATGCGCAGAGCCAGGTCAGGGCCGCGGCCAGCCAGCGAGCACGCACCGGCCCAGACTAGCACTGCCCCACTCCCGGCGAGCCGCTCGAAGAGCGGTTCCAGCGGCTTTCGCCGCGGCCCCGAGCTGCTACTCTGCAGTGTATGGAAGCCCTCACCGACAAGCAGGTGGAGCGGATCGCGAGCGCGCTCGCCGAGCCGCGGCGCTTCAAGATCCTCAAGGATCTCTCCGCGCGTGGCGTACCCATGCAGTGCAGCGCGATCGTCGAGAGCCATGGCGTCAGCCAGGCGACCATCTCCCATCATTTGAAGGAGCTCGAGACGGCGGGATTGATCGACATCGTGCGCGAGGGCAAGTTTGCCAATATCGTGCTGCGGCGCGACGTCTGGGACGCGTACGTGGCGCGGCTCGCTGCCTTGTGAGGGCTGCCTCGTGAGGGCTGCCTTGCGAGGCCTTGCCCGCTGAGGGCTCGAGCCCCCGTGGCGAGGTGCGACGGAGTCCGGTGGTGCCTGCATGGGCGTGGCATTGCCCCGGGCGACCTTTACGCCATGGTCGCCAAGCGCTTATGGGTCAGCTAACATCGCCGCACCATGAGCAGCGCGCGGCAGCTGGCCTTCGAGCAGGCACGAGCAAAGTGGCCGGGGGTGTCGCTCGGCTTCGAGGTCTGGAGCGCCCATCTGGATACGCTCGGCTGGGCGGCGGAGCCCCCGCTCACCGCGGCCAGCTTGTTTCTGTGCTGCGCTTGCGCGCGGCAGGACGCGGAGGCGTGCAGGGCGCTGGAAGAGGCGTATCTGAGCCCGCTGCGTGGGGTGGCCGCGCGTGAGAACTCTGACGAGGAGTTCGTGGACTGGGTGCTGCAGTCGGTGCGCCAGCAGTTGCTCGGGGGCAACGCGCCGCAGATCGCCAGCTACGACGGCAAGCGGCCGCTGGCGGACTGGCTGCGGCTGTTTGTGCGCCGGGTGGCGCTGGCCCAGAAGCTGGCGGATCGAGCGAGCGCCATGACGCCGCCGGTGCCAGCCGCGGATGTTCGGCGGATTACCGTGGTGTAGGCTTCCGGTTGGAAGCCTTCTTTGCCGGTCTTGTCTTGTTTGGGGCTTGGTGGGGCCGCCGAGGTTTTTTTAGGGCACGGTCACGGGCACGTCGTGACGGTCCCCTTGACGGGGTGGTGGGCGATACTTAGATGTTGGTCTAACTGACGGGCGGCGGCGTGTGGTTGCGCCGGAAAACGCCCGTTTTCAATCATTTATAGTTAGACAATTGTCTATGTATCGAATTGGAGCGGACATGAGCAAGCTGAAGGGCAAGGTGGCGGTGGTGACGGGGGCATCGAAGGGCATTGGCGCGGGCATTGCGCAGGCACTGGGCGCCGCTGGCGCGGCGGTGATCGTGAACTACGCCTCGGATGCCGCGGGGGCCGAGCGGGTCGTGCAGGAGATCCTGAAGCGCGACGGACGTGCGATCGCCGTGCAGGCCGACGTGGCGCGGCCGGACGACGTCGAGCGGCTGTTCGCGCGCGCGCTGGGCGAGTTTGGCGCGCCCGACATCGTCGTGAACAATGCCGGCATTTTCCGCTTCGACGCGCTGGAGTCTGTGACGCCGCAGGAGTTTCACCGCGAGTTCGACACCAACGTGCTGGGCGCGATCCTGGTGACGCAGGCGGCGGCGCGGCACTTCGGTGCGGCAGGCGGCAGCGTGATCAATGTCAGCTCGGTGGTGGCCACCAATCCCGGCCCGGGTCAGCTGGTGTACGCGGCCACCAAGGCGGCGCTCGACTCGGTCACGCGCGTGCTCGCCCGCGAGCTGGGCCCGCGCAAGATCCGCGTGAACTCGCTCAGCCCGGGCTTCACCGAGACGGAGGGCTCGCGTGCGGTGGGCGTCTTTGGCACCGAGCTGGAGAAGCAGTTCGTCGCCAGCACGCCGCTCGGGAGGGTGGGGCAGCCCCAGGACATCGCACCCGTGGCGGTGTTCCTGGCCAGCGACGAAGCGCACTGGATCACCGGCGAGAGCCTGCGCGTGGCAGGCGGACAGACATAGCGCCACTGGCGCGGCGGGGGCGCGGGCGCCAGCGGGCTCGAGGTGCGAGTGGGGAGCCGCCGGCGGCGCTCAGTCGAAGATGGGCGCATTGTTCGTGCCGCGCGCTGGCAGCGCAATGCCAGCGCTGGGCGAGCCACCCCCACCGGACAGGGCCGGTGACGGCTCGAGCGCTGGCCCGCCCTCGACGGCGTCCACGGCCGCAGCCTCGATGGGCAGCTCCAGCCCGGTGAGCGGCAGCCCGGCGCTGCCGCCCTGCCCTGCCCCAGCCGCTGGCAGGAGCTGGCTCACCATGGTTTGGATGCCGTCTCCCGCCGAGGTGACGGCACTCGCTTCGCTGCCATCGACCGCAGCCAACTCGCTCTCCATGCCGTCTGCTGCGGCAACATCTCGACAGGGCGCTTGCGCTGCTGACCCCGTTGGCCCGCCGCGGGGCTCGCGCGCCCAGGTGTTGGCCCCGGGGGCTGGCCCGAGCAGGACGTACGCCTGCTCGGGATCTGGACGGGTGGTGGCGAGGCCGACGATCGCCGCCGTGACCCAGCCCAGCACCGCCAGGGCGACCCCGGCTGCGCCCCAGCGCGAGTGCGTGGTTTGCCGGGCTGGGGGCAAGCGGCGCGTGGTCATGGTGAAAGAAGCCGGCGCGCGCGGCTCTGGCTGGAAGCTGAACTCCCACGCCGCGCGCGTCCGCTGGTCTGCCAGGCGCAGCAGTGCCCGACCGAGCGAGGCGAGATCGGGAAAGCGCTCCGCCGGGTCCACGCTCAGCGCGCGCTCGATGATGGTGGCCAGCCCCGGCGAGGGCGCGACGCTCTGCTCCAGCACGGCCAGGCGCTGGCCCGCGATGATCAGGCGCACGCTCTCTTTCAGGCTGCTGGCGATGAACGGGTTCACTCCGGTGACGCACTCATACAGGATGAGGCCGAGCGAATATTGGTCCGAAGCTTGCGTGAGCTCGTGACCGAGCATGGCTTCGGGTGCCATGTACAGGGGCGAGCCCATCAGCCGCTGCCGAGCCGCGGCGCTCAGGCGCAACCAGCGATGCGGCTTGGTGATACCGATGTCGAGCAGCTTGGGCACGTCCGCTCGCTGGGGAGTGCTCGCCAGGAAGATGTTGCCCGGGCCGAGATCGCCGTGGATGAGCCCCTGCGCGTGCAACGCCATCAGCGCCGCCACAATCGGAATCGTCAGCTCGATCAGCTCGAGCTCCTCGATGGTGCGCTCGGCGCGCAGCCGCGCCTCCAGATCCCGCCCCTCCAGCAGCTCCAGCACCACGAAGGGCAAGCCGTCATGCACCCCCGCGTCCTGGGTCTGGACCACGTGCGGGTGACGCACGCTGGCCGCCAGGCGCGCCTCGCGCAAGAAGCGCGCGAGCCCGGACGGACCCGGCGCAGCAGCGGGCTCATAGAGCTTCAGCGCCACCTCGTGCCCGAGGGTCAGGTGCCGTGCACGGTACACGCGGCTCAGCCCGCCGCTGCCGAGCAGGCCGGTGAGCACGTAGCTGGCGAAGATAGATCCGTCTTCCAGCGCGCGGCCGCGGGCTAGCTCACCCTCGGCCGGAGCGCTCGCGACCTCTTCCTCTGGATGCTGCCCCGGCAAGTGTTCCTTTCCGCGGACTGGCCACGCAACGAGGACCTCGTCACGTCCGCGCCCTGATCCACCTGGACCTCTACCAGCTTCAGCGCGCGCGCTCTACCGCGACGAGCGCCCCCCGGTGCCAAAGTGCCGGGCAAAGCTTCCACCGCTGCTCGCGCAGCACGAGCTGAACCCTATGTGACGGGGCGGCGACCGTTGCCGCGGCTGCGTGCCCGTCAGGGTCTATCCTGACTGTGATTTTAGAGTCATTGCAACATGGTGCGAAAGGTTGCAAAGCGGCGCGAGCTCGTCCGAAATGGCGAGATGAGCTCGCGCAGACCACCCTCGGATGATCCCCCGGCCGCGGCATCGCCCGGCAATGACGTCGTGGGCCTGAGCGTGCTCGGCCGCCCCCTCGAGACGTGCAGTGACCGGCCGCGCACCGGCTTCTTCCGCGACGGCTGCTGTAACACGAGCGCGGAGGATCGCGGGGCGCACGTGGTGTGCGCGAAGATGACGGCCGAGTTCCTCGCGTTCAGCCGCGCACGGGGTAATGACCTGAGCACCCCGATGCCGCAGTTTGGCTTTCCGGGGCTGCAGCCGGGCGATCGCTGGTGCCTGTGCGCGGACCGCTGGAAAGAAGCGCTGGAGGCTGGCTGCGCGCCACCGGTGTATCTGGCCTGCACGCACGAGCGAGCGCTCGAGCACGTCAGCTTCGACCAACTGCGGCGCCATAGTCTCGACTTGAACTGAGCTCGACTTGAACTGAGCTCGACTTGAACTGAGCTCGATTTGAACTGAGCTGCGCGCCGCTGCTGGCCGTGAGCCGCGCGCCGCCCGGAAGGAGCTGCGCGCAGCGGGCGGTGCGGCGCCTTCAGCGCTTCTGCACGTGGCCGTCCGCGATGATCCAGACCCAGTCCGTGTTCAGCACGGGCAGCGCTTCCTTGCCGTTGCAGAGCGTCCCGTCCGTCTGCTTGCAGTCGTTGCCGTTCGGGCCGTGCCACGCCCAGGGTGTTGTCATGCACGCATCGCGTGCCGGCACGCCGTAGTCTCCCAGTAGATCCGGGCACTGCGCCGTCTGGTAGCCGGCGCGGCCACAACCGCCTGGATACTCACCCTTTGCACACGCCTTGCCGGGATAGCCGGCGCGGCGATGACAGTTCTGGCACTCCGTGCCGAGCGGATGGATCACGGGCTCGATGTAGACGTTGGCGGATACGGGCAGGACTGGCAGGGGTTGCCCCGTTGGCCCCACGCTGGCCCAGGCCGGGGGCTTGCCCTTGAAGTAGCTGCTGACCTGGGCGGGGGTGCCGTTCAGCTCGTAGTTGATGCCGTACGAGTCGGTGAGCAGGTACTGCGCCCGCCAGGTGCTGCCGACGTGCGCGTCGATGCTGGTGATCTGCGCCTGGGTCAAGCCTGAATACGGGTTGGGCTCCGCGCTGGCAGCAGCGCCGGCCGCACCGGCGGACCCGGCAGCGGGCGGAGCCGTGGCCGCGTATCCTCCAGCCTGTCCGAAGCAGTGATCGTACTCGTCGAGCGGACACTCCGCGAGGCTGTCGCTCATCGGGCTCCACCACACGCTCTGCAAGGCCCAGGTGGGCAGCTCTTTCGTGTTCACGTGCATGGCCGCGACCACGAGGAAGTCGCCCGCCTCGAAGCCGTTCGACTCGTCACCGTAGGCCCAGATGGCCGCCTGATCGAGCAACGCGCGATCGGTCGCGGTGAAGTAGCTCTGCAAGACCTCCTGAGAGACCTGCACGTGCAGAAAGGCGCGCGCCGGATAGACCTTCGGGTTCTTGGTGGTGATCGGCCGCGCACCCTTCACGTGTGCGAGCCGCAAGCTGGCCTCGCTACCCTTCGCGCACTCCGCGCCCGGCGCAGCCTCGCAGGTGTCGATGGCCACCACGCTCTTCCAGCGCTCGTAGCCCAGGTAGTCCGCGTTGCTGGCGTAGCTGATGCCCCGGAAATCCTTGGGCACCCAGGGTGGCAGCGCGCCGTAGCGCACGCGACAGCCGGGTTGCCCCGCCTGCACGCCGGGCTTGCAGCCCTTCACCGGCCAGAACATGTGCTTGGTGGAGATGAACCTGCCGCTGAGCAGCTGGGGAATGGTGTTCTGCTGGGACTGGTACAGCTTGGCCAGCATGCTCTGATCGTAGAGCGCGTTCTGCTGGATCTCCTCGTAGCCTTCCGCGGAGAGTGACTCGGTGGCGATCATCACATCGCCCTGGTTCACGAACGCGCTGCCATCGCACAGGGCGGGAGGCTGCCCCGCTGCCGGCGGGCAGAACACCCCGGGCGCGCCGGCCTGCTCGCAGGCGCCGGCGAGCTCCGTGTACTTCTGCTCGGCGAGCAGCTTGCTCGCTTGCTGTGGCGTGATACCGCACTGCTTGCTCAGGGCGAGCGGCGGCAAGGCGTAGGTGGGCGCGTCGGGGTTGACCGTCTGTTTGCGGGTCGGGTCTGGAGCACCCTGGACCGGTGGCACGCTGTGCGCCCGCCGCTTGGTACGCAGCGTCTGGCCCACCTGGACGCCGGGCGCCGGAGCGGCGGGAGCCGTGCCGCTGCTGCTGGCGGCGGCGCCAGGCAGCGCTTGCGCCGTGCCCGGGAGCGCGTAGGGGTTGCCGGTGTTCGGCCACGTCATCCAGATTGGGTAGATCCCGCTGCAGGCCGCGCTGCCATCGGCAAACTTCGACCAGCAGCCCGTAGTGCCATACAGGCTGGTGCGCTGTTCCCTGGCCTCATTGCGGCCCTGCGCGGGCCTGGCGTGTTCGGGAGCGATGGGCGCCCAGATAGAGGACCACAGCAAGAAGGCATGCTGGCGCACGGTCGGGCGGCTCCGCGCGCTCTGCTGAGCGACGGCCCGCTGCAGTGGCTCTGCGCACGCGGCCACGTCCGCGTGCAAGCCACACCAGCCCGACCACGAAGGTAGCGCAGCGTAGCTGCCGAACGGCGAGTAGCGCCGCTCGGCAGCGGGGGCGCCGCTCCCGCCCGGCTGCCGTGGCCCGGGCGTCTCGGGCGGCGCTGGTGGCTGGGTCGCGGCAGGTGCGCCCTGCGTTCGCTGGCAGCCTGCGAGTGACAGCGTGGCCACGGCCGTGACCGCGGCAGCGAGCGTTACGACACCGATGACCTCCGCGCGTGCAGCGCCGCGCCGTGATGCACTCTGGCTCACCTGAACCCCCTGTCGAAAAAACTCACGAGCGCGGCATGGCGCCGCGCTAGACGCTGCGACGATATCCAGTGGGGCTCGAGCCGTCCAGATTCAGGCGCCCGCTGTCGCACCGAGCCCGCGCTCGAGCGCGTCCACCAGCGCCGTCGCGGACTGAAAGCGCTGCTCCGGGGCGCGCTGCAGCGCGCGCTGCCACCAGCCCTCCAGCTCGCCCGGCAGCTCTGGCCCGAGCGCTGCGAGCGCCGGTGGCGCCTGATCCACCAGGGCCAGCAGCAGCGGCGCGACGCCACGGGCCTCGAACGGGCGCTTGCCGGTCAGGCACTGCACCGCGACGATCGCGAGGGACCAGAGATCCGCGCGGTGATCCACCTCGCCCTCCGCCAGTGCCTGCTCCGGGCTCATGTAGTGCGGTGTGCCCAACAGCGCTCCGCGGGCCGCGGGCTCCGCGCCTGCGCCCTGGCGCGTCTGCGCCAGGCCGAAATCCAGCACCTTCACCAGCAGCTCGGGGCCGGCGCACAGCCACAGATTGTCCGGCTTGAGATCGCGATGGACGATGCCCGCCGCATGCGCTTCCTCCAGCGCGGCGGCCACCTGGCGTAGCAGAGCCACCGTCTGCCCCGGACTCAGCAGCTCGCCCCGGCCGAGCCGCGCCGACAGCGCTTCCCCCTCCAGCAGCTCCATCGCCAGGTACATCGCACCCTGCTGCTCCCCCAGCCCGAGCACCCGCACGACGTGCGGGGAGCGCAGGCGGGCGGCCGTCAGCGCCTCGCGCTGCAGCCGCGCGCGCACCCCTGCATCGATGGCAAGATGCCCCAGCACGAATTTCAGGGCGCAGCGGCCATCGAGCTCGAGATCGTGGGCCCGCCAGATCTCGCCCATCGCGCCGTAGCCGATCGCTCGTTGCAGCCGATAGCGGCTGCTCACGACGGCACCGGGCGCTGGGCGAAACATGGCAACGAAGGAAATGCTAGCACGGCCCGTAGAATGGAAAGCTTGCCCGTTACCGCCGATTGGGTCCCACTCGATGTGCTGGCTCGCGTCAGCCTGGCGCTGCTGATCGGGCTGCTGGTGGGGCTGGAGCGCGAGTGGCGCGGCAAGGAGGCGGGCCTGCGCACGTTCGGGCTGGTCTCGTTGCTGGGCTCGCTGGGCGGGCTGATGGGGGAGAGCCACGCGGTGGCGGGCGCGGGGCTGGTGGCCCTGCTGGTGGTGTTCCTGAACCTGCAAAGCATGCGCGCGGAGCAGAGCACGGAGTTGACCACCTCCGCCGCGCTGTTCGTGATCTTCTTCACGGGGGTGCTGTGCGGGCTCGGACAGCGGGTCATGCCGGTGGCCATCGCCTTCGTGACGGCCGGGCTGCTGTCGTGGAAGGAGAGCCTGGCGGAGTTCGGGCACAAGCTCACCGCTCAGGAGCTGCGCTCCGCCATCGTGCTCGGCATCCTCGCCTTCGCGATCTACCCGGTGTTGCCGGAGCAGGCGGTCGACCCGTGGAGCCTGGTGCAGCCGCGCGCGGCCTGGCTCACGGTGCTCCTGATCGCCGGCATCGGCTTTGCCAACTACGTGCTCTGGAAGCTGTTTGGCAGCCGAGGCATCGAGATCGGCGGCTTCCTCGGGGGTCTGGTCAACAGCACGGTGACGGTGACGGAGCTGGCCTCGCGCCTGGCCGGCATGAGCCCGGCGCTAGCCAAGATCGCCTACCGCGGCATCATGTTCTCGGTCGCCGCCATGGCCCTGCGCAACGCCGTGGTGCTCGGCCTGTTGCACCGCAGCTCCCTCGGCGTCTCCGCCGCTCCGCTGGCGCTGATGTGCGTCTCCAGCGCGGCTCTCGGCTGGTTCACGTCGCGGCCGGAGCTGCAGGAGGCAGAGGCGCGGCCGTTCGAGCTGAAGTCGCCCTTCTCGCTGCTCACTGCGCTGAAGTTCGGGGCGATCCTCGTGCTGTTGCAGGTGGCGGAGACGCTTGCTCACGACTTCCTCGGCCAGTACGGCTTCTACGCGGTGAGCCTGGCGGGCGGGGTCGTGTCCAGCGCCTCGGCAGTGGCGGCCGCGGCGATGCTCGCCGCGACGGGCAGCATCACGCCCATCACGGCGGGGGTGGGCGCGCTGCTGGCCACGCTGGCCAGCGCCGCCGTCAACATCGTGCTCGTGGCGCGCGTCTCCGGCTCGGCGGAGCTGACCCGCCGGCTCGCGCTGTCGACGGCGCTGGTGATCGTGCTGGGCCTCGGTGGTGCGGCGCTGATGATGCGCGTGCTCTGACGCGGACGAGCGCTGGAGCGCTAGAGATCGCCGAAGTCGCCGCCGCTGAAATCGTCGCCGCCGAGATCGCCGATGCCGAAGTCATCGTCGGCTGCCTCGTCGCTGGTCGCGTCATCGGCATTGCCCGAGACGTCTGCCGCGCCGACATCCCCGAAGCCGCCCATGGTCGAGAAGAAGCTCTGCGCGACCATGCTGCCGATGAAGCCCGCGGCGAAGCTGCCCAACAGCCCGGCGCCAAAGCCCAGGCCTGGCTGGCCGAGGGTACGTTCCATGACCCCGGGCTCCCGGAGCTCGGCCCGGGTGGCGATCCGCGCCAGCGCCGGCGCGTCTTCCGTCGACGTGCCCTCGATGGCGGCGCGCTCCTCGGAGGGGGCGGTGCGAGCCAGCTCCTGGACGAGGCGGCGGCGCTGCACGGGGCTCAGCCTGGCAAAGGCCTCGGCGTGCGCCTGCTCCAGCGTGTCGGGCGGCGCCGTGCGGATCATGTAGCGGTAGCGCTCGATGGCCTGCGCATCTTCTGACTGCGCCGGCGCGCGGGCCGCACGCTGGTGCTGGGCGCGTGGCGCCGCCTCGCCTCCGAGCAGACGACTGAAGAACCCCATCTTGCCTTCCTTTCGCGGACGCCAGCGGGTGGTGACTGGACTGGTGCGCCCGCCAACGAGCTGTACGCAACCCGCGTGCCATTGGCGCCTGAGCTTCCGGGCGAGGAACGTTGCCACGGGCAGGCGCCGCCCCTCGGCGGCATCATCGAGGACACATCCTGTCCGCTATTGGGTCTATCCTGCTGCGCATGAGCAAACGAACCTATCAAGGCAGCTGTCAGTGCAAGCGCGTGCGATTTGAGGCCGACATCGATCTGACTCAGGGCACCGGTAAGTGTAACTGCACCAGCTGCTGGAAGCGGCGCTGGTGGAGCGTACGCGCCCGTCCGGAGGATTTTCGTGCCCTCGGTGGCGAGTCCGAGCTGAGCAAATACCGCCCGGGTGAGGCGCAGGGGCACGGCGGGTTTTGCAAGCACTGCGGGGTAATGCCCTACTCGTGGGTGGACGCGGCGGAGTGGAACGACGGCGCGTACGTGGCCATCAACGTGGCCTGCCTGGATGACCTGGAGCCGGCAGAGTTGCTGGCCGCGCCCATCCAGTACTTCGACGGCCGCCATGACAACTGGTGGCAGACACCCGCCGAGACCCGCCATCTCTGACGGGTCGCTGCTCGCGGTGACGGCTCGTCACGGGGAGCGTGCGCCCGAGCGCCGCTCTGCCGCCATCTCCAGGTCGATCTGAAGCGCGGTGCGAGCACCGACCTCGTACAGAGCATCGATCAGCTCAGCCAGTAGACCATGGGTGGCGAGCCAGTCCTGCTGCGGAGTCTCCTCTGTGTGGCTCAGCTGCATGGCGAGCAGCGCGCGGTCATGCTCGATGTCGCTCAGCTCTTGCTGCCAGCGCGTGCGCTCGCTCCCCGTGCCCTCACGCTCCAGCCGGGCCGAGATGCGCAGCATCTCTCGCTGCAGCAGGCTCAAGCGATCGCTGGCATGACGGCGGTAGTCGATGCTCGGTGCAGTCATTTCAGTGGCTACAGCGCGGGCATCCTTCTGCTGGACCAAGGCCTGCTTTGCCCCGCAGCCCAGTGAGAGGGACGAGGTGATACTCGCAACCAGCAGCAAATGTTTCATCATGCTTCCTCCGCGGCGCGCGGGTCCCAGCCGTGAAGCTCCGGTCGATGGCAACTGGCTCGCCCCCCCCTGAGCTCCCCCCGCTCGTTCCGCCGCTGGCCACTGCACGCGGGATGCCAGCTACGCTCGCGCCGCCCCTGGCTCGATGAGTAACGACCGAAGGTACCGCCCGTGGAGGCCCGTTGCCGTGACGCGCCGGCCACTGGCCCCTGGCACGAGGAAGATGGCGGCCGCCAGTACCCGAAGGCGTGCCCGCTAGCGGCTGCGGCGGCTCGCACGCCTCAGTGCGTGGCAGGCGTGTGCGTCACCGCGGCGTGGATCTTCGGCTCGCCGCTTTCGTTCAGGCGCAGCGTGTAGGTGGTGCGCTCCTCACCCAGCTCGCGGTTTCGTTCATCGAGCAGCGGCCAGCGCACCTCGGCGATGGCGGTGCGAGAGCCGACCCAGCTGACGCGCACGATCTCGGCGCGAGTGGCAGTGATACCGCGCGAGGTGTACTGCTCCCGCGCCCCTGCGAAGAAGGACTCCACCTCGGCACGCGCGCGCACGGCATGAATGCCGCTGTCACCTACGACCAGCGCGGGTGTCTCCCATGCCGAAGCGATCGCCGCGGCGTCGCCGCTGTTGAGCGCCACGGCGATGCCATCAAAGAGCTGGAGCATGGCCTCGTCCTGATCGCCGTCCGTCTGGAGCGCGGCAGCGCCGGATGTGCGCGCTCGAGCTTCGTGCGTGCTCGCCTGTGCAGTCATCAGAGCCTCCCTTCGAGCCACGTGAGCTGAGCCGCATGCGCTGAGCAACGTCAGCTGAACGAGCTCAGCAGATCAGGTTGAGCCCGGGACGCGGCTCCGCCAAGCGGCAAGCTCCGGCACGGGCATTTCGACCCCCGGCTCACCGTACCGCAGCGGGACGCCACGGGGCCTTTTTGGCCCTGCGCCCGTGCGCTCGGCGATGGAATCGTACTGGCAATCGCCGCCGCCGCAATATATCGAGTCTCGATATATTGGCAACAACGAGAACTAAACCCGTTCGGCTCCCGCGGGAGCTCGGAGATTTCACGACCAGTCGGCGCGTCTTGCCGATCACCCTGCTCGCCATCGCGGTGGGCGCACTGGCGGCGTTCGTGGCGCTCGGGCTGTCGAGCATGATCAGCCTGTTCACGAACCTGTTCTTCTTTCAGCGCTGGAGCACGGCGCCTGCCTCACCTGCAGATCATCACCTGGGGGTCATGGTGGTGATCGTACCGGTGCTGGGCGCGCTCATCATCGGCTTCATGGCGCGCTTCGGCTCGGAGCGCATCCGCGGGCACGGCATCCCGGAGGCGATCGAGGCCATCCTGCTGCGCGGCAGCCGCGTGGAGCCCAAGGTGGCCGTGCTCAAGCCGGTCTCCGCGGCCGTGTCCATCGGCTCCGGCGGGCCATTCGGCGCAGAGGGCCCCATCATCATGACGGGCGGTGCGCTGGGCTCGCTGTGTGCGCAGCTGTTTCACCTGACCAGCGCCGAGCGCAAGACCCTGCTGGTGGCGGGCGCCGCCGCAGGCATGTCTGCCACCTTTGGCTCGCCCATCGCCGCCACCTTGCTGGCGGTGGAGCTGCTGCTGTTCGAGTGGAAGCCACGCAGCTTCATCCCGGTGGCGCTGGCCAGCGCCACTGCCGCCGTGCTGCGGCCCCCGCTGTTGGGCGGCGGTGCGCTGTTCACGCTGCCAGCGCATGTCAGCGCGCTGAGCCCGGCGGCGGTCGCGGCGTGCCTGCTGTGCGGTCTGCTCGCCGCGGCGCTCTCCGGCGCGCTCACCGTCAGCGTGTACACCTTTGAAGATCTGTTCGAGAAGCTACCGATTCACTGGATGTGGTGGCCGGCCCTGGGCGGCGTGGTGATCGGCATCGGCGGCCTCATTTACCCGCACGCGCTGGGCGTGGGCTACGACGTGATCGAGGAGCTGCTGCAGGGCAAGCTGCTCGGCTCGGCGCTGCTGGTCTTGCTCGTGGTCAAGTGGACCATCTGGTCCGTGTCTCTGGGCTCGGGCACCTCCGGGGGCGTGCTGGCGCCGCTGCTGATGATGGGCGCGGCGCTGGGCGGGGTGGAGGCCCAGTGGCTACCGGACATGGGCCCGGGCTTCTGGCAGGTGATCAGCATGGGCGCCATCCTGGGCGGTACGATGCGCTCGCCCTTGATGGCCATCGTCTTCGTGCTCGAGCTGACCCACGACATCGAGCTGCTGCTACCGCTGTTGATCGCCGTGACCGTGGCGCACGCCAGCACCGTCGTGCTGCTACGCCGCTCGATCCTGACGGAAAAGGTCAGCCGTCGGGGCTTTCACCTGACCCGCGAGTATGCGACCGATCCGCTGGAGATCCTGTTCGTGCGCGAGGTGATGGCCAGCGACGTGGCGGCCATCCCCGTCGGAGTGAGGCGCCATGAAATCGCCGAGGCGATCAATGGGCGGCGCCGTGGTCAGAGCCTGTTCGCGGTGGTGGAGCCAGCGGGAGACCTGGTTGGGGTGGTGACGCGCTGGATGCTGGAGCAATGGGCGGAGAGCGACGGTGAGGACGCCGCGCTGCAGACGGTGCTGCACCAGCCGGTCACCGCCTTCGCCGATGAGTCGCTCCGTGCGGTGATGAATCGCATGGCCGAGACGGGGCTCACTAGCCTGCCGGTCGTGCAGCGCCAGAATCCGCGACGCCTGGTTGGCAACATCACCTTGCGCGACATGCTCAAGGCGCGGCGGCGGCACCTGGAGGAGGAGCAGCGGCGCGAGCGCGTGTTGCCCATCAGCCTGATCGTTCCTGGCTGGCTGCGGCGCAGCCCAGGCATGCCGCCCTCTGGGCAGCTGGCCGCTGCAGATCAGCTGCCGGTGGAGCGGGGAAGCCCGCAGGGCTGAGCGCAAACGAACGGCGCAGGTCTTCCTTGAAGAGGCCTGCGCCGTTTGCATTTGGCGTGGGGGGCGCCGTCGAGACGCTGCCGCCCACTCTGGCAGCCATCGCACGCGTACGAGCGCAGCCCGCTGATCACGGTGCCGCCCGCATCTGCCCCCACCTCTACCGCTTACGTGCCGCTCTCGCGCGTCATCCCGACGCCGAGCCATCACGCAGCGGCCCCCCAGTAACGCTTGGTGCGAAGAAGAGGACTTGAACCTCCACGTCCTTTCGGACACTAGAACCTGAATCTAGCGCGTCTGCCAATTCCGCCATCTTCGCAAGGCAGCTCCTCCTCGATCCGCGGAGAGTGCTCTCACGAGCAGCTACTCTCACCAATCGCCCACATACGAGATCTCGCCTCGGCTGTGGGTGGCAGCCCAGGGCTCCTTTGGGGAAGCCCCGGGGCTGCAAGAGGATGGTGCCCATCTACCCTACTGACATTCGGATCAGCAAGCCCTCTCGCGCATTTGGGCTCGGCATTTTTGCAGTTTGTTCCGGCCGGGACGCCAGTGGTACGGGCCGGCGCGAGGGCGCCCGTGCCGCCAGCTCAGGAGCTGCAGGAGAGCATCGAGCAGCCCGGGCGATCGCGCGCCCAGTCAGGCCGCTTCGCTGCCAGCTCCTCGTGCTGCGGCTGCTCATCATAAGGCCGGCGCAGGACGTCCAGGAGCTGATCGAGCTTGGCCGTCTCGCCCTGCTCGACCTCGTCGATGGCCAGCTGGGCCAGGTAGTTGCGCAGCACGTATTTGGGGTTGGCGGCGAGCATGCGCGAGCGCCGCTCTTCCGCCGCGGGCCCGTGATCGAGCTGCGCCTGCACGTAGCGGCGTACCCAGCGCGCCCAGCGCGCTTGCAGCTCGGGCGGGCATGCCGCGGGCGTATAGAGGGCTTCCTGCAGGAACGCGGTGAGCTGAGGATCCGAGCCCCCCAGCCACCCACTGTCGACAGGCACGCCGCCCAGGGCTCGATAGAAGATCGTCATGTCCGTCTCGACCGAGGTGAGCAGCTGCAGCAGCTCGTCGATCAGGCCATCGCCCAGCTCCACGCCGAGCGGCGGCGCCTCCCCCGTGTCTGCGCTGGAGCCCTGCTCGCGATCGGTCGCGCGCGCGCGCTCGGCGGGACTGAAGCCGAGCTTGGCGAGCTGCAGCTCCAGCAGGCGCTCGCGCAAGGTACGCTCGTACTGGCTGAGCGCCTCTTCCAGCGGCTTGGCGCTGCCCACCAGCGGCAAGAGCGCCTCGGCGAAGCGCACCAGGTTCCAGAGCGCGATGCCCGGCTGATGCGCAAAGCGATAGCGGCGGCCGTTGCGATCGGTGGTGTTCGGGGTCCAGCCCGGGCTGAAGTCGTCGAGCCAGCCATACGGGCCGTAGTCGATGGTCAGGCCCAGGATCGACATGTTGTCGGTGTTCATCACGCCATGTACGAAGCCGACCCGCATCCAGTGCGCGATCATCAGCGCAGTGCGGCGGCACACCTCGGCGAACAGCGCGACGTAGTGCTCCGGGCCGTGCTGCTGCCCGGCAGGCGCGCCGAGCTCGGGGAAGAGCGCGCTCAGCGTGTAGTCGGTGAGCTTGCGCAGCGTGGCCTCGTCCCGACGCGAAGCGAGGATCTCGTAGTTGCCAAAGCGCAGGAAGCTGGGCGCCATCCGGCACACCACGGCGCCGGGTTCGGGCCGGGGGCGGCCGTCGTAGAACATGTCGCGGATGACGGTCTCGCCCGTGCCGATCAGGCACAGCGCGCGGGTGGTGGGCACACCGAGGTGAAACATCGCCTCGCTGCACAGGAACTCGCGCACGCTGGAGCGCACCACGGCACGGCCGTCGGCCGTGCGCGAGTATGGCGTGGGCCCTGCCCCCTTCAGCTGCAGCTCCCAGCGCTGGCCCGCGGCGTTGTACACCTCACCCAGGGTGATGGCTCGGCCGTCCCCCAGCTGCCCCGCCCAGTTGCCGAACTGATGCCCGCCGTAGCAGGCGGCGTACGGTTGCATCTGTGCGAGCACCCGGTTGCCGGAGAACACCTCCACGAAGTGGGGCGACTCCACCTCTGCCGGGGAGAGGTCGATCAGCGCCGCCGCCTCCTTGCTGTAGCCGAGCAGGCGGGGAGCCTTCACCGGCGTTGGTGATACATTGGAGAAACACGCTCCCAGCACCTGGCGGCGACGATCGCTCCGTTCCGGGTCTGCGGGTAGGCTGCGCTGAAAGGTGTTGTCGAAGCGCAAGCCGGACAGTGCATTCATGGCGAGATTCTGGAACATTCGGGGCCCTCGAGCGAGAGTAGAACTGGCTGCGCTGAACCATGCCCGATTCATCTGACCTTCCGGTCTGGCTGTTTGCCTATGGCTCGCTGCTGTGGCGCCCTGGCTTTGAATACGTGGACCGCGCGCGCGGCTACGTGACGGGCTGGTCGCGGCGCTTCTGGCAGGGGTCGACGGATCACCGCGGGCTGCCCGGAGCGCCGGGGCGCGTGGTCACCCTCAGCTGCGAGCCCGAGCTGGCTTGCTGGGGTGTTGCCTATCGCCTTGCGCCGAGCGCGGTGGAGAGCATCCTGGAGCGGCTGGACCACCGCGAACAGGGCGGGTACGAGCGCCACGTGGTCGACTTTCAGTGCGCTGACGGGCCGCGCTGTGGGCGCTGGCCAGCGCTGCTGTACGTCGCGCGCCCGGACAACCCGGAGTACCTGGGCCCCGCCTCGCTGGCAGAGATGGCGCTGCAGGTGCAGCGCTCCGCTGGTCCCAGTGGCACGAACGTGGAGTACGTGCTGAAGCTTCACGCCGCGCTCACGGCGCTGGAGATCGTGGACCCGCACGTCGCGGAGCTAGCGGCGCTGCTGGAGCCGGCTGCGCCGGCGAGCGCGCCCGAGGGCCAGCGCGCCAGCGCCGACGAGCACGCCGAGCCACGGCGCGCTGCTTCCTGAGCTGCCGCTCACACCAACTGCTGCGGGCAGCGTACAGCCGCCGCCATCGTCGTCGTCGTCTGGCGCGAACTCACCGCGCTGACAGCAGTAGTCGTTCTTGCGCAGCGCCGCTGCGTCGCAGTCGAGACCGTCGCAGTCGAAGCGCTGATCGCCGGCGCGGTAATACAGGCGATCGGGCTGGCCCATGCCGGCTGCGAGGTAGCAGGTATCGAACGTGGGGCAGAGCTCGGTGCACTCGGCGCTCGGCGCCGGCGTGCAGGCAGCGCCGTCGTCCGAGCCGCCAGCGCCGGCCGCAGCACCCCCGCCCATGCCGCCCCCACCGCCTGAGCCACCGCTCCCTCCGGAGCCACCCGTGCCTTGCTGCGCGGCGCCCGGGACGGCCACGCACAGCGTGAACGCCACACTGAGCGCTACACGGAACGCGATCCGCCGGACCGCACCGGCGCTGCGCCAGGATGATGAGCTGGAACCGAAAAGAAGGGACGATAGTGACAAGACACCCCTTCTTACACCGTCGTTTCGCCTGCGCAAGCGGAGCTGGATTGTCGACCCGTGCGGGGTAGACTCGGTTGCCTGCGCTCACCAGGTGTTGCTACGTGTCCCACCCTCTCTCACAGCCTGGCCGAAATCGCAGGGGTGCCGTAGGGCTGGAGTGATGCACGCAGGATCGGATCATCATCGCAAGCTGCGCGTCATCACCTGGAACATTCACAAGTGTGTAGGTGGGACGGATGGGCGCTACAGCCCGCAGCGCATCGTGGAGTGCCTGAAGCACTATGACGCGGAGGTGCTGCTGCTGCAGGAGGTAGCTCGCGGTATCCCGCGCCTGCATGGGGAAGATCAGGTGTCGCTGCTGACCGAGGCCATGGGCATGCACGCGGCGTTTCATCCGGAGCACTGCTTCAAGCGCGGCTACTACGGCAACCTGATCTTGTCGAAATACCCGCTGTCGCACATCGAGCACATCGATCTCACCATCGGCTGGCGCAAGGTGCGGGGCGCGCTGCAGGGCCACGTGCGCGTGCCCATCGGAGATCACCGGCGCACGCTCGTGGTGCACAACCTGCACCTCGGGCTGGCGGGCAGCGAGCGCGCCAAGCAGCTGGCGCGCTTCGTGGAGTGTGAGTCCTTCAACCATCTGCACGCCAGCACGCCGTTGATCGTGGGTGGCGATCTGAACGATCTGTGGGGCAGCCTGGGGCCACGCTTTCTGGCGCCTCAGCGGCTGGAGCGTGCCGGCACGCTGCGCAACACCTTTCCCGCGGCGTGGCCGCTGCGCCCGCTGGACGGGCTGTTCTTCCGCGGCTCCGTCCGCTTGACGCACTTCGAGGTGGGCGCGACCAAGCTGGCCAAGACGGCGAGCGACCACCGCCCGCTGATCGCGGACTTCGACATCAGTCGGGCCTGACCATCAGTGGCCGCCCTGGCCGTGCGCGGCCAGGTCTGAGGCGGAGATCTGTGCCGAGGACACCGTCACGTCGGGGCGGCGTGCGGCCGGGAACGCGCGCTGTGCGCGCTCCAGGATCTTCTTCACCCGCTCCTCCACGTTTGGGTCGGCGGCCTTGCCCGCCACGCCGGGCGAGGCCTGCACCGCCTTGAGAAAGGACTCGACCCGGGTCGGATCGGTGTTGGTGTTGACGTTGATGAGCTGCAGCTTGCCGAATCCCTTGCCCAGCTCGTTGCGAAAGTCATACACGGCGCCCACCACCGTCAGCTCGCCGGAGTGCACGAGGTCGGAGAAGTGCTGGGTGGCGGTCGCGACCTGGGCGTTCACGTTGGCGATCACCGCCTCGGTCATCGCCGCCTCGGCGCTGGCGCCCTTGCGCGCGGGTGGCAGCTTCAGCGCGGCGAGCTCGCCCAGGATGGGCTCGCTGAGACCGGCGGATTTGCCGAGCGCTGCCCTGATCGCGCTGCAGCCCGTGTGGCCCACGATCAAGAGCAGCGGCGTGTGCAGGTGCTGCACGCCGTATTCGATCGAGCCCAGCGCGTTCTCGACCTGGTTGCCGATGTTGCGGATGGTGAAGTCGTCGTTCTCTGGCGTCTGATCCCAGGCGCTGGCCTGTACGCGCGAGTCGGCGCAAGCTACCACCGTGGTGCGCGGCGCCTCGGCGTCGATGAAGGGTGCAAAATGGCCTTTGCCCTTGGCCACCTGCGTCTCGTTGGCGCCTAGCACCTCGGCGAGGAAGCCGCGGGCCCGCGCCAGTGGCTCGCTGGGTGAGGCCTCGTGCGCGAAGGGCAGGCCAAAGCGCTGGGGGCTCTCGACCTTGTCGCCCTTGGCGTGTTTGCTCGTGGCGTCGCCGGGGGCGCTCTTCTTGCCCTGATCCTCGGCGCCCTGGGCGGAGGGTGTGCCGTCCGCTCCCCTCGCATGCTCTGCCGCCGGCTCGCCGCCGTGCTCGCCCGCTTTGGCGGGCGTGCCCTCTGCCGCAGGCTTGGCCTTGTCTGCTTCGCCACCTGCCAGTGCCTTCAGCTGGTTGCAGCCAAAGGCCAGCAGCAGCGAGAGCAGCAGCGGGGCTCGAACTGGAACGGTCACCGACCTCCAGAACGGTTCTGCTACCGCAGGCTTGAACGCCGGCGGGCCCCGCGCTGCCGGGGCCCGTGTTTCGTTCCCGGGCAGCTGTATGCCGGGGGGCATCATCGCGGCGCAGATGTCGCTCGACTCGGTCTGAGCAGCCGGGTCCGGCGCTTGCAAAATCTCACCCACCCCCTTGCAGGGTGCAGCGGCCGACACATCTTGTGTGGCGTCGAGGCAATCGACGGTTTTCGAGGCAAAGCGGCTGCGGGGAAAGCAGCAGGCTGCTGAGCGCAGCGCCCTCGGATGACCTGACGACTCACCCCAGCCGGCGGCGGCGGGAGCTCTCTGACGTGCGGGCGTGGCCCGCGCACTGAGCTCACCGGCGTGCGCCACAAGGAGAAAAGACATGCTCACTCTCTATCGCCCGTTCACCAGCCTGTTCCGTGATGACTACGCCGACCGCGACTGGAGCTCGCTCTTCTTCGGCGGCCCCGCGAGCCGCGAGAACCTCAGCTTTACGCCCGCCGTCGACGTGGTGGAGCAGGACAACGCCTACCAGCTGCGCGCCGAGATCCCCGGCATCGCCCCGAACGAGATCGACGTGCAGGTCGAGAACGACGTGCTCACCCTGAAGGGCGAGCGCAAGTACGAGAACCAGGAAGAGCGCGCCGGCTATCGCCGGGTGGAGCGCAGCTACGGCAGCTTCTCTCGCTCCTTCATGCTGCCCAAGGGCACCAACGTCGACGCGATCGAAGCTCGCGCAGAGAACGGCGTGCTCACAGTGACCATCCCCAAGGCGAAGGCCGCCAGCTCTCGCAAGGTGGAGGTGAAGGGCGGCGGGCTCGTGGACAAAGCCAAGAAGATCTTTGCCAAGTCCGAGGAGCCTGCGACCGCCTGAAGGACGCCTGAGACCGCCACCTGAGTTCTCGCCTGACATCATTACTGAGCTTGCCACTGGTCGGGTCCGAGTCCTCACCCGACCCCGCGAGGGGGCCGCGCGCTGCGGTCCCCTCGTCGTCTTTCAGGGGGTGGCATCTCGAGGCGGAGCCCGGCGGCTTCTCAGGGCGCTGGGCGGGCCGCCAGCGCGGGCTGCAACACGGCCCAGATGCGATCGGCAACCAGCTCCGTGCCCTCGGCCGTGGGGTGGATGCCGTCCTCCTGGTTGAGCTTGGGGTTACCCGCGACGTCGGCCAGCGGAAACGGGATCAGCTGCACCTGCTCGCGCTCCGCGACAGCGGGAAACACGCTGGCGTACTCGCGCGCGTAGTCGGGGCCCAGGTTGGGGAACGTCTCCAGCGCCCAGAGAAAGATCAGCGCATCGGGCTTGCGCTCGCGCGTCTTGCGGATGATCTGGGCGAGGTTGTCGCCCAGCGCGCTCAGCGACAGCCCGCGCATGGCATCGTTGGAGCCCAGGCCGATCACCAGCGCGCGCAGGTCGACGCTGTCACGGAAATACCAGTCCAGGCGCGCCAGACCCCCGGCGCTGGTGTCGCCCGAGCGCCCGCCGTTGATGGTGCGGTAGCGCAGGCCTGCGGCGTTCAGCCGCGCCTGGATCCGCGCGGGCAGCGCCTGGCTCTCCGGCAAGCCCAGGCCCGCGGTGAGGCTGTCGCCCAGGAACACGATCGCGGGGGCATCCGCAGCCGGGGCCGGCGCGGCCCCGGCGGGGCTGCCAGCGGCGGCGCGCGGCGGCAGCGCGGCGATGGTGCGCGCCAGCACCTCGGGCTGGTTGGTCATGATGCCGTCCGCCCCGGCCAGCAGGAGCTGGCGCTGGCGCTCGGCGTCATCGATCGTCCAGTAGTGCACGACCACACCCTGGCGGTGCGCATGCTCCACGAAGGCCGCGTCCGTCAGCCCGAGCCAGCCGATCGTCGGCAGCTGCAGCGCCACGTAGGGCACGGAGCAGCCCTTGCCCAGCAGGTAGCAGGCATGAAATAGCAGTACTTCGCGCTTGGCCGCGGAGGTCGCCACCCGCCCGCCGCTGGCGGCGCGGAACTCGTGCATCACCGCGTCGTGTGCGCTGGCCACCAGCACACGCGGCTCCGCCTGTTGCACCTTCAGCAGCTCGGCCAGCGCTCGGGCCACGGCGGGCTGCTCGTCCTTCAGCTCCAGGTTGAGGTGCACGTCGGGAAAGCGAGCCAGCACATCCTCGAGCCGCAGCGGCGCGCGCTCGGCGCTCTGGCTCAGCACCTCCTGCCAGGTGAGCTCGTCCCAGCGCTGCGGTAGCCCCAGGGTGCGCTCCAGGGTGGCGTCGTGCGCCAGCACCAGCACGCCATCCCTGGTGGCGCGCAGATCGAGCTCCAGCACCTGCGCCCCCTGCTCCAGCGCCAGCTCGTACGCGCGCAGTGAGTGCTCGGGGGCGTCCCGAGATGCCCCACGGTGCGCCATGTTGAGCACGGCGGGCAGCCCCTGAAAGAAAGGCGCAGAGCCGGCCGCGGCCGCCGAGGGCTTGGCATCCGTGCAGACTAGACCCATGATGACTCGAACCCCGATGAGGCCGAGCAGCACCACCACCAGCCCGCCCAGTGCAATTCTCCCCGCCGGCCTCTGCCACCAAGCCCGCGTTCGTGCCGTCTTTTCACGCATTCTCTTCACGCATTCTCTTCACGCATTTTCTCTTCACGCATTACTCTTCCAGCGTCCGCGCTGCAGCGTGAGTAGCACATGAGCGGGCAGATCGAGGCGCGCAGCCTGGGTAGAGACTATCGCGACGGCAAGCACAGCCTGACCGTGCTGGACGACGTGAACCTGGTGATCGAGCCGCGCGAGTTCGTGGCCATCACTGGTCCGTCCGGCAGCGGCAAATCGACCCTGCTGGGCTTGATGGCCGGGCTAGATCGCCCGAGTCGCGGCCACGTGCGCATCGACGGCACGCAGATCACGGATCTGGACGAGGACGCGCTGTCGGCGTTCCGCGGGCGCCACATCGGCTTTGTCTTTCAGTCGTTTCAGCTCATCCCGACCTTGACCGCGCTGGAGAACGTGCGCGTGCCGGCGGAGATCCTGGGGGATGCCCGGCTCGCCGCGCGCGCGCCGGAGCTGCTGGAGCGCATGGGGCTGGCCGATCGCGCGCGCCACTATCCGTCGCAGCTCTCGGGCGGCGAGATGCAGCGCGTGGCGCTGGCTCGCGCCACCATCACGCGCCCCGCGGTGTTGCTGGCGGATGAGCCCACCGGCAACCTGGACGCGGCCTCGGGCGAGCGGGTGCTGGAGCTGCTGCTGGAGCTGCGGGCGGAGTCCACCCTGGTGCTGGTCACCCACAATCCGGAGCTGGCCGCGCGTGCCGAGCGCGAGGTGTGCATGCGCCACGGCCGCATCGAGCGTGTGATCGAGCGGCGCGATCCGGCTGCTGCGGGCGCCGTCCGGGAGCACGCGCCCGCGTGATCCCGCTGCGGGTGGCGCTGGCGCTGGCCCAGGCGGAGACACGCCGTGCGCGCGGCACCCTGCTCTTCTGTCTGCTGTCGATCGCGCTGGGCGTGCTGGCCATCACCGCCATCCGCACCCTCACCCTGAGCCTGCGCGAGGACATCGAGGCCCAGGGGCAGCAGCTCCTGGGCGCGGATCTGCTGCTCGACTCTGGCCAGTCGCTGGAGCAGGGCGGCGCGCAGGCGCTGGTGGCGGATCTGGAGCAGCGCGGGGTGCGCTCCACCTCCTCCGTGCGCTTCTACAGTATGCTCACCCGGGCCGCGCAGGGCACGGCGGCGCAGGACACGGCGGCGCAGGACACGGCCGCGCCCGAGTCGCGCCTGATCCGCGTGCGCGCGGTGGGGGATGGCTTTCCCTTCTACGGCCAGATCGAGAGCACACCCCCGGCGCAGTGGGCTCGCCTCGCCGAGCAGCCCTCCGTGCTGGTTGATCCAAGCGTGGCGCGCGCGCTGTCGCTGGCGCCCGGCGAGCGGGTGAAGCTCGGCCAGCTGGAGGCAGTGGTGCTGGGCGAGTTCATCAAGCAGCCCGGCAGCCCCGCCGCGGAGTTCTCCATGGCGCCCTACGTGTTCCTGCACGAGCGCTACCTGGCGGCCACGGGCTTGCTGGCCACGGGCAGCCGCGTGCAATACGAGCGGCTATTCGCGCTGCCCGCCGAGCAGGCCGAGGCCTGGAAGGACGCGCACTGGGATGAGGCGCTGAGTGCGCGAGTGAACGTGCGCACCTCGCGCGAGGCGGCGTCCAACGTGCGCCGCTTCCTGACCCGGCTGTCGCGCTTCATGACGGTGGTGGGCCTGGTGACGCTGTTCCTGGGCGCGCTCGGCATTGGCTCGGCGCTGCACGCCTTCATGCGCACCAAGCTCGATCACGCCGCCATCCTGCGCTGTGTGGGCGCCCGCTCGCGCGACGTGTTCCTGATTTACGGCCTGCTGGCGCTGGGCATCGCGGCGGTGGGCAGCGCGCTGGGGGCGCTGCTCGGCTCCTTGCTGCCGCTGGCGCTGGCCGAGGTGGCGGGTGAGCTGGGGGCGCAGCTGATGCCGGCGCAGCTCACCTTGCGGCCCAGCCTGGGCGCGCTGCTGCACGGCTTCGGCGCAGGGGTGATCGCCACGTTTGCCTTCACCTTGCTGCCGCTGCTGCGCACCGCGGGGGTCTCGCCGTTGCGCGTGCTGGGCCGCATGAGCTCGTCCCCGCAGCTCTCCTCGCGCTCGCGCCGGGCCAGCCTGGTGGCGCTGAGCACGGCGGTGGGCGCGGTGTTTGCTCTGTCCGCGGCGGAGACGGAGTCGCTGTTCGTGGCGGCGCTGTTCACCGCGGCCATCGCTGTGGCGCTGGCCGCGCTGTTTGCGCTGGCCTGGGGGGTACGCGCGCTGGCGCGCCGGCTGGGCCCGCTACTGCCCAGCTTTCACCTGCGCCAGGGCATCGCCAACCTGGAGCGCCCCGGCAACCAGACCAGCGCGGTGATCGTGGCGGTCGGGCTGGGCTTCGTGTTGCTGGGCAGCCTGCTGATCGTGCAGCGCTCGCTGCAGCAGCTGCTGGCGATCGAGGAGCGCGCCGAGCTGCCCAACCTGTTCGTGATCGACATCCAGCCGGATCAGCGCGCCAGCGTGGAGCGCGAGCTGCGCGCGGTGAGCGACGAGCTGTTGACCCTGAGCCCGATGATCTCCGCCCGCATCGCTGGCGTGAACGAGCGCTCCGTGGATCAGAGCCAGGTGTCGCGCAACGACGTGCAGCGCAGCTGGGAAGATCGCATGCGCACGCGCGAGTACTTCGTGTCTTATCGCGCGGAAATGTTGCCGTCCGAGTCGCTCAGCGCGGGCCAGTTCTGGTCCGGGCGCCCCGCGCAGCAGGAGGCCTCGCTCGACACCGGCCTGGGCAAGTCGCTGGGCATACAGCTGGGTGATACGCTACGGCTGGACATCGGCGGCCTGCCGCTCGAGGCACGGGTCAGCAGCTTTCGCGACATCCAGTGGCAGGCGCTGCGGCCCAACGCGATGATCCTGCTCTCGCCGGGCGACATCGAGGCCGCGCCGAAGATGTTCGTGGCCTCCTTGCGCGTGCCGGACGCGAGCGCGCGGCACGCGCTGCAGGGGCGCCTGGTTGCCCAGCACCCGAACCTGACGGTGGTGGACGCCACGGAGGCGGCGCAGACGGTGCTCTTGATCTTGAGCCGCATCTCGCGCGTGCTCACCGCGCTGGGCACGCTGGCCCTGCTGGTGGGCGCGATCATCCTGGGGGGAGCGGTGGCGGCCGGGCGCTTTGCGCGGCAGCGCGAGGCCATGTTGTTCAAGGTGCTGGGCGCGTCGCGCGCAGATCTACGGCGCATCCTGGGCGCGGAGTACGCGCTCCTCGCCGTGTTCGGGACGGCCTCGGGCTGGCTGCTGGCGGAGCTGATCGGCAGGGCCGCCGTGCCGCGGTTGTTCGAGGCCTCGGCGCAGATCCCGTACCTGGAGCTGGCGCTGCTGGCTGTTGCAGCGCTGTTGCTCAATACCCTGGTGGGGGTGTTCGTGGGCCGGCGCGTCTCGGATCTGCCGCCGCTCGCGGTCTTGCGCGAGGAGTGAGCAGCTCTCGAAAAACGCTGCCGGTCCGGGGCGTTTCAGATCGGGCAGCGACCAACCGCCGGTGTGCTGGATGCGGCCACCCTGGGCAGCCTTTGATTTTTGAGGCCCCTTCGGGCACAACGCGGGCTCGAAGGAAGGGCTCATGGCGGTGGTGGTTCGATTCATTGCTCCGATGGTGCTGCTGTGCGCCGGTGCGCTGCCCGCGCTGGCCGCGGAGGGTGCTGCCTCCCCTGCCCGCAACCCCGCGGCAGCGCAGGCTTTGTTTGAAGAGGCGCAGCGCCGCGTGGCGGCCGGCGATTACGAGCAGGCGTGCGCCAAGTTCAAGGCCAGCCATGCGCTCGATCCCGCCGGCGGCACCCTGCTCAACCTGGCGGACTGCCTGGAGCGGCAGGGGCGGCTGGCTTCGGCGTGGTCCACGTTCAAGGATGCGCTGGTGCAGGCGCGGCGGGATGGCCGCGCCGAGCGCGTGACCTTCGCGGAGGAGCACATCCGCACGCTGGAGAGCAAGCTGGCGTACTTGACGATCGAGGTCCCCGCTGCGGCCAACGCTGCGCAGCTCGCGATCGAGGTGGACGGCACGCCGCTGGCGCAAGGGGCCTGGGGCACACCGCTGCCGGTCGACCCGGGCGCACACGTGGTGCGCGCGCAGGCATCCGGCTTCGAGCCGTTCGAGCAGAGCGTGCGCATCGGCACGGAGCCAGGGATCAAGCAGACCCTGGTCTTGCCGCCGCTGCGCGCCGAGGCGACGCCGGAGCCAGCGCCGCCCGCCGGGATGGAGAGCCAGCTGGGCATGGAAGATGACGCTGCCTCGGAGTACCCGGCACGCGGCTGGGGCTATGCCACCGGCGCGGTGGGCCTGGTCGCGCTGGGGGTGGGCAGCTACTTCGGTCTGCGCGCGTTTTCCCTGTGGGATGAGCGAGAGCAAGGCTGCGTGGGCGGCTGCAGTCGTGGCGCGAAGCAGGATGGGGATGACGCGAACGACGCCGCCACGGTGGCCACGGTGAGCGTGAGCGCGGGGCTGGTGCTGCTGGCCGCGGGCACGGCGATGATTTTCTACTCGAGCGACGTCGAGCAGCCGGAGCACGCGCGTCACGAGGGGCTTTCTTTCAGCGCTGACAGCCGCGGTGCGGCGCTCTCCTGGGGAGGTAGCTTCTGATGTCACGCGCTTCGTCGAGCTGGGTTCGCTTCGGGTTGCTGGCAGCGTCGGCGCTGGCCTGCGCCAAGATCGTCGGCATCACCGAGACCGAGGTCACGCGGGATGAGGACCCGACGGGCGCGGAGCTGGGCGCCGCCCAGGGCGGCAGCGCGGGCAACGCGCAGAGCCCTGGAGCCGCGGGCACCAGCGGCGCGCCGGGGCTGGGCGTGCCGGGGGGCGCCGGTGGCACGAGCGGCGGCGCCAGCGCCGGTGCTCCGCCGGCCAGCGCGGGCGCGGGCGGCAGCGCGATGAGCATGGCCGGAGCCGCCGGGGCCACCACCCTGGCCGCCTGCAGCGAGCAAGCGGCGCGCTGCGGCGCCGAGGGCCGCGAGGTGTGCAGCGGTGGCGCGTGGCAAGCGCAGGCGTGCCCGCCGGAGACGCCGACGTGTGAGGGCGAAGGCCAGTGCATCGTGCGCGGGCCCGCGCTGGTGAGCGTGGGCGGCGTCTTCTCGATCGACGCCACCGAGGTCACGGTGGCGCAGTACCGCCAGTTCCTCGCCGCCAAGGATGGCGACATGTCCGGCCAGATCCCGGCGTGCAGCTGGAACCAGAGCTACTTCGAGGAGATTGCCTTCGAGCCCGATGACGAGCCGATCGTCATGGTGGACTGGTGTGACGCCTACGCCTTCTGCGAGTGGGCGGGCAAGCGCATGTGCGGGCGAGTGGGCGGCGGCTCGCTCACCACGGCCGAGCTGGGCGACCCTGCCCTGAATCAGTGGTACCTGGCCTGCGGCGGGCCCAACGGCAACCTGTACTCCTCGGACGTGGATGACGGCTGCAATACCAGCATGGGCTTCCGCAGCGTGGCCCCGGTGGCCACGTACCCGGACTGTGAGGGCTACTATCCGGGCATTTTCGACCTGAGGGGTAACGTGTGGGAGTGGATCGACGACTGCGAGTCCAGCGCGGGGCCCGACGATATCTGCGCTCCGATGGGTGGCTCCACGATCGACAACGAGTCCATCAACTGCTCCTACTCCGGCGACACGACGGGCGATCAGGCCTGGCGGCGTAGCGACAGGATCCTGTACGCCGGCATCCGCTGCTGCGCGGGCTGAGCTGCGAGCTCCGGCACAGGGAGGACGAGATGCTCGGCGCAATGACTCCCGGCACGGTCATCGCCGGCAAGTTCCGCGTCGAGCGCGTGCTCGGTCAGGGCAACATGGGGGTGGTGGTGCTGGCCACCCACCTGCAGCTGGATCAGCAGGTGGCGCTCAAGTTCCTGCTGCCCAGCTCGCTGGCGCAGGCCGAGGTCGAGGCGCGCTTCGCGCAGGAGGCGCGCGCCGCCGCCAAGATCAAGAGCGAGCACGTGGTGCGCGTGCTCGACGTGAGCACGCTCGACAGCGGCGAGCCGTACATCGTGATGGAGTACCTGGAGGGTACCGATCTCGCGCGGCAGCTGGCGCGCCGCGGACCGATGCCGGTGCCCGAGGCCGTGGCCACGGTGCTGCAGATCTGCGAGGCGCTGGCGGAGGCGCATGCGGCCGGGATCGTGCACCGCGATCTGAAGCTCTCGAACCTGTTCGTGGCCAGCTATCCCGACGGCCAGCCGTGCATCAAGATCCTGGATTTCGGCATCTCCAAGTTCAGCATCCCCGGCTCGGATCCGGATCTGAGCATGACTGACACGGCGGCGGTGATGGGCTCGCCGCTGTACATGTCACCGGAGCAGATGCGCTCCACGCGCAACGTCGACGGGCGCTCGGACATCTGGGCGCTGGGCGTGATCCTGTACGAGCTGGTGTCGGGGCGCGTGCCGTTCGACGCGCAGACGATGCCGCTCTTGTGCAGCATGGTGTTGCAGGATGAGCCGCCGCCGCTCGGCGCGCGGGTGCGGGAGCTGCCGCGCGGCTTCGAGGCAGTGGTGATGCGCTGCCTGGCCAAGGACCGCAATCAGCGCTTCCAGAGCGTGCCGGAGCTGGCGGTGGCGCTCGCGGAGTTTGCGCCGCCTGAGGCCAAGCGCTCGCTCGAGCGTATCGCGCGGCTGGCGGCGGGAGCGCCGGTCAGCGCGCGTCCGGGAGACACGCTGCAGCTCGACCACTCGCCGCTGGTCTCCACGGTCCATCCACGGCGCCGCGGCTGGATCGCGGGTGCCGCCGTCGCCGTCAGCCTGGCCATGGCCGCAGGCCTGTGGCGCTGGGGCACGCGTAGTGCAGACGGACCCCGTGAGGGCAATACAGAGCCCCTGCCCGCTCCCGCTGCCGCGAGCGCGCCGGTGGCGGCACCGCGGTCGCCCGCCGGAGCGGGCACGCCTGCATCCGCCCCGGCACCTGCCGCAGCTGCACCGGCAGGTGCACCTGCCGCAGCTACACCGGCAACACCCGCTGCCCCACCGCCGGCTGTCTCACCGGCAGTGGCCGCGCCGGCCGCGAGCTCCCCGGAGCCAGCCGCGGAGCCTGCCGGCGAGCAGCGCAAGCGCTCACGCCGTGCGGCAAAGAAGCCGCCGCGACCCCCCGCCGGCTCCGCGGCGGAGCCCACCGAGCCCGCACCTGCGGCGCCAGCGAAGCCGGGCGCGCTCGATGGCAGGCTGTAGCGGCGGCTCGCCGTCAAGGTGTTGCTCGAGGTGAAACGACAATCCCCGGCCACGCTCGCGCGCGACCGGGGACCGCTCGACGTGCCCGCCGCCGGCAGGCGGGCACATTCTGGTGATACGGGGGCTACGTACGGCTCCGAGCCCCCCCTTTGCTCCGCTCAGCTCTTGCTGGTGGCGGTTGGCTTGGCCGCTGCGGGCTCTGGCTTGGCGGGAGCTGCCGGTTTGGCCGGGGTAGCGGGCTTGGCGACCACCGGCAGCGGCGGCGAGGGCTGCACGACGAAGCTTGCCAGCTTGCGCTCGCCCGCGGCCAGCGCCTTCGGGTTCAAGAGCGCGACCTGCGCCTTGGCGTCTTTCTGCTGCGCCGAGTAGAGCAGCAGCTGATCGAAGTAGGCGAAGGCGCGCACGTGGGTCATCGTCTCCAGCGGCGGCTGATCCGTCAGGGTGGACCACTGGTTGGCGGCGGGGTCGTAGACCTCGATCAGCTTGCTGGGCTCGCGCTCTTCACCGCTGCCCTTCACGCTGCCGCCCACCAGGTACAGCTTGCCCTCGATGGCCACCATCTCGCCGCCCAGGCGGTGCTGTGAGGGGCACGCCATCTCGCTGCTCTGCTTCTGCTCGAGATCGAGCACCTCGCAGCTGGTCACGGGCTGGAAATCCTCACGGATGCCGCCCGTCAGGTAGAAGCGCGAGCCGAGCTGCGCGCCGGCGAAGGCGCGGCGCTTCTCCTTCAGGTCGAAGCCGGCCTCGCTGAAGCCCTGCGAGGGATCGCGCAGATCCAGGCGCAGCACGGCGGTCGGATGCTTGAACTTCTCCGGCTCCTTGCGGGCGTCGTCGTAGTCCAGGCCGCCCATCACCCACAGCGAGTCGTTCCACTCGGCCAGGCCGAACTGGCTGCGCGCGCTGGGCAAGCCCTTGGGCAGCTTGCTCCACTTGGCGCTCTTCAGGTCGTACGCGAACACGTCGGGCTGGGACGTGGGCTTCTCCTTCGAGTAGCCGAAGCCGCCCACCACATAGGCGGTGCGGTTCTCCTCGCCGCCGCTGACGATGGCCTGCATGGACTGGCGCGCCGCGGGGAAGTCATCCAGCGGCTTCCAGTCCAGGCTGCCGAGATCCAGGCGGTAGCTGGAGTTGACGAAGTTCTTGGTCTCGAAGTCGTGCTGCTCGAGGCTGTTGTTGCCGCCGAACACGTACAGCTGCGTGCCGTTGAGGAAGACGCCCTGACGGTTCTTGGCGGTGCTCTGCGCGTCCAGGGTCCAGACCGTGCCGGCGCTCGGCGCCGCGGTCACCTGCTCCACGTGCCGCACGCGGGCACCGCGCACCTTGCCCGGCACACCGCCCACGACCCACAGCCCGTCGTTGCCCGCGACCAGCTGGTGAAACATGCGCGAGAACTGCAGCGCACCCGCCGTCTCCCACGAGTTGCCGTCGGCAGACAGGCGGTACACGTTGCCGTCGCCGCCGTTGGTGAACAGCTGGTTGCCCCACACCGCTGCCGTGGGCGTGAGGTTCTCGTCCGGCATCGCGGGGCCCGGCGTCCAGGTGTTGGTCGCGAGATCTCCCACCCACACGGCGGAGGTGGCCTCGGCCGGCGTGAGGCCGCCCACCACGTACATCTTGCCGTGGTGCACGGCGGCGCCCATCGCGCGCGTCTTGAACGGCAGCGGCGAGCTCTTCCAGGTACAGGTGGGATGGCTCAGATCACAGCTCACCAGCGTCTCCGACCAGGTGGAGTCGTACGAGCCGCCGGCGAGCGCCCAGCCGCCGACCACGTACAGGGTGTTGCCATCGATCACCGCCTGGTGCGAGCTGCGCGGCTCGGGCAGATCGGTCATCGGCGTCCACGTCTTGCTGCTTGGATCGAAGCGCGCGACCTCGCTCGTGGAGCGCAGGTTCTCCGGTTCACCCGCGGAGTTCACCGCGCGCATGCCGCCGACGCGGTAGACGTATTTGCCGTCGTTCACCAGGATCACGCTCTGGATGCCGCCCGCGCCGGGCAGCTGCTCCCACGCGCCGCTGGTCACATCCATGCGTGCGAAATCATCGCTCTGGAAATCCTTCGAGTAGTCGTGAGGCTGGCCGAAGTAGCCACCGAGCACGTACAGCTCATTGCCGAGGCGGGTGACGCCCATGGTGGTGAGCCCGCGCACCGTGGTGCCGCGCACGTGAGCGTGCAGCGGGGCGGTGGCTTGCTGCGCCGACGCTGCCTCAGCAGCCCCGGCACCGGCTTGATCCGCAGCGGTCTCCGGGGACGCCGTGGAGCCGGCGCAGCTCATCACGCCCAGCGCCAGCGCAGCGCCCGCGCCCCAGCCCAAAAAACTGAAACCACTACAGAATCTCGTCATGCGGCTCCTTCCCGAGCCGGTTCGTAGTGCTCGGCAGTGGCCTTTCCCATAACGCATCGAGGTGGGGAATTGAAAATGAAAATCAGTTTCTCGCTGGGCGTCAGTGCCGGCGGTTTTTTGAACGTTGGGAGGAGGGAGCCGAGGTGCCTAGGAGTCGAGGAGCCAAGG
>JAICQL010000351.1 GCA_025937895.1 Polyangiaceae bacterium | reverse complement strand
TGGCTCGACGACGCGCGGCTCGTCGCGCGCTTCAAGAACGAGATCCAGCTGAGCGCGCGGGTGTTGCACCCCAACGTGGTGCAGACGCTGGACGTGGTGGAGACGGACGGCGAGCTGTACCTGGTGATGGACTACGCCGACGGGGTCACCCTGGCGGCGCTGCTGAGTGATCTGAGCCGACAGGCGGAGCCGCTGGGGGTCAGCCAGGCCGCGGGTATCGTGAGCGCGGTGCTGCGCGGGCTGCACGCCGCCCACGAGGCGCGCGACGAGACAGGGCGGCCGCTGCACATCGTGCACCGCGACGTCTCGCCGCAGAACGTGATGCTCGGACGCAACGGCCACGTGCAGGTGCTCGACTTCGGCGTGGCCAAGGTGTTGGAGCACTCGCAGCACACCGCGGTGGGTACGGTGCTGGGGCGGCTGGCATACATGGCGCCGGAGCAGCTGCAGGGCGCCAGCTCCAGCCCGCGCACCGACGTGTTCGGCGCGGGCGTGGTGCTCTGGGAGTGCCTGGCCGGCAAGCGGCTGTTTCATCGCGGCAACGGCAGCGAGGGAGAGCTCATCCACGGGCTGCTCTCGCAGCCGATCCCGCGCGTGAGCTCGCTGCGCGCCGACGTCCCACCCGCGCTGGATCTGGTGCTGGCTCGAGCGCTCGATCGCAATGCGGAGCAGCGTTATCAGAGCGCGGACGAGTTTGCGCGCGCGCTGGAGGCGGCGGTGTCGCCCGCGCCCGCCTCTGCGCTGGCGGCGCTGGTGAGCCAGGTCAGCGGCGCCCGGCTGAGCGCGCGCGAGGCGCTGCTCCAGCGCACCCGGCAGGAGGCGCTGGCCGCCTTGCCCGCGCTGGTGTTGCAGTCGGAGCTGCTGCCGCGCGCCGAGATCGTGACGGTGAAGACGCCGGCGTTTCAGCCGCCGCGCCGCAGGAATGGCGCCGAGCGGCGCCTGCCCTGGCTGGCGGCCATCGTGGCGGCCGCCGGCGCTGCGTGGCTGGCGGCGCGCGCGTCGCTGGAGCGCCCGGTGCCTGTCGTCGTGGCCGTGCCCGCGCCACAGAGCGCTGTGGAGGCGCTCGCTGTCGATCCGGTGCGCGACCCGCCTGCGAGCAGCGCGCCGAGCGCCGCGCCGGCTGCGAGCAACCCCGAGGCTTCGAGCGGGGTGCCAGAGCCGGAGCGGCGCAAGGAGCCGCGCCGTACGTCGTCGCGCCGCCGCTCGGCGGCCGCGGCAGAGCCGGCAGTGCCCGCGGAGCGCAGCGCCGCACGGGGCACCACCACGGCGCGGCACGACCCCTGCGATCCGCCCACGTACGTGGGCGAGGACGGGATTCGCCGCTTCAAGAAGAGTTGCCTATGAGACGCAAGCTTGCAGGAGGAAGAGGCTGGGCTGCGCTGCTGGGGCTGCCGCTCGTGCTGGCGGCGCCTGCCAGCGCCGCGGAGAGCCCGGCGCAGTGCCTGGCCGCATACGAAGACGCGCAGGTGCTGCGGCGCCAGGGTGATCTGGTGCGCTCCGCCGAGCAGCTGCTCAGCTGCGGTGGCCCGGCCTGTCCCGTGCGCATGCAGCGCGACTGCCAGCGCTGGTGGGACGAGGTGCAGCGCTCGCTGCCCACGGTCGTGTTCCGCGTGCGCGGCCCCGACGGCGAGGCGCTGCCCGGCGCGACCATCGCCATCGATGGCGCTGCGCCGCGCCCGCTCGACGGCCGCGCGCTGCAGATGAACCCCGGCCAGCACCAGGTGGTTTTCGCGCACGATGGCTACGAGCCGCTGCGCACGCCGGTGTTCATCACCGAGGGCGAGAAGCTGGAGCCGCACGACATCAGCTTGCTGCCGCTGGGCGGCACGCCAGCCAGCGTCACTCCCTCGAGCGCGCTGCGGCTGCGTCGAGTGCTCTCGCCGGCGCCGGACGGCACTGCAGCGGGGAGAGAGCCCGCGCAGCGCAGCTGGGCGGGGCCGATCGCCGCGGGCGCGGTCGCCGCGCTGGGCGGCGTGGGGCTCGCTTACTTTGGCTCCTCCGCGCGCGGCGGCGAAGACGCGCTCGATCGCTGCACCCCCGATTGTGGCCAGGGCAGCATCGACGCCGTGAAGCGCGACTACCTGTTCGCCAACCTGTCGCTGGGCGTGGGGGTGGCGGCGCTGCTCGGCGCAGGCCTGATGTTGCTCCTCGATGAGCCGGACGATGGCGCGCAGAGCGGCTCCGCGGCGCGCACGCCGGGCGCGAGCGTGCCCTTCGGGGTGGTGCGGTTTTGAGCATGGCGGCGCGTACGCGATGGCTCGAGGCGGGGCAGCTGCCCGCTGCTCTGCTGGCGGGGGCGCTGTCCGGCTGCTTGCCCTCCGGCGATCTGGATCTACACGGTCGCGGCAGCGCGAAGGGCGCTCCGGCGCAGACCTCGTCCGGCGCCTTGCCAGCGCCCGATGGCGCCGGCGCGCCGGCGCAGCCTGAGCTGCCCCAGGTCGCCGGCAGCCCCGGTGAGACATCCAGCGTGGGCATGGCTCCGCTGGTCACCGTGCAGCCGGCAGGCGCGCAGCCCGATGCCGGAAGCGAGCCGCTGCGCGGCGCCGCCGACGCAGCAGCAGCCCCCGACTCGGCGGCGCCAGCCGGGCCGGGCAGCGTCGTGGAGCCGCCCATTCCCCCGGTTCCGCCCGCTCCGCCGCCCTTTGCGCCAGCGCTGCCCGATGATCTGCGCAATGCGCCGGTGAGCGGCGAGATCGTCTTCTCCGACGAGGCGGAGTGGGAGGTGGACGGCATCTTCGAGCCCACCTTCGAGATCCACACCCCCACTGCCAGCTACTGGATCGCAAAGCCCCTGGGCACGATGGTCTCCCTGCAGGATCGCGCCACCACCCCGGCGCAGTGGATCGACTTCAGCAGCGGCTTTCGCCCGCTGCGCGGGGTGCCCGCGCTGCAAG
Organism: Polyangiaceae bacterium; assembly: GCA_025937895.1. Taxonomy (GTDB): domain Bacteria; phylum Myxococcota_A; class Polyangia; order Polyangiales; family Polyangiaceae; genus SZUA-265. The sequence continues at coordinate 2,533 of JAICQL010000351.1, read as the reverse complement.
AGCCACCCGCCACCCGCTTCACCACCGTACGCGACGAGGAGAGCCAGACCCCCACCCACGTGCGGCTCACCTCCGTCTCCCTGGATGGCGCGTGGCAGTGGGTTTGGGATTTCTACGTCACCCACGTCACCTTCACCATCAACCGGGCTCCCGGCAACATCGCCTTCAACTACCGCGGCGTGCCCGGCGGCAGCCTCGGTCAGGAGGATCAGCTGGTGCTGAGCGACGGCACGGCCCAGGGCGCGCGCAACTCTTTCAGCGGCGAGCTGCCGGGCCCGAGCGAGTGGGCCTACCTGGCAGACACCACACTCGGCCGCTCGCTATTCCTGATCCAGCACACGGACGACCTGCTGGCGGAGCGCTACCAGGTGCGCGACAACGACAGCGCGTTCTTCACCTTCGGCAACGGCCTGATCACGGCGCTGCCCCAGCGCTTCAGCCTGGGCATCCTGCCCAGCGCCAACCACGCCAGCGTCGCTGCGCGAGTGGAGTTCGTGACCGGCGCGATCTCCGGGCGCTAGCGCCTTCGCGCGCGCCGTCCGTCACTCGTCCGCATCACTCGTCCGCATCACTCGTCCGCATCACTCGTCCGCATCACTCGTCCGCATCACTCGTCTTCGGCGACGCCGCCCGAGCGCGCCAGATCGCCGGCGCCGACCTTGTCCACGTTCAGCTTCTGCGCGCGGCTGGTCATCGTGCCGAGCAGCTCGTCGAAGCTGGGCAAGTCGCCCTTGATGAAGCGCAGCGGGTTCACGCGCGCCACGACGAAGTTCTTCAGGTACGGGCTCTGCAGGCCCTTCTCCTTGAGCTTGGCGACCGCCTCGTTCACGGCGTCGTCCAGGGTCAGGATCAAGTCCGCGCGCCGCTCGCGCTCGGCCAAGGTCTCGCTCAGCGGGCCCGGCAACCACGCGTCGACCTTCTTCAGCGCCGGATGATAGGTGCCCCCCGCGAGGCGGCCGCGCTTCTCGTAGCCAAAGCCCAGGGTGACCAGGATCGGCTCCTCGAACTCCAGCTCGTGGCTGGCCTCCCCGTCCTTCGTCCGCTCGCTCGCCGGCAGCTCCTGCTCCAGGCGCGCCAGCTCGCGGTACATGCGCTGCACCTCCAGCGCCTTCTCGCGCAGGCTGTGCGCCTTCTCGATGTTGAGCGCCAGGATTTGATAGGCCACGTCCGCCTCCGGCACGAGCAGGCCGATGATGGCCTTGGCACCCAGCTCGCGCAGCGCCGTCATGCGGTGGTTACCGTTCGGTGTCTCGTAGCCCTCCGGGCGCTGCACCACGATCAGCGGATCGAGGAAGCGCCGAGTCTTGTCCATGGCGCGGGTCAGCTTGCGCACGTGCGCGTCGCTCACGTCGCGCTGGAACGGCGTGGGCCGCACCTGCTCGATGGGCAAGCTGACCAGCACCAGGTGTCGACCGCCAAGTGGCTCGCGATACGTGCCCAGCACCGCTCCGCCGTCGCTGCGTACCCGCTCCAGCAACCCGTTGAGCTCATTCGGCGGAGACGCCACCAGCAGCTCCGGCGCCGTAAGCTCCGTGGGCTTCAGCTCCACGCCGCGGCGCTTGCGGGTAACCTTCTTGGCTTTCTTCGCAGCTTTCTTGGCGGCCATCTCAGCCAGATATCGGGGCCGGCCGGGCGGCGCAAGAGGCTCTTCGCGCCACTCGCTGCTGCGGCTCCGCCGAAGGTGTGTTCGCGGCGCGTTGCGCACCTGCTCTGCGGGCGCCATCGTAACCGGTAACGACAGGCGAGAGGCGATGGCAGCAGGGCACGGAGAAGAGCCGGACGACGCGAGTGAGGCGCCGGCCGCGGACGAGCCGGTGGCGAGCGTGCCCATCGAAGACGCCATCGATCTGCACGGCTTTCAGCCGCGCGACATCCTCTCCGTGGTGGAAGAATACCTGCGCGAGGCGCACGCGCGCGGCTTCCGCGAGGTGCGGCTCATTCACGGGCGCGGCACCGGCTTTCAGCGCCAGCGCGTGCAGCAGCTGCTCTCGCAACATCCGCTGGTCGAGCGCTTTGCCGATGCGCCCGCGTACCGCGGCGGCTGGGGCGCCACCCTCGTCTGGCTGACGGGGGGAGGGCCGCACATCTGACGGCCGCACATCTGACGGCCGCACATCTGACGGTCGCACATCTGACGGTCGCACATCTGACGGCCGCAAGGAAAACTGAGCGCTATTCAGCGCAGCGCTCGTCGCAGCGGATCTGGTTGTCGCCCAGCTCCAGCTCGCCGAACACCTCGCAGCCGTCCGCGTTCGGGTTCACACAGGCCTCGGCGCAGGGCTGCGCGCTGATGCTGGACACACAGCGATCGACCGCGGCCTTGTCCTTGTCGGTGGTGCCATCGGCCACGCAGCGGTTGACGATCAGGTTCAGCGCCGCGTCGCTGCACTGCACGCAGATGAGCTGCCCCAGCAGCTCCTGCAGCACCAGCCCGCACTCCAGCCCCTTGTTACAGCTCGCCGCCGCGAACAGCTCACACGCCTCGCGCGCGCTGTAGCGAGCGCCACTGTTGCTCGAGTTACTGTTGCTCGAG
>JAICQL010000193.1 GCA_025937895.1 Polyangiaceae bacterium | reverse complement strand
TCACGTATGAGCTGAGGCACCTCGCGGCGAACGAGCCCGACAAGCCGCTGCTCCTCCTGTTCGGCGACGACGCCGAGCTGGCGCGCGTCCAGGCGCTGTTCGCGAGCGACGCAGCCGCCCCAGACGGCGGCGGTGCTCGCTGGCAAATCGCGGACGCGCGCCGCGGCCTCTCGGCGGAGCCGCTGCTGCACGCCCTGCTCCGCGCAACGCGGACGGTCGAGCCGTCCCGCAAGGCAGCTGCGCTCGACGTGCCCGCCGGCGCGTAGGACCGACGATGCCCACGCATTCCAACCATTGCTCCCACGCAGATCGGGCACAGGTCAGGTCCCTCTGGATTAAGCGGCCTACTTCCCTCTCATGAGAATTCGGCAATGCTTCTCGGCCCATGCCACGCCTCGAGCCTGCGTGCACGCCCCGAACACGAGCGATGAGGGCAATGAGTTGGCGCACTTTTCCTCCTGCGGGGGTGCCTCGGCGAGGCCGCGACACGAGGGTCAGACCAGCTCGACACGCGGACCGGCGCGCTGCGATTCCACGCTGGCTCCCACGCCTCTTTCCACATGAGCAGCTCACGCTCCAGGGAACGGAGGATACCATGACAGACTCAATCAACCGCCCCGACAGCCCACTCGCGCGCCTTTACGATTACCGCATCCGCTCGATACTCGAAGGCAACATTCGAGCGGTCGTCGACCTCTATAGTGAGCGTGGTGTGCTCATCAACGCCGCGAACCCGGATGAACCTGAGCCCCTCTATGTCGCAGGGCATGAGGCGCTCCGCAAGTTCTTCGAGGCCCGCGCCGGGAGCATCGCAAGCGTCAGGACCCGCTTTCTACAGTGGGCCGAAGGCAAGCGCACGCTGATGGCGATCGCGCGCGCCAAGTTCACGTTCAAAGACGGTTCCAGCGCCTCGGTGTTGCTGCACGACAGCTGGTACCTGAAGAAGGGCAAGATCGCCGTGCACTTCGTCGGCGCCATCCGTGAGCCGATCCCCCTCGATCGCGAGCAACCGCACGAACCCGATCGCTGGTAGCCCGCCGCTCACCTGTGCATGCCAGCGACGCTGAAGCCGCTCGGATCGGGATGGGGGACGCCCGAGGCCAGCGTGGCCTCCCTCACCACAGCAGAGCACTCCACCCCCGCAATCCCTGCGTAGACATCACGCTGGCGAGCAGACTGCGCGCCTCGAGCCGTACGGTAGAGGCGTATGGTGATGACTCGCCCTGCCCCGTATTGGTACTCGCTCCGCGCGCTGAGCGGACTCGCTGTGATGGCTGGCTCCTTTGCTCTCGCCTTCGGCTGCGACGGCGGGGGCTCGGGCGGCGCCGGCGCGGACGCGGGGGACGCTGGGGGAGCGGACGGTGTCGGCGGCAGCGGCGGCTCCAGCGGGGCGGGCAGCTCGGGCGCGGGCGGCAGACCCGCCATCCCGGCCGCAAGCTTCGAGAGCTGCAGCGCGCTCGCCATGACGTTCGCGGGCAACGGCTGCGGCAGCGTGTGCGCCAGCATGCGCTGCGCCTGCGATCCGTTTCCCTCCAGCTATATCGCCTGCAATCCCGAGCTCGGCTGCCTCACGGGCATGGACTGCAGCGTGGCGTGCGAGCGCTCGCTGGGCGAGGTCATTGGCTGCGTGGATGGCTATGCCCCCTGCAGCTCGGACGCGGACTGCGGCGCTGGCCGCTGTCTGCGCGCGGCGGACGGCTCCGGTGATTGCGCCTCGGGCGCGGCGGGAGCGCGCTGTCTGGACGACGGCGACTGTGTGGACGGCGCCTGCGTGGCTGTCTCGACGGATGGGCGGCGCATCTGCCAGGCAGGGGCGCCGGGCGCCTCGTGCAACGAGTCGGCGGACTGCGCGAGCGGCTCGCGCTGCGTTCTGCCCGACGATTCCTTCGTCGGCAGTTGCAGTGATGGCACGACCGGGGCTGCTTGCTCCGTGGCGAGCGACTGCGACGGCAACCGTTGCATCCGTACGGCTCAGTCGAGTCAACCTGGGGTGTGCAGCGACGGCGCGGCAGGCGCATCGTGTATGGCCGCCAGCGACTGCGCCAGCAATGTCTGCGTGCGCGACCCAGAGTCCGTCTCTGCCGGCGTCTGCAGTGACGGAGCGCTGGGTGCGCCCTGCCTGACGTCCAGTGAGTGCGACAGCAACATCTGCGCCCGTAACAGCCAGTCGGGCCTGCCGGGCGTGTGTAGCGACGGCGAGCTCGGCTCGGTCTGCTACGCGGGCAGCGATTGCGCCTCGACCCGGTGCGGCAAGGCCAAGGCCGATTCGAGCGCGGGCACGTGTACGGATGGCAGCGTTGGCAGCGCGTGCTCGGAGCCAGCTCAGTGCGCAGAGGGCCTCAGCTGTGCGGTCGCCAGCTTCGGTGGTCGCTGCACCACGGGAGCCACCGGCGAGCCGTGCGCGAGCAGCACCGAGTGCGCCAGCGGCAGCTGCGCCCTGGCCACCAACCAGGCGTTCTGCACGGAGGGGCTGCTGGGGCAGCACTGCAGCGAAGCGGCCCAGTGCCAGAGCGGCTACTGCAAGGGCAACTCGACCGGGGGCTACATGGGTCAGTGTACCGACGGCGCCGTGGGCACTGCCTGCGACATCGGCGACGACAGCGACTGCGCCGGCGGGCGCTGCGCGAAGGCCGACCCCTGGGGCAGCTGGATCTGCAGCGGGGGCGCCGTGGGCGATCTCTGCAGCAAGGCCAGCCACTGCAGCGCCAGCGTGTGCTCACTCTCGAGCGCGACGGATGACGCCGGCAACTGCGGGGACGGCAGCACTGGCTCCGCGTGCGCCCTCGATGCCCACTGCAGCTCGTCGCGCTGCGCCATCCGAGGTGGCTACGATCAGGGTACGTGCACGACTGGCGAGCTGAATGCTTACTGCACCGAGGACGGCAACTGCATCTCTGCTCGTTGCGCCATGTCGTCCGGCTCCAGCACTGGCCTGTGCACGGACGGCGGGCTCGGCTCCCGCTGCAGCGATGACGCCGACTGCGTCTCCACGCTGTGTGCGCTCGAGCCGGGCAACAGCTACGGCGAGTGCACCGACGGCCAGCTCGGCAGCGAGTGCGCTCTACCGAACAACTGCCTGCAGGGCACCTGCGCGTACTCCAGCGGCGACGGCCACGGCGAATGCACGGACGGCGCCATCGGAGCCTTCTGCGTCCAGCCGCTCCACTGCCAGCTCGGCTACTGCTTCATCGGCGGTGACAGCTCCGGCATCTGCAGCAGCGGCGCCGCCGGGCAGCCGTGCGATGCCGGCAACGACTGCGCCTCGGGGAGTTGCGCCACCGGGGTCTGCCAGTAGCCAGCGCCGCACAGCTCGCCAAGCAGCGCCTCGCGCTGCTCGGGGCTGCCCCTCCCTGCTGGGCCACTTTCGCAATCGGCTGCGGCTACTTCGATCAATCCCACATGCTCCGGGACCTCGCCGAGTTCTCCGGCATGAGCCCCCGCCGGTTACCTGCGCTCTCGAGCCGAGGAGACGCAGTTCGACCACGTGGTACATGCCTTCAGGCGAGCGCTGTTCCATGGCGATGGCACGAGCGGTTCACGCCATCGTGCACGAGCCCTCGACCAGGATGGGCCAGGCCGAGCTGGCCAAGCGGCTACGCCTCGAGCGCACTCAGGCGCTGCGCGCGTTCAAGGCCGCGACCGGGATGACGTTCCGCGAGTTCAAGCGCTGGACCGCGCTCTGCGCTGCCACTCGCCAGATCGCCGAGGGGCAGCTGGTACGGACGGCAGCGATAGACGCCGGGGTTGCGGACACCGCGCATCTGACTCGCACCTTCCGTACCGCCTTCGGCACGACGCCGACGCTGGCGACCGCGGATCGTCGATAGCGGCCCATTCGATGCCGTGTGCGCCGCTGGTCACCGGCAAACCACCCGGGCGGGCGGCACCCTGACCGCCCGGGCGCGGCCAGAGTGCGCGAGGTCACAGCTGCGCGACGCGCGGTGGGTCACTCGTTGAAGTCAGCGGGCCGCTCGACGGCGGCGGTCTGCGGCGCTGCGTCGCGGCAATTCGGTCCACACTCGAAGCCATTGGGCGAGAAGTATTCGCCCCAGGCCGGAGTGAAGCTGCTCTGGGTAACGATGCCACCGGGGCCCGTCACCACCAGCTCCACGTGTTCACCTCGTTCCACGTGCACGGTGCGAATGGCCGCTACCGTCTCCGGGAGTGAGCCCTGTTGGTCGAGGTGGCGGTTGCTGGACATGGCACGCTGACCGCCCGTGACGTAGGCCACGGTGAAGAGCTGGGTTGCACAGAACCTCGCTGCGCCGCGGGGAGTAGGGGCGTCTCCTAGCTCGACGATACATGTCTCCGGTTCGCCCCCGTCCACGCTGACGGAGACCTCGTAGCTGCCGAACTGCCAGGCATCAGGCTGCTCCAGCTGGATGGGAAAATCCGAGAAGCAGGCGACGAGCGTGCAGGGCCGACCCTCGGAGTCGTCTTGCTCGGAGCCCGGCTCCGCGACGCTCACCTCACCGTCCCCACAGGCACAAGCCAGGGCCACCATTGAAGCTGCTGCCAACGTCCAATGCTTCATTGCTCTCCAGTTGCTCATGTGTTTCTCCGTGCCAGAGCGCTCGCCTACTCGAGCCCGCCCGCACACGCCTCGCCTGGTGCACGGCGTATGCCAGCAGCAGTCACACCGAGAAAGCCGCTGCACCTGCTCTCGCGCAGGGACGTGTCACGTGCCAGCGGCTGAGCGCGCGCGTGGCCGTGGCACAGTCTGGCTCGAGGCGTGCAGCGGATGGCCCAGCGCGCTCAAATAAGCGACCCGTAGCAGACAAGGACGTCGCAACGCGCGGGCACGCCCGCAACCCACGAGAGCGGGGCTCGCGCCCACGGCACCGTGGCCAGCCAGGCTTGCCCCATGAGTTGACCCGCCGGCGCAACATTCGAGTAGCGAACGATATAACGCAGGCGCGAGCGCGCTGGCGTTGCACGCCCCTCACGCTGCGTCATGCTGGCCTCCGGGAGGGCAAATTCATGATCATCATGGGGCTGAAACGCTCGCAGCGGCGCGAGCGACGGGGCTACATGCGCCTGGGCACGACAGCGGCGCTGCTGGCGGCACTCGGATGTGGGGACCTCCTGGATGAGCACCTGACCCAGCTCTTCGAGCATCTCGAGCAAGAGCACGGCGAGCAGCCGCCACATGGCGCGCTGGCGCTCGTGCAGACCGCTCCAGCGAATGGCTCGACCGAGGTCGACCCTGAAACATCGTTCACGCTCCGCTTTTCGCGCTCGGTCAAGGATGCCGAGCTGTCGGTGCTCGACGTCACGCGAGGCTCCGCGCCAGTTGCCGGCAGCGTCAGCATCAGCGGGCATGAAGTGACGTTCACCCCCTCGGAGCCACTCGCCCTGGCTGGTGAATACACGCTCCGCTTTCTCGGTAACGTGCGCGCTCACGATGGTGCGCGGTGGACGGAAGCCATCGAGCTGGCGTTCGAGACTCGAGATGGTGCCTGGGGCGCCCCACAGAACGTCACGCTCGATGGTAACACCCCGGAGCTCGCCTTCGGCGAGCAGGGTACTGCGGTCGCGATCTGGCAAGTTCCCGCGGGTGAACAGTCCGCCCGCGTGGCTCTGGCAGAGCTCGAGCCAGACGGGCAGTGGCAGCAATTCCCGCTCTCCGGCACGAGCGGCGGCCCCTACTCGGTGCCTGTCGAGCTCACGGCGGGGGATGGTGCGTTCGAGCTGCTCTGGCACAGCGTCGGACATCTACATGGCGCCGTGTATCGCCGGGGAGGAGAGCTGGGCGCCGTGGTCGATTCCTTGCCACGTGGGGCGAACCCACCTGGGGACGGAGCCATCGCTGGCGGGCACACCTGGTTTACCGTCAACGAGTTTGACGTCAGCATCACCCTGTCGCACACGAGCGATGGCACCTCCTGGACGCCGTTGCCGAACCTCTACTCGGAGGAGAATGTCGCCGTGCTTGCAGGCCCGCGCATCACGACCGATGCTGCAGGCAATGCGCGGGTGTTCTGGATCACGGACCTGGGGCTTCATGTCTCCACCTTCACGAACGGTGGAGAGCTCGCGAGCTGGACGCCGCCGGAGCTACTGCTGAAGCGGGATACGAGCTTCAGCGCGGGGTCCTTCGAGGCTGAGGGATCGGCGCTGGGGCACTCGGTGCTCGTCTGGCAGGAGCAGCTGGCGGCGTCGGAGCCCCCCACGAGTCGCCTGCGCGTCGTTTCGATGGCCCCCGATGGCAGCGTCGATGAGGCCCTTCCCGACCCGCTCGACGGGCTGGAGAACGCATTCAGCCCGGCACTGGCCGTCAGTGCTCGGGGCAGCGCGCTCACCGCATGGGTAGCGAGCGCTGGCACAGAGAGCGGCGGAGCAGCACCGGCACGGATCGGGGCAACCCATCGCGAGGCAGATGGCGCCACCTGGTCGGCGCCGGTCGCACTCTCGACCCCAGCGGGTGTCCGCGCCCGCGCGCCCACCCTCGCGCTGGATCCAGACGGCAATGGCCACGCCGTGTGGCTAGAAACCGATGCGAGCGGAGCCGCACAGGTCGTGACAGCTCGCTTCTCGCAGGCGAGCGGCACGTTCGGCGACCCACGGGCCATCTCGGACACGGCTTCCCCCACCTACACGCCCAACCCGGAAGAGCTCGGACACAGCGACCCGCGCGTGGCCGTGGCTGCCGACGGACGAGCCTTGGCGCTGTGGGTCGGCGAAGACGGGGGACTCTGGGCGGCGCGCTTCGAGTAGCCCGCGTGACCTGAACAGAGCGACCTATTCCAGCGTGCAAGCCGCTGCGGCCCCCCCTGGCGCTCCCTGCGCGTTGCGCCTCAGGGCGACGCTACGCTTGCCCACCGAACGAACTCCACGTCCGCGTATTTCTTGCCGCGAATCGTGTCGTTGTCGGGTATCACCCGGGTGCGGACGAAGCCCGCCTTTGTGTCATCACGCGAGCTGACGCCTCGTTGCCCAGGGTCACCAGCGCGCGCTGCTCGACCACTCCGTGGCGCTCGAGGTGGGCCGAAACCGCGCGCACGGCCTCCGTCGGCGCATCCTGACCTCCCCGCGAAAGAGCTCATTCACGGTGACGAGACGCCCTCACCTCCCCCACCCCGACGTCACCCGCAGTACATCCCAGTCCACTGCGTCGATGACGACGGTGCACGTCTTGACCTCGACCCCGCCGTCGCAACTTCGGTCTGCCTTGCCGGTGTTGCCGCTGCCCGGTTGCCGCTGCCGGCCTCGCCGCGACCCGTGTCTCCGCGACCCGTGTCTCCACGACCCGTGTCTCCGCGACCCGTGTCTCCGCGACCCGTGTCTCCGCTGCCCGCGCTGCCACGGCCCGCTGACTCGGGCTGCCTGGTGTTGGGCGGGCCCTGGTTAATCGTTCCTCAGCCGGTATATTGGTTCAAGAAGGATACCTCCCTTGAGCAACCTGTTTGAGAAGATCGACGCCGGGGCCGGCGGGATTTGCCTGTATGGCATCGCGCCGCCGAAGGTCGCATCGCCGCCCGAGCGGCTACGCGAGATCGCCGCCGAACAGGCCGCGCGGCTGCGCTTGCTCGTGCCAGACGGCCTGGTCGTCTACGACATTCAGGACGAGGCGGGCCGTGGCGGGGAGGCGCGCCCATTTCCCTTCCTGCCCACGGTCAACCCCGAGGTGTACGCGCACGACTCGCTCGCGGAGCTCGCGATTCCAAAGATCGTGTACCGATGCGTGGGCGCGCAGCCGCGTGAAGCATTTAGGACCTGGATTGATCAGCTGAGGTCAACGACGAGCCGTCACCTCGGTGTGTTTGTCGGCGCTCCCCGCGGTCGAGCCGGCAGCACCAGTTTGCCGCTGGTTGAAGCCTATGCGCTCGCACGCTCCGCGCCGAACCTGGTGCTTGGCGGCATCGCCATAGCAGAGCGACACGTGGCGAAAGAAGATGAGCACCAGCGGATGCTCGCAAAGCAGGAACACGGCTGTCGCTTCTTCATCACACAGGCGGTGTACGACGCGAGCTCCACGAAGTCTCTGCTATCCGACTACGCGCTGTCGGTGCAGTCAGGCGGTCGCGCGCCCGCTCCGGTGGTGCTCACGTTCTCCCCCTGCGGCTCCGTGCGCACCCTCGAGTTCATGAAGTGGCTCGGCATCTCGTTCCCGCGCTGGCTCGAGAACGAGCTCCGCCACTCGGCAGACACTCTGGAGCGCTCGGTCGACCTGTGCGAGAGCATCTTCACCGACGTGCAGGACTATGCTCGCGAGAAGCGTTTGCCCATTGGCATCAATGTCGAGAGCGTCTCCATTCGCAAGGCGGAGATCGATGCCTCCACGGAGCTGTACCAGCGACTGAGCGCGCGCCTGAGGCAGTAGGCCGGATGCCTCATGAGCCAGCCTGTGCCTGAACGGGAGGCAGCGGCTCTTCAGGCTCGCTTGCTCCAGCCAGGGAGCGCCGCAGCACCGAGCTGATGGTGAGGCCCTGGAGCACGATGGACACGACCACGACCACGTAGGTGATGGTCAGCACGATCTCGCGCTCGGGGACAGGCTCGCCCCCGGCGAGGTGGGTGGGGATGGAGAGCGCCAGGGCCACCGACACGCCGCCGCGCAGCCCACCCCAGGTCAAGATGCGGATCGCCCCGCGCGTGAAGGGCCGGCTGCGGCGCATCAGGCTCACGGGTACGGCCACGGCCACGAAGCGCGCCAGGATCACCACCGGAAAAACCAGCAGCCCCGCCAGCAGCGTGCGGCCATCGAAGTGCACGATCAGCAGCTCGAGGCCGATCAGAACGAAGAGCACCGCGTTCAGGATCTCGTCCATCAGCTCCCAGAAGTCGTCCAGGTGCTCGCGTGTCTTCTCGCTCATGGCCCCGGCACGCGCCTCGTTACCAATGAACAAGCCGGCCACCACCATGGCGATGGGACCGGAGACGTGCAGCGTGTATGCGAGCGCATAGCCGCCGGCGGCCACCGCCAGCGAGATCAGCACCTCCACCTTGTAGTCGTCGACGGTGCGCAGCATGCGCAGGGCGACAAAGCCGAGCGCGAAGCCGAACAGCACACCGCCGATGGTTTCGTGCAAGAACAGCAGGGAGAGCCGGCTCATGTCGAAGGCGGCGGAGCCCGCTGCGATCTCCAGCAGGCCGATGAATGCCACTACCGCGACGCCATCGTTGAACAACGACTCACCAGCGATCTTCATCTCCAGCTGCTTGGGTGCGCCCACGTGCTTCAAAATGCCGAGCACGGCGATCGGATCGGTGGGCGAGATGAGCGCGCCAAAGAGCAAGCAATAGAGCAGCTTCACCTCGACGCCGAGCGCGCCCAGCAGCACGTACACCATGCCGCCGACCAGGAGGGTGGACGCGAGCACACCGGCAGTGGCGAGCACCGCGATGACGGCACGCTGCTTTGCCAGCTCCGCCAGGTTGACGTGCAGGGCTGCCGCAAACAGCAAGAACCCGAGCATCCCCTGCATCAACGTCTTGCTGAAGTCGACACCCGCCAGGTGATCCCGTGCCCTCGCCGCCACCACGGGGAAAATCTCCCCAATCGCCACGATGAGCAGCGAGCTCGCCATCGCGATCAACATCAGCCCGATCGTCGTGGGCAGCTTCAAGAGGCGGTGGTTGATGTAGCTGAAGACCGCTGCCAGCGAGAGCAGCGCCGCCGAGAGCTGGAAGATATCCACGCCACGAGGTTTACAGTGCCACGTGCCGGGTCACAACCATTCGCCGGGCAGCGAGCCTCCAGGAAGGCTCGGCACCGAGCGGACGGACTGCGGCATCAGAATGTGCCCACTGCAGCACCCACGCAGACGCACGGCCGGCACATTCTAAGGCCGCACGTATCCGAACGGCTCCGAGCCACTCCTGCCCTTCGTCGAGCCAGCATCCGCGCAGCGCGGATCGCAGTCGTTCCAGCCCCACACCCAACCTCGGCACGGCGCTAGCCAGCGCTCATTCGACGGCCCAGACGTTGTCGTAGAAACCAGCTCCGATGACACCGATCCAGCCCGCCGGGTCGCCGGAGTCACTCAGCTGAGGCAAGACGAAGGCACCACCAGCTGCAGTCTGTACCCAGCCGTTGACGCTACCGTCGATCGCACCGGCGCGGAAGCGGAGGAGAACGTCCACCCAGGCGAGCTTGGAGCCCCGGATCGGCGGCGTCGCTGACCTCGAGGGTGCCCTCCTGTGCGTTGACGAAGTGACCTTCGTCACGATCCGGTTGCGTGGGCAGACGACCGCGCCAGGTCGGTGCTCCGAGCAAGATCACCGCCTCTGTAACCTCGGAGGCCTTCAACGTGCCCGACCACTGCTCTGCGAGCGCGCCGCTGTCGCTGCGGAGCTCCACCGTTACGCCCAGCTCGAGCTGACCGCGGCAATCGGCGGGCACGCCAGCGTCGCGCCCTGGGACAAAGCGAGTCCGGTAGCGCGGAAGCGAGCCATCATGGGCAACGGTCAGGCGCAGCGCCTCGTCGACCCCCGCGGGAGTGACCCGCACCTCGAAGTCGCTGAACTCGAGGGTCAGCGGTCGCTCGTTCCAGTGCACTCGTGGGTCGTGGTCGCCGGCAACGAAAGAGAGTAGGTCCGCCGCCGAGAAGCCCAGCTCGGAGCTCTCCTCGAGCGAGCCGAGTTCCTGAGCCGCCGAGCTCAACGGACATTCGGAGTCGGAGGTGCCCCCTCCGGGCCGCCACGGTCTTGCCCCTTCATCTCCGGTCTGCCCGGCAGTGCGAGGCATGGCGCCGGATTCGTTCAGCGAACCCGAGGAGCCGGAGTTGCACGCGGCCCCGCCCACCAGCAGCCCCGCCAGCAGCAGAGTGAGGCCCAGGAAGCAGCGCGAGCTGAACATGAAAGGAGTCAAGCACGCGACCCTGGGTGAGCCAGCGACGAACACCACATACCGCCTCGACGATCGTGCAACAAATGTGCGAAACTCTCAGGGTTGGACCATGAGCTCATCGCTGCCGAGCTGATGCGCGCGCTGCGCGGCGACCGCTCGCAGGAGGCCTTCGGCCGCCGCCTGCGCTGTCGGGCCAACACCATCTACACGTGGGAATCCGGCCGGAATTTCCCCACTGCGGCGCGCATGTTTGCTGCGGCGGAGCGCAGTGGCGTCGACGTGGAGGCGGCGCTGGTGCGGTTTTATGCACGCAGGCCAGCCTGGCTCGACGGCGACGAGCAGGTGGCCGCCTGCAACCCATGCAGCGCGGAGGGGGTGCGCCGCTTGCTCGAGGACCTGCGCGGCACCACGACCACGGTGGCGCTCGCCGCACGGGTCGGGCGAACGCGCTTCGCCGTCGCGCGCTGGCGTTCGGCATCTCGCGCGCAGATCTTCCCCGCCTCTTCGATCTGCAACGCGCCTACTTCAGAGAGATGCGTGCCATCATCGCCGCTTCCGAGCCCGCCGAAGAGCTCGTGCTGGCCAACATGCACCTCGTCCAGCTGACCGCGACGCCAAGGCCCGGCAAAGCGCCAGTCACCGCCAGCGAAAGTGCGCCAGCATCGCCGCCTGGAGCTCCAGAGCTCGGCTCGGATGGTGTGCGCGAGCTGGCGGCGGGCGAAACTGGCGGCGGCGGGTCGCACCCCCAGCGCGTCCGCCGCAGCAACTCGGCCAGCTCGCTACGCGAGCGCGGCAGGGGCTAGCGCATCTGGAAAGGGGCGCGCTCGTCGGTGAAGCTGCAGGTCAGCGCCCTGCTCCACGGCTGCTCGGCGACACAGCCACTCCGAGTGATCCCCGCACGCACCTTCGTCCGACGGCGACGCAGCAGAAGTCGTCCATGCAGAAGCGCGGACGCAATAGCGTCAGGAGCGCAGTGGGGCAACATGGCTACGGAGCGGCTCGCCACCATCTCGGCCTTTTCTGCACCGGTGTTTACTTCGCGTCCCCTTCTGAGAAGATGGCACGCACGCCATGGGCAATGACGGTCAGCAGCAGCTCGATCGTGCCTTCGACCAGCTCGAGCACGAAGCGCCGGATCGCGTTGCACGCTGCCTCCGCTGGCTGCGCAGCCCCGCCAGTCGCAAGGTCCGCATTCCGCTGGGTGTGCTCTTCATCATCGGGAGCATGCTCTGGTTTCTACCCGTCGTGGGGATCGAGCTGCTGCCCATCGGTCTATTGCTCATCGCGCAGGATGTGCCCTTTCTGAAGAAGCCGGTCGGAAAGGGCATGCTCTGGCTGGAGCGGCGCTGGCTGGCCTGGCGAAAGCGCCGTCGGGAAGCCAAGAAGAGCCGAGACTATCGGTGATGGCGTCCGTACCGGTAGCGCGAGTCACCCTCATGGAAGACTTTCCAAGGCCCTCCAGCACGCTGGTCGGCGTCCGCACGGTGAAAACCTCATCGTGCGAGATCGCGGCTTCGTCGCTGCCCTGACGCGCCTCGAGCCGGCCGCGGGCTTCGCCATCCCTTGCTGGACGCCGGGTGACAGCCGCTGGCCGCCGATGGCGCGCTAGCGCGAGTGCGCCGGGTGCACGAAGGCATGGCTGACCCAGCCGGGCCGCACCATCATGTTGAGCACGCCCGAGATCGAGAGGCCCTCCGACGTCAAGGCGTCTACCTGCGCCAGGCCCGGGGGGGAATTGGCGAAGCCACCAAAGCCGTCGGGGCCTGTCTCTTGCTCGACGGCACTGGGCAACCCGCTGACGAAATACCAGGGTGCCCCCGGCCCCAGCTTCGTGAGCTTGACACCAGGCGCCGTCACCCCCTGGCAATCGAACGCACGGATTGAGACCAAGCCCATCGCCGGATCGACAGGGACATTGACGGCACGACCGAGGGCGCCGAGCACGGCCGCGGACAAGATCAGATACGGATACCCCGGAGCCGAATCCTCGGTGAGTGGATCCGACAGCACGACGACCCCGGGCAACACCTCTGGACCCGTGATCTCCAGGTAGCCGGTAAAGCCCTCGAACAGCGGCATATCCACCCAGCCATCGGGCCTCACGGCAACTGGCTCCGACAGCGGCTGCTCGCATTCGAGATCGGTCAAGCCACAGGCGCGGACGAAGATGCCCGAGCCCGGGCGGAGCGTCGCGATATCGAGGACCTGCAGGCTGTACACGCGCCGCGCAGCCGCGACCGCGGACGGCGGTGGAGTGGGTACGACGGCCCCCAGGCAAGACCAGTCCGTCCCCGCCGTTGGGCTCGTTGCTGTCAGCGTCGACCCCTGTGCTGGGTTGGCTGCGCCGAACCCCGTGCTCAGCTCTTCGCCGAGCTCGTCCTGCCCGTCCTCGAATGGGGTACAAGCCAGGAGCCCGCTCAGCAGGCAAGCAGCCGCACGATTGGAGCACAGCTGCACCGAAGGTCTTCTCATCGCCGGATGGGTCATTCGACTCTCGTTTGGGGCACGCGCCTGCGCGACGCTCGCTCTTTGGCTCGAGGGCGTCAAGATCGGGGGTGGACCGGAGGCGCCCCACCGGCTGACTAAAAGCATGACAGACGCCGACGGGCCCGCGGTGCGTGCGGAGCCTGCCCGGCCGATTGCGCTCGGCTCAGATGAAATCCAAGCGCTTCCAGCACGCGCATGCCCGCAGCGACGGCGGCCCCGACCGCGCCGGGCGAGTCCTGCGTCGATGCGCCGCGCGGAAACGCTTCGGCCGCGCGCTCACCGGTAATCTCCGTCGCCGCACAGCTGCTGCTGTATCAACTGATTCGCGGCGCCACCTCATTTTCCGACAGCCAACTGTGCTCGGCCCGCCGTCGAGCGTGAGTGCCTCACGAAACCGTCCCGCCGCGTGACAGCTCAGCCACCAGCGAAGCAGAAAACATTCCGTTCTGGTGCAGGGAGGCGGCGCGAGCAGCACGTAGACACGCTGCGGCCCGCGCCGCATGTTAGATCCTGGCCTGTGAAATCGATCGAGACGCGCAGGCAATTCCTCGGTGCGGCAGTGGCGGCGCTGGCCGCCGCGTGTGTCCACAAGACCGAAGATGCAGCGAGCGCCATCGCCAGCGACCTCGAGTCGCTCCGCCAGATCGAGCGAAATATAGGCGGGCGCGTCGGGGTCTTCGTGCTCGACACACAGACGGGGCGCCGCCTCGCGGTGAGGGCCGACGAACGCTTTGCGATGTGCTCCACCTTCAAGTGGCTGCTGGCGGCGCAGGCGCTGGCGGCAGTGGACCGCTCACAGCTAGCGCTGGACACGCGAGTGCCCTACACCTCCGACGACTTGCTCGAGTACGCACCGGTCGCCAAAGAGCACCTGCGCCGGGGCTACATGAAGGTCGAGGACCTGGCCCGCGCCGCCGTCGTGGTCAGTGACAACACCGCCGCCAACCTGTTGCTCGACAAGCTGGGAGGCCCACAGGGCCTCACGCAGTTCGCGCGCTCTCTGGGCGACCCGACCACGCGCCTCGACCGGAACGAGCCCAGCTCGAGCGGCAACGAAGCGGGGGACGTGCGCGATACCACCTCGCCGCGCGCCATGGTCCTGCTGATGAATCGCATCCTGTGCGGCGAAGCGCTCTCGCCCTCGAGCCAGCAGCGCCTCCTCGGCTGGATGCAGGCGAGCGAGACCGGCAAAGCGCGGCTGCGCGCTGGCTTGCCCCCCCACTGGGCCGTAGGCGACAAGACCGGCACCGGCGAGCATGGCGCCTGTAATGACGTGGCCATCGCCAAGCCGCCGGGACGCGCTCCCGTGCTCATTGCCGCCTATCTGAGCGAGGGGCACGCGCCGCTCGAGCAACTGGAAGCGGCGCATGCAGACATCGCTCGCATCGCGACCGCAGCTGGCTGAGCTCGCCGGTCAGTGATGGCCCCCCTCCCGGCGGGCGCCGGGGCGCCGCCTCGGGTCCCGACCTTGCTCGCGTCGTGCTTGGCTGGGCCACATGGTCCAGCCTCCAGCGGCGCTGAGCGGCGATTTGCGAGACAGACTGCGTAGTGTGCTGAGCACCAGGCCTCGGGTGCACCTCGGGCTGCTGTTTGGGTCTCGCGCCCGAGGCTCTGCACATGCCGGTTCGGACGTGGACGTGGCTGTCCTGGCGCCCGGGGAAGACCTGCTCGCGCTGGGCTCTCAGCTGAGCCAGGCTGTAGGCATGACCGTGGATATCGTGTCGCTGGAGGACCCAGGGTTCGTGCTTCTCGAAGAGTTGATTCGGGACAGCTTACCCATCTACGAAGCCGCTGCAGGCAACGCCGCGCGCTGGCGTTCTCACGCGCTATCGGAGCTCGATCTGGATCGACCGGGGTTCGAGCGCATGCGAGACGCCTGGCTCGCTCGCGTGGCCAACGCAGGGCTCTGATGGTCAACAGTCCAGCTGGCGCCGTGCAGCAAGTCAACGCCCGGAGCGTCTAGACGAGCCTCCACCCCAGCGCCTCGGTGCTCCCGTGCAGCTCCTCGCGCGCCGCTCCTCACCGCATCAGCAGCCGCGCCCGGGCAAGGATGCGCTCGGCCTGGTTCGGATCCTTCGCGATGAGCGTGACCGACGACGCTTCCCCCCCCGGGGTGGAGCTGATGTGAACGCGGGCCACGCCGACCAGACAAGCAGGTAGCGGCTGGCGCGGGCTTGCGTCTAGCACCTGCTGCAGGCGCGCTTCCAGCTCCTGCGCGGTGACGCCGGCCTCTGGTACCAGCTCTATCGTGGCGCCCTGCACGGAGGACGAGCCATAGGAGGAACGCACCGAAGCGATGCGCTGCTCCCCGAGGAAGCAGGGTGGACGCCCCGCCAGCTCGTCGAGCGCGTCGGGGCAGGGTGCTTGCGTCCTGGGTGCTTGCGTCCTGGGTGCTTGCGGCGTGATGGTTTGAGCGCTGGTGGCGCCAGTGATGGTGGCTGCCGCTGCCACGGCCATCGCCACTGGCAGTGCGAATCGTCGAATTGACATGTTCCCCTCCTCCAGACCCGTTAGCTTGGGCGCTGAACCTTCATCTGATGGACGACGTCGCGAGCCTGTGGTTGCTCACGTTTAACTTACGCGCAGCGATCGCGAACGAGACGGAGTGAGCTCGAGG
>JAICQL010000345.1 GCA_025937895.1 Polyangiaceae bacterium | reverse complement strand
CAGCTGCGAACGCCAGCGCCGCGACAGGTCACCGGCATCCGGAGCAGGGCCGGCAAAGGCGAGCATCTGCACCTCTTCAGAGGAGTAGCGCGTGGTGCGGGCAGCGTGCTCGAGCAGAGCCAGAGGGCTGAAGCCAGGATCTTTACCGCACGCCGCCCAGGCTAGATAGCCGAGCGGCTGGAGCCGGTCCCCGCACTCGATGGCGTCGACCCAGTCGCGGACCTCCAGTCTGCCTACCAGAGCCAGAACCTTGTTTGTTGCGAGGTCGAAGGGATGGAGCGTCAGTCCCAGCTCTGGATGCTGGACCAAGGGAAAGAAACGAAACGCGCTGTCGCGGACCCATTGCAGCAACACGGTGTCAGCGCCGCGCGTGACCTCTGCCTCGACGAACGCTGGCCGTTCGTGAATCACACGGAGCGTGTGGCCGTGGGCCTCGAGGAGCCTGCGATCCGTCTGCCAAGTGGCCTCGAGCGCGTGTTCGGTATCGTGAAACAGGTCCACGTCACGTGAAACGCGCGCGGCCCCCAGCAGCTCGTTCAGTGTAGCCCCGCCAGCAAGATAGCTCTCCCCGGAAGCAATCCGGCTCCGCGCTAAGAGTTGACAGATGCTGCGCTGGAAATTCGTGAGAGCCATTGGCGTAAAGCGGAAGCTCGGCGATACCCTGCCAAATCGCCATGACGCTCGATGGCTTGCAGAACGTGCAGGCGTTCGCTGGCGGTACGTGGGTAGTAGTCGGCACGGAATGACCAGAGACAGCTGGCTCTGTAGTCGTCGACCAGAGCGTCCACGGCCGAGGCAAGGTCGCTCTCCCCGCCGGTGGCAACATTGGCTGGGTCTGATGGTAACGACTTCACGGCGAGGAGCTCGCTAGGTTTGGGCAAACACGCTGCTTTTCTTGACGCCGTGCCGTGGCGTCTGCCTCATCCGAGCATAGCTCGCTTTGGAGTAGGCGTCAGGCCCTTCTCGAGCCCGCGCACGCAGAGTGCCCAAACGGGCGTGCGCTCGAGGCGGCTCAGAGCGCGCGGGGCCCCCCCAACGGCCCCGCCTCACGCTGATGCCCCACCTGGAGCCAGCTTGGGTTCAGGTCGTCTATCGCGGCAGCTCCGGCGTGCGAGTGGACCACCTCTGCAATCGCCTGGACGTGGTCCTCACAGCTGCGGCAGCTCCGCTCGCAGCACCGCCGGTCGCTCGGCGATGTACTCCAGCAACAGGCGCCGCGCGTACGCCACGTGCTCATCGCCCGCCGGCTTGCGCTGGTCCGCCTGCCCGGCGGCGTCGATCAGCTCCCACTCGGCACGCGCGGCAACGTCCAGCTCGAGCTCCTCGAACAGCGCCGTGAGCTCGCGCAGGCGCTCGGTGAAGGCCGCCTTGCACTCCGGGCTTGCCAGGCAGCCGGAGAGCAGCAGCGCGTGCGTTTGCCACACCGACCGGTAGCGAGCGAGCGCGGGTACCCAGTCGTGCACGAGCAAGGGGTCGAACCGGGGGCGCAGCGCGCGATCCAGACCCCAGGGCAAGAACACGAAGCGGCTCGTCTCCGGGTCGCGGTACAGGCGGAAGTTGTTGGGGGTGCCGAGCACGTAGGAGTAGCCGTCTTCTCCGCCCGCCAGCGCCTCCAGCGCGGCGAAGCTCAGGTACTGATCGAGGTCCAGCTCTGCGCTCACCGTCTCGCTGAAGTCGGCCGGGGTGGCGCGGGCGATGGCCGCGATCAGGGCCTCCAGGTCGCTGCGATTGTTCTCGCCTTCGTTCGTCTCCAGCTCGAACTTGGTCGCCGCACCCGGCACTAGATCGCTGCCGGCTTCCTCGTACAGGTTCCCTTCGTCTGACGAGAACCAGCGCGCGAGGAAGGTCTTGTCCTCGGTCTCCACGTGGCTGTACAGCCCGTAGTATTCGCCGTTGAGATAGAGCAGCGCATGGTTGCAGCGCGGGGCCGGCAGCCCCGCGGCGCGAAACAGGCGGTACGCCAGGGACTGGCTCAGCCCGCTCGGATCCTGCACGTCGTTGTTGAGGGTCAGCCGCTTCAGCCCGAGCAGCCGCTGCCCCGGCACGAACTCGTCCAGCTTCAGCCGGAACGCGGGCTTCTCGTCCAGCTCCTGAAAGCTCGCTTCACCCTTCAGCCGCACTCCTATCGATTTCAGGGTGTGCTCGCGATAGCGCAGGGTGCCGAACACGAACGTGTACGGATCCTTTATCAGCTGCGCCTGCGCCTCGGCGGACAGCTCCAGATCGAAGCGCACCAGGTTCTCGGGCGCAAACAGCTCGTGGCTCGGATCCGCGGCAGCCTCCACCTCGTAACGCGGCTCGGGGGGCGGCAAAGCGTCCGCCGCGCACCCGGCTGCCAGCACCGCCACCGCCAGCCAGCGCCAGCTCCGTCCATCACGCGCGGCCATCAGAAGCTCCTCGCGTAGCGCGTGCCGACGCTGAACATGCCGAGCTCGCGCAGCGAGTCATCGAGCGGCACGGAGAGCGAGGCCTCCAGGCGTGAGCCCGACCAGGTGTGCGCGACGGCCACGGACAGCTCGCTCAGAAAGCGCTCCTCCGTGCCGGGCGCCGCCAGCACCCGGGTGAGCCCCAGGTAGCGCGCCTGCGCCGACCAGTCCGGCGCCCACTGAAACGTCGCCGTCGCGCGCAGCGGCACCAGCAGCGGATCCAGCGCGTCATCTGCGCGCAGCCAGTAGTGCGCCGCGCCCTCCACCCCCAGCGCGAGCCACGGGCTCACCTCGAGCTCCGCGCCCAGCCCGGCGCGCAAGGTGGTCGTCTCCGGCAGATAACGGCCAGCGTCGTGCAACAGCGCGGCAGTGGCGGCCAGGCTGCTCGCGTGCGGATCGCTCCAGTACGAGCTGGGCAGGGATACTCCCACCTCGTACCAGTGGCGCACGGAGCCAGCGTGCTCTCGCAGCAGCGCCGAGACCGTGGCGTTGCCCAGCGCCAGCCGGCAGCAGAACGTGGGGTACGTCGCGCTGGTGCTGAGCGGCAACAGCGCGCTCAGCTCCAGCGAGCCGAGCTGCAGCGCCGCGCGCGGCTCCAGGCTCAGCAGATACACGGTCTCGTACGACGTGCCGTAGCGGGTCGCCTGGCTATCGAGGCCCAGCAAGCCGCGCGGCGAAAGCTCGCTCGCCGCCGCGCGGCCGCTCACCACCAGCGCGCACAGCAAGAGCAGCATCGAGGTTCGCATGCGCGGCTCCTTACAAGCCGCATGCCAGGTTCAACCTGTTTCAATGAGCCAATGAATTCAATCGCTTATGATGCCGGGCGGAGTGTTGTCGGAGAGCCTCGCGTGAGGCCCCGGCACAGCGTGCGCGCCGCGCGACAGCGGCGCGCAGCCAATGGCCTCGCTCAGCGCAAGCTCCGGGACCGCTCCGGCACGGGCAGCTGCAGCTGCTGGCGCAGCGCACGCACCGCCCCGGTGCCCGAGCTGGCGCCAGCGGTGGCGATGACCTCCGGCAGGGCAGCGATGGGCTCGAGCCCCGCCCAGCGGCGCACCCGGTTGGTGGCGTCCAGGCGATCGCTGTCAGGCAGATCGCCGATGCCGGAAGCGTGGTTGCCACCCGCGACCATGTACCAGGCAGAGTCGCGCGTGCCCGGGCCGAGCTCGAACGGCTCGGCGCTCCAGGGATCATTTTCGCCGTAGATGAACAGCAGCGCGTGGCCCTCGGTCTTCACCCAGTGATCGATGTCGGCCATCGCCGAGGAGTCGAACTCGATCAGGCTCTCTTCCTCGCCGGACGGCTCCTCACCGGGCTCCACCTCGGGCTCGTCATGGAGCAGCAGATCTTCAATCGCCGTCCGCCAGCCGCTCACGTCGGGGTAACCGAGCTGGGTGGCGGCCTGGTACTGATACGGAAAGAAGTAGGCGCTGGTGACGTCGTCGTTGTCGAGCAGGCTCGAGGTGCGGCTGATGAAGGCGGCCAGCTCCGCGATCGGGGCGTCTGGAGCGGGAATGCTGGCGCAGTCCTCCTCCCGCAGGCGCTGCCAGAATGACCAGTAGATGCTGCTCGCCGCGCTCTCGAACCCCGCGTCCATGCCCCCCACGTAAAAGTACGTGTAGCCGAGCTCTGCGGCCACCACCTCGAGCAACGGCACAATCTCCCCGCGGCGCTGCAGCGCGGCCCGGGTGACGGCGATCAGGCTCTCGCGGCAGCTCGCCGTGCCGACGTTGGCCAGGAACTCGTCGTAGCTGTCCTCGTCATTGACCACGTCATTGGGTGCCACGTAGACCACGCTGCCGTCGAGGTCCTCGTCGAAGAAGCGCCGGTGATACACCGTGGCCATGCCGCCCTTGCTGGCGCCGCTGGACAGCCAGGGCCGGCGGTAGATGGCCTTCAGCGCCTCGATCAGCCGGTGATGATCCGCGGCGGCCTGGTAGATGTTCAGATCCGCGTAGTCGGGATCGTCCGGGATGGAGCTGTCGAAGAAGCGCTCCTCGATGCCGACCTGATTGCCGTCGACGAGCAGCGCCGGCTCGTCCAGGAAGGGCTGCACCGGCAAGAAGTAGCCCGTCGTGTACGCCAGGGTGGGCGCCGCCGGCGAGCGGTGCATCAACGTGACCCGCTGCTCGAAAGTGCCGCGCCGCGGATCGAGGTGATCCACCGGCTGCGTGAAGCTCATCACGAAGAAGCGGTAGCCTGCCTGAGGTGCCGGCTGCTCCTGCAAGACGGTCAGGCCGGGGATGCGCTCCAGCTCCCGGACAACATCGATGGGCGAGCTCTCCTCGTGCGCGCGAGCCAGCCCGTGAGCGAGCGTTACCGAACAGAATGTCATCGACGCGAGACACAATCCAAGCTTCATCAGAGTCCTTCCGCAGGCGGTGGGAGCAGGGAGGACGCCGCCGTGGCAGTCAGGTCGCAGCCGGGCACGGCGATACTCCGCGCTTGTCGCCGCTGGACAGACGAGTGCGGGTGGGGGAGGGCGAAACGCGCTCCGGGCACTGTCATTCATCAGGGTGGGCCCGCTGTGCGCCCGCGCCGGCACGGGCATTGCTTCATCCAGAAGCAACCCGCGAGGTCACGATGAGCGAAAGCAAGACGCCACCAAAACAACAACGTCAGGTCACCCCGCAGCCCCAGGAGCCCGCCCCGGCCAAGGCCGACCCCGCTCGGCCCCCCGAGCCGAAGCCCGCGCGCAAGGCCGCCCCGGGCGAGCAGGACCGGCGCTCCGGGGGCAATCGCGACGGCCTGGAATGAACGGAGCTGTCGCAAGATCGCCTCGGGGCAAGCTCGGGCGCGCTTTCGCCCTGGCCCTGGTGTGCGCCGGCCTGACCCTGAGCGGCTGTCAGAAGACATATTACACCGTGCTGGAGCAGGTCGGCGTCGAGAAGCGCGAGCTGCTCGCGCGGCGGGTGACCAAGGCCAAGGAGAGCCAGCAGGAGGCGCAGGAAGAGTTTCGCGATGCGCTGGAGCAGTTCCAGGCGGTCACCGGCCATCGCGGCGGCGAGCTGGAGGAGCGCTACGAGGACCTGCGCGACTCCTACGAGCGCAGCGCCGAGCAGGCACGCGACGTGCGCGAGCGGATCGACGCGGTGGAGAGCGTGGCCGACGCGCTGCTCGATGAGTGGCGCGACGAGCTCGAGCGTTATGAAGACGCCTCTTTGCGCCACCGCAGCTCGGAGCGCCTGCGCAGCACCGCGCGCGAGGTGCAGCGGCTGCTCTGCGCCATGCACCGCGCCGAGCGCAGCCTGGACCCGGTGCTGCGCAAGCTGCAAGACCGGGTGCTGT
>JAICQL010000135.1 GCA_025937895.1 Polyangiaceae bacterium | reverse complement strand
GCCTCGAGCTGTCGGGGCGGGAGCGCGCGCTGCGCGCGGAGGGCTCCGCCGAGGTGCTGGAGCGCCTGGAGCAGGAGAAGGTGGCCATCGAGGCGCGCCTGGCCCAGGCCAGCGACGAGCAGGTGCGGCGCAGCCTGTCGGGCGCCGTAGAGGCCATCGCAGCTCAGCAGCAGCAGCGCCGGCAGCTGCAGAACAGCGCCGACCGGCTGGAGGCGGAGCTGACCCGCCTGATCTGGACGGTGGATGGCATGGGCACCGAGCTGGTGCGCGTGCGCACCGCGGGCGCCGAGCTCTACCAGGGCAGCACCGCCGAGCTGGCGCGCTCGGTGGGGCAGCTGCAGGACGAGATCAACAACATCGCCGAGGCGCTGGAGGAGGTGAGCCAGTGAGCTTCAGTGCTCCTGAAAGCCCACTCCCGCCAGGATCTTGGGGATGCACTTCTCGGCCCGGGTGCTGCGCGTGTGGGACTGCTTGGCGCCGCTGATGTGCAGCACGTAGCTGCGCTGACGCCCGGGGGTGAGCGCGGCGAACGCCTTGGCGACCTTCTTGTCCTTCTTCAGCAGCTCGCTCAGCTCCTCCGGCAGCTCGAGCTCGCGCTTCGCCTTGAAGTCGACCTTCAGCCCCGCCTTCTCCGCGGCGATGGCCTGGGTCACGTAGGACTCGAGCACCGTCTTCTTGATCTGCGCCTCGCTGGTGAACTCGAGCCGCAGCGCGGACTGCGTGTTCTCGCCCTGGCTGCGCAGCAGGCCGTGTTTGTCCTCCAGCAGCGCGCCCTTGAAGAACATGAGCGCACACATGTCCTTGAAGGGCTGGATGATGGCCACGTTCTTGCCATCGAACGAGAAGCACGGCTTGCCCCACTTCAGGTCCTCGTCCAGCCCACACGCGAGCAGAATGGAGCGCAGCTTCTGAATCTCGCCTTGCCAGGTCTTGGCGCGGCTCACGAAGGCATCGACCTTGGGACTGGACGTGCTCATCTCAACCCCGCACGGCCGCCTCGATCGCGGCGACGTCGATCTTCTTCATCTTCATCATGGCGTCGAACGCACGCTTGGCCACGGCGCCGCCCTTGGCCATTGCATCGATCAGCACGCGCGGCGTGATCTGCCAGGAGAGGCCCCATTTATCCTTGCACCAGCCACACTGGCTCTCCTCCCCACCGTTGCCAACGATGGCGTTCCAGTAGCGGTCCGTCTCGGCCTGGTCCTCGGTGGC
This sequence comes from Polyangiaceae bacterium, assembly GCA_025937895.1. Taxonomy (GTDB): domain Bacteria; phylum Myxococcota_A; class Polyangia; order Polyangiales; family Polyangiaceae; genus SZUA-265. The sequence continues at coordinate 21,247 of JAICQL010000135.1, read as the reverse complement.
GATCTGGAAGGAGAAGGCCTCGCTGTGCTTGAACGTGGGCCCGCCGTTGAGGGCAAGACAGGGCACTCCGCACACCGTGAACTCCACGGTCAGCACCTGGTTGGCTTGACCGCCGGGAAAATCCGATGGCGCCCGGCTCACCGTGCTCACCTTGCTATCGGGAAAGGTCCGCGCGTAGAAGTTCGCCGCTTCCTCAGCGTCCTTGTCGTACCATAGACAGATCGTGTTCTTGTTCATCGCGGGTCTCCTCTCCTTTGCGGGGCCGTAGCGGGTGATGGTAGCAGGGTCCGAGGCAGCGCGGGGTAGCTGAGCACACTGGCAGAGCCGCAGCCGTCGCAATTGGCGGCGGGCCCGAAGGGAGCAGGTACGTTGAGCACGTTCGTGTTGATCCACGGCGCCGGGGACACCGGCTGGTACTGGCACCTGGTCGAAGCGCAGCTGCGCGCGCGCGGCCACGACGTCGTCGCCCCCGATCTCCCCGGCGGCGATGATGCGCTACGGCTCGGCGACTACGCGGATGCGGTGAGCGCCGCTGTGACCGCCGCTGTGCTTCCCGCGGTGGGCGAGCGCACGGGGCTGGTCGTGGTCGGACAATCGTTTGGTGGCTTCACTGCGCCGCTCGTCGCCGCTCGCCTGCCGGCGGCGGCGCTCGTGTTCGTCGCGGGCATGGTGCCGGCGCCGGGTGAGGCGCCGGACGACTGGTGGCGCAACCTCGGCTATCGCGAGGCCGTGCGCGAGCAAGCCGCGCGCGACGGGGGGCTCACCGGCAACGCCGATCCGTACGTCTGCTTCTATCACGACGTGCCGCGCGCGCTGGCGGCGCAGGCGCTGAGCAAGGAGCGGGCGCACCCCTCGGCGGCAAGTGGGGCTGCGCCGTGGCCCATGGCTGCGCTGCCCGAGGTGCCGACGCACTTCGTGCTGTGCACCGAGGATCGCTTCTTTCCTGCCGCGTTTCTCCGCCGCGTGGTGGCCGAGCGCCTCGGCATCGTGCCCGAGGAGATTGCCGCAGGCCACTGCGTGGCCCTGAGCCGACCGAAGGAGCTGGCCGCTTTGCTGGAGCGGAAGGCTGCGAGCGCCGGCTGAGGGCGAGCCCGCTCAGCTCGCCCTGCCGACCGCGAGGCCTCAGCTCGCCTTGCCGACCGCGAGGGCCTCAGCTCGCCCTGCCGACCCGAAAGGTGAGGTGAGACACCCCCTCCGAATCGATCAGCTGCGTTCGCTCGAGGGAGACGGTGCTGGGCGCCAGCCCACCGAACAAGCTCGTGCCGCCGCCCAGCAAGAGGTGCACGACGTGTAGCCTCAGCTCGCTCACCAGACCGGCGCGCAGGCACTGCTGCACGATGGCCGCGCCGCCGATCACCACCACGTCGCGCTCGCCCGCGGCCGTGCGGGCCTGCGCGATCGTGGCCTCCAGCCCGTCGGTCACGAACGTGTAGCTCGTGCCGCCCTGCTTCGTCACCACCGCCTTCGGACGATGAGTGACGACGAACACCGGCCGGTGGAAAACCGGGTTATCGCCCCACGGCTTCTCCCCGAGATCGAACGTGTGCCGGCCCACCACCACCGCGCCGGTGCTGCCGAGCAGATCCTCGAGCACCTCACCGCGGTGCCCCTTCTTGCCGCCCTCGTGGAACATCCACTCGTGCAGAGCCTCACCGCCGTCTCCCATCCCGTTGTCCAGGCGGACGTTGGGCCCCGCGCTGAAGCCATCGAGCGACATCGAGTGATCGGCGAACACCTTGCCCATGAGAACCTCCTTTGCCTCTACGTCGAACGAGGATCGCGGAAATCGACAGCGCTCGCCATCGACGCGTTCCGGCCGGCTCCGAGGCGCGTCGCCGCGCTCGGGCGCAGTGTGTCCGTCGCGTGACACGGGCGCTCGCTCGCGATTTTGAACGCAGGGCACTGTTGCAAATGATAATTGATTGCAATAAGCGGGCGCGATGTACAATCGAACGCTCCGGGGGGTGTTCTTGGTGACGCTGCTGCCCCTCTTGGCCTGCAGCGAACGGGATGCCACCAACCTCCTGGCGAGCGCGCCGCCCGCGCCCGGCGGCGAGGCACCCGGCGCTGCACCCCCCGGCGCTGCACCACCAGCTAGCGCCACCGGCACCCCGGGCAGCGGTGACACAGCCGGCGGCGTCGACACTGCAGGCCCAGGCAGCGCACCGAGCGCCGCACCGGGCACGAACCTCGACACAGTGATCGAGCCGGTACTGCCGCCCCCGGGCCCACTGTTCGCGGTACCCACGGAGGTGTACGGCGCGGACTTCTCCTCCTCGACCAGCTACGTGCCGGTGGTGCCATCCTTGGATGTGCCGCGCATCGACATCGCCCGCGCGCGCGAGCTCTCGGGCAGGGCCAGCGTCGCCACGGTGGGCCAGTGGTTGTTCGTCGCCAGCTCCACCGCGCCCATCATCGATCGCTTCGAGGTCGCCGCCGACGGCTCGCTGCGCGAGGCAGGCCGCCTGAGCTTTGCCAACTACGGCGTGCCCGAGTTCTTCGCCATCGATCCCTGGGGCGCCGTCTTCATCAACGAAGAGAAGGCGTACATCTTCAACGGCAACGACGGCAGCCACGTGGTCTGGAACCCCACCACCCTGGAGATCACGGGCGAGATCCCGGGGCCCGGCATCCCGCGCATGGGCTACGACTTCGAGAGCGTGGCAGTGGTGCGGGGTGATCGCCTGTACCGCATCTTCACCCTGCTCAACTACGACGCCTGGGAGTTCCTGCCGTCGCCGCAGTACCTGGTGGTGTACGACCTGCGCTCCGACACCGTGCTCAGCACCGTGCAGGAGGACCGCTGCCCGCAGCTGTACAGCCGCCCCTTCCTCGATGAGCGCGGCGACCTCTACTTCAGCGGCTGGGTGTGGACCCCGGGGCTGACCCTGACCAGCAACTATCCCACCAGCTGCGCGCTGCGCGTGCGCGCGGGGCAAGACACCTTTGACCCCAGCTGGCAGCTCGACTTCGCCGCGGAGGTGACGGGTGGCCGCGAAGCGGGCATCCTGCGTTATCTGGGTGAAGGCCAGGCGTTGCTCGACGTGTTTCACGCGGAGCGCACCAGCATCGCTCCGGGCACCGATCCGCAGGAGCTTTCCAACACGCCCAACTGGCGCCTGTGGAGCATCGACCTGGAGAGCAGGACGGGCGCGCCGGTGGAGGGCCTGGACTTCAAGGCAGGCGGCTACCAGGACGTCGACGTGGGCGGGCGCACCTTCCTGATGGTGCCGAACGAGGACTACTCCGAGACCACCGCGTTCGAGGTCAACGCCGGCCAGGCGGAGCGTGGCTTCGCCATCCAGGGCAGCTCGTACCACATGGTTCGCATCACACGCTGACGCTGCGCCGAGCGCTGGCGCGCTCAGGGATGGGGCGCGGCGCCCACGCGCGCGCAGATGGCGCGCGCCGCGCGGCGCAGCGCCACCCCCTGAGCCTTGCGCAGGCGCGGGATCAGCGCGCCCAGCGAGCGCGTGGAGACATCGTTGCCGTTCGAGCCGCGCCGTACCGCATCGGGCGCCACTGGCTCCGTGCGATCGAGCCGAGCGTGAAACGACCAGGAGCCATGCTCGGGGTGCTGCAGATAAAGGCGGCTACCGTGCTCCGGTGCTTCGTCCGTCACCAGCCAGCACTGCCAGTCTTCCGGCTGCGACTGCGCCAGCTGCCGGCCGAAGCGCTGCCAGTCGCGCTCATCACCGCTGGCATCGGCGTTGGCCCAGCCCGCGATGGGGCGCTCCAGATCCAGCCCGCTCGCCTGCGCCAGCGCGTGGCCGCGGCGCAGGTACTCCGCAAGCAGCGGGCCGTTCTCGCTGGTGTCATCGGCAGCGGCGTGAAAGCCGGCGATGCCGTCCGCCAGCGTGATGTGGATCTTGACCGCGTGAATGCTCTGACCGTCACGCCCGGCCACCATCAAGGTGCGCACCTTGAGCGCCAGCTCAGGCTCCAGGTTGCGCAGCATGAGCGCCAGGCGCTGCTGTGCGCTCAGGGCGCCCGAGCGGCTGGCGTTGAACGCGGCGCGAGACGGCGCGCCGGACGGCTGGGCTGTATGCTCTGACCCCAGACGTTCTGAAAGGGAGCACCTGCTCGGCTCCAGCCCCGGCTCCGGCATCGTGGCCTGGGACAGGGCGATCACCGCTTCCAGCACCTCTTTGCAGCTGGCCGGCGCAGAGCCATCGCTGCGGCCCAGCCGTGTCTTGCCACAGCTCTGGATACCCCGGGAGGAACGCTGGCTCGATGATGTTGCTTGGTGAGTCATGCTCGTCCCTCGGTTGCTGTGGCCACGGCGGCCCCGCGACGCCGCTGGCGGCGCCAGATGTGCGCGCCGTATCGCTCTGCTACCGCGCGCCTCGTTGCCGGTGAGTTGCCGGCTCCGTTGCCGGTTTGTCACCGGTGCGTGTCGTCCGCCCCCTTCGCTGGAGCGGCGAAAGCCACCAGCGCTGATGGCCACCCTGCTGCCATCACGAACGAGCTGCAGGTCCCACCCTAGCATCCAGGCGGACCTCGCGCCATCGTAGCTTTCGAGCGCCAGCCGATTGGCTTCCGCCGAGCGGGAAATCGTGGCCATTTGGCGAGCAGCGCACGAACGCCGCGTCATGAGCGCTCCGCAGCAAATGACATCGCAGCGGGATGAACGCGTGACAATGGCCCTGGGCCTGCCATGCTCGGTGCCCCGCTCAGCGCGGGAACGCTGCCGGAACGAAGGCGTCCTGGTCTGCGCCAAGTCGAGGTCACGCGCGCTCCGCAACGGCGCACGCACTGCCGCCGCTGCCTCGCAGCGGTGCGGGCCTCCGTCACCGGAAGGAGCACGGCGTGCTCGTCAGACAGCGCATGAAGGACCAACTCGAGACGCCCGTGCGTGACTGCATGGTGTCGACCGTACAAACCCTGAGCGATCGAGCCAGTCTGGCGGAGGCCGCCACCCAGCTGCGGGCGCTGGGGATGACGGCGCTACCCGTGCTCGACGGCCGCGGAGGCCTGGTGGGCTCGCTCGGCTGGAGCGAGCTGCACGGCGCCGCGCAGCTGCACTCGCGCGCCGCGCAAGCACAGAGCCAGCCAGAGAGCCAGCGAGCCTTGCCGCGCGGTCGGGTCGGGCAGTTCATGAGCTCGCGCGTACCCGTGATCGGTCGCGCCGCCAGCATCGCCCACGCCGCGCGCCGCATGCACGAGCGCGGCCTCAGGCGACTGTATGTGGCACAGGATGGAGCACTGGAGGGGGTGCTGAGCACGCGCGAGCTGATGCAGGTGGTGGTGCGCCTGGGGTCGAGCCTGCCGCTCGGCAAGCTCGTGCGGCGCGCGGTCGCCACTGTCGAAGCGGGTGAGCCGCTGGCCACCGCCACCGCGCTCTGGAGCGCCGAGCCGCAGCAGGGCCGCCGGCGCTTCGGCGAGCCGTCCCTGAGCGCGCACTGCCACGCAGAAGCGCAGAGCATCGTCGTCACTCGCGCCGGACAGCCCATCGGCGTCTTGACCCCGGAGGCCGCCGGCCTCACGCGCGAGGTGGATCCGGCCGAGCCTGTCGATGGCTGGATGGATCGCGAGCTGCTGTTCTTGCCGGAGCGGCTGTCCGCCAGTCATGGCGCACGGCTGCTGCTCGAGCAGCGGTGCCGCTACATCGTCACGCGCGCAGCCAGTGGCGCCCTGGCGCTGCTCTCTGGTCTCGACTTTGCCGGGCTCATCGCCGATGGCTCGCGTCTGGCAGACGCTGGCTCCCGAGACGATGGCTCCCGAGGCGATGGCTCGCGAGAGGATGGCTCGCGTCTCGGCGCTGGCTCGTGCTGAGCCTACTCCTGCAAGCTGACCAGCAGCTGCTCCAGCCGCGCCAGTGAGTCACTGAGGCCCCCCGGGCGGTTGCGACCCAGCCACACGTGGCTCTGCCGCTCGATCAGCTGGCCCAGCTCCACCGCCAGCTCCGTACGGCGCGCGGCCGGCAGCAGCCGCACGTCGTCCACGTTGCTCAGCCCTGCGCGAGCGATGCCGAGCCGGCACGCAAAGCGCAGCATGTCGCGCACCCAGCCAAACTCCTCCACCAGCAGCGCGCCGTCGCTGCCCGCCGGGCGCGCGCCAGGCAGCGGTGCGCTGACCGTCTCCACGTAGCGCAAGGTGCGCTCCAGGCTCTCTCGCGTGACCCCCGGCGGTGTGAACACGCGCTCCGGCTTGATCAACATCCAGAACAGCACGCTCGAGTTGGCGCGCAGGCTCCCCACCTCGCGGTAGGCGTTGCCCAGATCGCGCGCCACCCGCCCCAGCACCGATGCGGCGTCGCCGAAGGCATGCAGATCCAGCCACTGCGCCACGTCCCTCTCCAGCGGCCGCTCGGCGCTGGCCACGTTCCAGCTGAATGCCGCGCCCAGCAATAGCCCCAGGTAGCTCACCGGCAGCGGCTGCAGGTGGCCGTGATCGCCCCAGTCGGTGGTGAGCAGGCCCGCCGCGCCGGCGGCCTTGCCCTGCTGCGCGGCGCGCGCCACGTTCAGGATGGCGTTTTCCGTGCGGCCCGCGAGCGAGCACCAGCTGCTCGTGCCCGGGCAGACGTAGAAGTCGAGGCCGGCGCGCTGAAACTTTGCCAGATGCTCCGCAAAGGGATGCTCCGCCTCGTAGCCCCACTCGAGCGCGATGGCGTCGCGCGGCAGCTCGGCGATCAGCTCCGGCCGTTGCACGATGATATCGCCCCAGAACATCATGCGCCGGCCGCGCTGTTGCACCAGCGCGTGCACCCGCTGCAAGAACTCCAGGTACACGCGCTCCGTGCCGCGCGCCTCGCACTCCGCCCGCGAGCGCCCTGCGCCGAGATCGATCGTCTCGTCCAGGCCCACGTTGAACAGCCCGCTGCGGAATTGCGGCAGCAGCTGATCGTACAAACCAGCCAGCAGCTCCAGGCTGCGCGGATCCGTGGCGCACAAGCCATACGGCTGCTTGCTCCAGTTCCACGGGTGCTCGAAGCCGTCGGGGCACTCCGCCAGCTGCCGGTAGGGCTCGTGCACCAGCCAGCGATGGAGGTGGCCGAAGCTGTTCTGATTGGGCACCAGCTGCACGTGTCGCTCGGCGCAGTAAGCATCCAGCTCGCGCACCTCCGCGGCGGTGAGCGGGCTGGCGTGCTGCCACACCAGCTCGTGCCCGGCATAAGCAAAGGTGTGCTCGATGTACAGCTGCAGCTGGTTCACCTTCCAGCGCGCCAGGCGATCGATCAGCGCCCGCAAGGTGGCCATCGTGGGCACCTTGTCGCGGCTCACGTCCAGCATCACCCCGCGCTCGCGCAGATCCGGTGAGTCCTCCAGCTCCAGCTCCGGCAGCTGCAGCTCCCCCGGCGCGCCGCGCGCCAGCACCAGCAGCTGCAGCAGAGTGGCCAGCGCGTGTTGCAGCGCCGCAGGCGTGCCCGCGCACAGCAGCACCCGCCCGGCGCCACTGCGCAGCGCGTACGCCTGCTCCGGCACTGCTGCGCCGGGCAGTGGCGAAGCGGGCAAGAGCCGCAGCTCGATCTCCGCGGCACCGGCGTCTGCCGGCAACAGCTCATGCCCGCGCGCTTGCAGCGCCTCCGCCAGCCAGCGCAGCGCCGGCCACAGCGGCACCTCCGCTGGGCAGTACACGCGGACCTGCCGCGGCAGCCGCCACTCCTGGCCCAGCAAGCGGAGCTGCTGCGGCTGGGGCACCAGCAGGTCGGCGGGGAACGCGCCCTTCGGCTGCGGCGGACTGGTCTCTACGCCTGACATTCTGACCCACGCTGACGTTCGTGCCGCGCGGCTGCCGCGCTGTCCTGGCAGCATCGGACCAGCGCGCGGGCACGTCAACCCTGCGGGTGCGAGCCTGCCCGGGATCGCTGCCGCTCGCGCGCCATGAGGAGCACAGCGGCCCCCCAGCGCGCCTGGTGTAGACTCGCCGCCCCGCAGCCCCTCGCAGCGGCCTCACTTCCTGCCCGAGAGCCCCATACCTCATGTCCGCTGCCCCCGCGCTGACCGATCCCTTCGAGGAAGAGACCCGCAGCCTGCTGCAGGCCCGCCTGGCACTGATGTTCGGCGTGCTGTGCGGTGTGTCGCTGTTCTACGGCCTGAGTCACTTCGTGCTGCGCTTGTTGCCGCTGTCCGAGCGGCAGAGCCCCACGTCCGTGGCGGTGTTCACCCTGCTGCTGGCCGTGGCGACGGGGCTGCTGGTATGGCGCTGTCGCACGGGCAGGCGCTCGCTCACCGAGCTGCTCTTGCTGGACGCGGCAGGCATCACCGTGCCCTGCTGGCAAACGGCGGCTGCGCTGACGACCGTGCAGCCGCGCAACGAGGGCTCGGCCTCGATCGTGCTGGGCCTCACCTACCTGTTCCTGGCGCGCGCCGTGTTGCTGCCCAGCTCCGGCAAGCGCACCTTGCTCATCGGCCTGCTGGCGCTGGTGCCCGCGGGCGCGGTGGCCACCTGGCTGCGCATCGATGGCTTCGGGCTCTTGCAGCAGCCCTCGGAGTGGCCGTCGCAGGCCAGCCTGGTGTTTCGCAACGTGGCGGTCACCCTGTTTCTCGGTGCGCTCACCTCGCAGGTCATCTATGGCCTGCGCCGCCAGCTGCAGGAGAACGCACGGGTCGGCCAGTACCTGCTGCGAGAGAAGGTGGGGGAGGGCGGCATGGGCGCCGTGTATCGCGCCACCCACGCGCTCTTGCGCCGCGACACCGCGCTCAAGGTGCTGCTGCCGGAGCGGGTAGGTAGCGCCTCCAGCGCGCGCTTCGAGCGCGAGGTGCAGCTCACCGCGCAGCTCACCCACCCCAACACCGTGGCAGTGTTCGACTACGGCCGCACGCCGGACGGCGTCTTCTACTATGCCATGGAGTATCTCGAGGGCGGTGATCTGGAGCAGCTGGTGGACTACGCAGGGCCGCTGCCGCCCGCGCGCTTGGTGTGGATCTTCGAGCAGCTGTGCCGCGCCCTGGCCGAGGCGCACGCGCTCGGGCTGATCCATCGCGACATCAAGCCCAGCAACGTGCTCCTGTGCGAGCGCGGGCAAGAGGGGGACGTGGCCAAGCTGTGTGACTTTGGCCTGGTGAAGGATCTGAACGCCGCGGGCGACGCCGCCATCACCCAGGACGGTGCGCTCACCGGCACACCGCTGTACCTCTCGCCCGAGGGCATCGCCACGCCGGATCAGGTGGACGCGCGCGCGGATCTGTATTCACTGGGTGCGCTCGCGCACTTCTTGCTTACTGCCGCGCCCGTGTTCCCCGGCGCCACCCTGGTGGAGATCTGCGCCGCGCATTTGCACTCGCCCCCGTCACCGCCCTCGGCGCTGAACGCCGCCGTGCCGGCGGAGCTCGACGCCATCATCCTGCGCTGCCTGGAGAAGAAGCGCGAGGCCCGCTTCGAGAGCGCGCTCGCGCTGCGCCAGGCGCTGCTCGCGTGCCCGCTGCCGGAGCCCTGGGGCGCCGAGCAGGCCGCTGCCTGGTGGGCAGAGCACCGGCAAGCCTTTCAGCGCCACTGCCTGGAGCGCCGCCAGGCCCGGCTCGGCGCCACCCGCGGGCAGTCCGGCGCGCTGCGCGTGGACATCCGCGGTCGCGGCGCTGCGCGGCAGAGCTCGCGCCGCGCCCGGACCTGAGAGCGCGCTGGCCCCGCCGTGAGAGGCACTCTCAGCTCACGCCACGGCGCGGACCCGCAGCAGGAGACTGGTTTCCTCCACCAGCACCGCCTCCGACTCCAGCCTGTCGACGAAGGTCACGCCTTCACAGAGCGTCTCCGCCCGCACATAATCACCGTGTCGCGTGAACGCGGCATCGAGCGCGGGGTGCCGTACGGCCTCCAGGTGGATCGTCGACATCTGCGCGTTGAGCGCCTCGTCGATCAACCCGGGGTTGGCGCTCGGGAAATCCGCCTCGTGCACGGACTCGCGCTCGGGCGCATAGGCAGTTAGATCGAGATGCAGGCGCTCGGCGTGAAATGGCGAGACGGTGGCGATCAGCTCGCTCACCGGTGGGCCGCAGGCCTGTGCGAGCCCGTCATCCAATCGCGTCCGTCCGCAGCTGTCAACCCACAGGTCCTCGCGGCCCCATGGGCGCGCACCCGCGCAGCGATTCGCGCTACATCGTCGTCATGAAGATCTACACGAAGACCGGCGATGACGGCAAAACTGGCCTGTTCGGCGGCGAGCGCGTCCGCAAAGACGACGCGCGCGTCGACGCGTACGGCTCCGTCGACGAGACGAACGCGCTGCTCGGCGTGGCGCGCTCGGCGGGCCTGAGCCCCACGCTCGACGATATCCTGATCCGGGTGCAGGCGGAGCTGTTCGTGCTGGGGGCGGAGCTGGCCACCCCCGCCTCGCACCGCCCGCGGCTGAAGCTGCCGCTGCTCGAGGGCTCACACGTGGCGCAGCTGGAGAGCGAGATCGATCGGCTGGAGGCAGAGCTGCCGCCGCTCACCAGCTTCGTGCTGCCGGGCGGCAGCGCCGGCTCGAGCGCGCTGCACCACGCGCGCACCGTGTGCCGCCGCGCCGAGCGCGCAGTCGTCAGCGTGCAACAAAGCGCCGAGCTGCGCGGCGAGCTGGTGATCTATCTCAATCGCTTGAGCGACCTGCTGTTCGTGATGGCACGCCACCAGAACCAGAGCGACGGCGTCGCCGATGTGCCGTGGGCGCCGCGCGCAGGTTGAATGAGCGACGAACATCAATGGCTGGCAGGCGTCCGAGATGGCGGGGCGCACCATCCGGGTCAACGGGGTGGTGGTAACCCCAGGTCAGATGCCGCTGCCGCCCGCGGTGAACGGCTCCTACTACTTCCAGTTCTCGGCAGGCAGCTTCAGCTGGGCCAGCTGGAATTTCTGGTAAGCAGACGCTGCGCGCGCAGCTGAGAAGCCCCGCCGCTCCTGGCGGGGCTTCGTCCCTCCCGCGCACGGGCTCGTCCTTGGCTGCCGGCGCCAGCCATAACTATGGTCTATGGCAGACATAATGATTATGTCTTTTTCCTATTCCTCGCCACTGGTCACACTGGGAGCAGATGGCCAGAAGAGCAGGGACTCACTACGTCGTCAGCGCGCAGGCGCTGGACACGGGGGCACCCGCGTATTTCGCGGCGGGCGGTGAGTGGTCTCCGAACCTACAGGACGCGCTGCCCATCCTCGGCGAGGTGGAGCGCGATGAGCTGCTGGCGCGAGCCGTGAAGCAGGAGCGCCTGGTCTGCGATCCGTATTTCTTCGAGGTGCGTGTCGAGGCCAGCGGCATCGACCCGCTGTCCACGCGCGAGCGCATTCGCGCCGAGGGGCCCACGACACGGATCCGTCGCCCGGATACGGCAGGCACGCCATGAACCAGTACCAATACGACGCTTACGACCAGAAGCTCATCGAGGAGCGGGCCCGGCAGTTTGCGGGCCAGGTCGAGCGGCGCATCTCCGGTGAGCTCACCGAAAATGAGTTCAAGCCCCTTCGCCTGCAGAACGGGCTGTACATGCAGCTGCACGCGTACATGTTCCGCATCGCCGTGCCCTACGGCATCCTGAACGGCAAGCAGCTGCGCAAGCTGGCGCACCTGGCGCGCACGTATGATCGCGGCTACGGTCACCTGACCACCCGTCAGAACGTGCAGTTCAACTGGCCCAGGCTGGAGGACATTCCGAAGGCGCTGGCGGAGCTGGCCTCGGTGCAGATGCACGCGGTGCAGACCAGCGGCAACTGCATCCGCAACATCACCAGCGATCCCTTCGCCGGGGTGGCCCCGGACGAGCTGGAGGATCCGCGCCCCTATTGCGAGATCCTGCGCCAGTGGTCCACCTTCCACCCGGAGTTTGCGTTCCTGCCGCGCAAGTTCAAGATCGCCGTCACCGGTACGCCGGGGCAGGATCGCGCGGCCATCCGCTATCATGACATCGGCGTGCGCATCGTGGACAACGCCGCCGGAGAGCGCGGCTTCGAGATCTGGGCCGGCGGCGGCCTGGGGCGCACCCCCTTCATCGGCAAGATCATCCGGGGCTTCGTCGAATACGAGTACCTGCTCTGCTACCTGGAGGCGATCCTGCGCGTTTACAACCTGTACGGGCGGCGCGACAACAAGTTCAAGGCGCGCATCAAGATCCTCGTCAACGAGCTCGGTACGGAGAAGTTTCGCAAGGCGGTGGAGGCCGAGTTCGAGCGCACGAAGGACAGCGCCCTTCGCCTCACGCGCGAGGAGTACGAGCGCATCGCGCAGCACTTCCAGCCGCCGCCCTACGAGCAGCTGCCGGCCACCTCCTTGCTACGCGCGGAGCTGGGCAAAGATCGGCAATACGCGCGCTGGTTGAAGCAGAACGTGCTGCCGCACAAGGTGCCGGGCTACCGCCTGGTGATCTTGACGGCGAAGAACGCGGAAAACCCGCCCGGCGACGTGAGCGACACGCAGTTCGATGGGGTGGCGGACCTGGCCGACCAATACAGCTTCGGCCGGGTGGTGGTGATGCACACCCAGAACCTGGTGCTCACCGACGTGAAGGAGAGCGACCTGCCCGCCCTCTACCGCCGGCTGGTGCAGCTGGAGCTCGCCACCCCCAACCATGGCTTGCTCACCGATCAGATCTGCTGCCCGGGGCTGGACTACTGCGCGCTCGCCAACGCGCGCTCCATCCCCGTCGCGCTGGAGCTGAACCGGCGCTTCGATGATCTGGACTACGTGAACGACATCGGGCCGTGCAGCATCAAGATCAGCGGCTGCATCAACGCCTGTGGTCATCACCACATCGCCAACATCGGCATCCTCGGCATCAACAAGCACGGGCAGGAGGCCTACCAGCTCACCCTTGGCGGCAACGACAGCGACTCGGCCAGCATCGGCCGCATCCTGGGCCCCGCCCTGGACGAGCGAGGGGTGGTCGCCGCGGTGGAGGTGGTGATCCAGACGTACCTGCGCTTGCGCAGCTCGCCCGACGAGACCTTCCTCGCCTGTTACCGCCGCGTGGGCGAGAAGCCCTTCAAGGAGGCGGTGTACGACGACGGCTCGAGCAGCGACGACGCTGCCGAGCAGGCCGTGGCGTAGCCGCTGCCAGAGCGAAGAGCGTGGAGCGCCGGAGGCTGCCAACATGCGCGTGATCAAGGACCGCAAGATCGTCGACGATGCCTGGGAGTTGCTCGCCCCCGAGGCGCCCCTGGTGCCCGCGCAGGGTGACGTGATCGTCAGCCTGGCGCTGTGGAACGAGGCGTGGAGCCGCGCCCGGAGCGCGGGCAGCGCCGCTTTTGCCGGGCGCAGCGGCAAGGTGGGGCTGCGGCTCCGCAGCAGTGAGGCGCTGGAGGACATCACGGCGCTGGAGCAGGCGCCGCTGATCGCCATCGAGTTCCCGAGCTTCACGGACGGGCGCGGCTACAGTAGCGCCCGGCTGCTGCGCGACCGCTTCGGCTACCGGGGTGAGCTGCGCGCCGTGGGCGACGTGCTGCGCGACCAGCTTTTCTACATGGCGCGCTGCGGGATCGACTCTTTTGCCGTCAAAGCCGGCAAGGACATCGAGGGTGCCCTGGCGGCATTTGACGATTTCAGCGTGACCTACCAGGCGGCCGCCGATGAGCCGCGGCCACTTTTCCGGCGAATTCAGCGCTGAGCACAGGATCTGCCGAGACGTGCGACATTGTCGGCAGCACCGCTCGCCTCAGGAATGGCGTTCAGGTTGCCGTTATACACTTAGAGGACGCCGCAGGATGACGCAGGGCCCAGCGCGGGCGATCGCCAGCCTTCCGAGCGCGGCCTCAGCGCATTCATGGACAAGGCGAAACCAGTAGTTCCCGTGCTGTCGCGCATTCTCGCACAGCTCCAGCGCGGCGACATTCAGATCCCTTCGGCCCCTGCCGTGGTCACCGAGCTGCGGCTGCTGACCCAGCGAGCGGACAGCAAGCTCGATTCCATCGTGGCGCTGCTCGAGCGCGACCAGGCGCTGGTGGCGCGAGTGCTGCAGCTGGGGCGCAGCGTGGAGTACGCGCGCTCGGCGAGCAAGATCAGCGATCTGCCCAGCATCATCAACCGCGTGGGCTTCCGCACCGTGGCCAACGTGGTGGAGACCGTGTGGGCCAACCGCTGCTTCCAGATCCCGGACGAGCAGTATCGTCCGGTCGGCGCTCGGCTATCGCGGCAGTCGCTGGCGCGCGCGCTGGCGCTGCGCACCTTGGCCGAGCGCCAGCGGCTCGACTCCTTCTCGGCGTACCTGGCCGGCTTGTTCGCGGACGTGGGCGCATCCTTTCTGCTCTGGGCCATCGTCAACAAGTCGCGCGGCAGGCCGCCAGCGCTGGAGGACGCGCTGGCCTTCACCCGCGAGCACCACGAGACGATCGGCTCGGCGGTGCTCAAGCGCTGGGGCCACAGCGATCTGGTGATCGGCCTGGTGCGCCGGCATCACTCCACGGTGCAGCCCGCGCAGAACGCAGCTTTCTGGAACGTGTTCACCGTGGCCTCGCAGGTGGCGCGCGAGCTGACCCAGGAAGATGACCTGACCGTGGCCACGCCCTGGCCACCGCCGGAGCTGTTGCAGCGCTGTGAAGAGGGGCTCGGGCTCGGGCCCGAGCAGCGTGCGCAGCTGGTGGCCAAGCTACATGAAGAGTACGCCGCCGCGCTGGATGCGCTGATCCAGGACTGAGCGCCGGATCACAGAAAGCGCCGCACCAGCGCTTCCCACTCCTGCTCCAGGCTGTGCTCCGGAATGGGGGCCCCGGCGCGGCGGTACCAGTAGCCAGCGTTCGCGAGGTCACCCTCCCGCCGGTGCAGGTAAGCGTGGACCAGCGCGCCGTGCTGGTCATCCACGTCCTGGGCGATGGCGTGAGCCGCGGCAAAATTGCCCTTTCTTTCCAGCCACAGCGCGCGCAGCAGCGGGCGCGCCTGGGCCGGGGGGGCGGCAGCGCTCAGGCTGGCCATGAAGCTCGCAAAATCCATGATCCGGGCACCTCGCGGCGCCAAGCCTACACCGGCGCGCCGCGGTACCTGCCCATAATTCCCCCTTCGCGCTGTCGAGCAAGCGTACTAGCGTCGGAGCGGGCCATGATTTTTCGGCAGCTGGTGCATCGCCCGTCCAGCACGTACACGTACCTGGTCGGCTCGCGGCCGGGTGGGGCTGCGTTGCTGATCGACCCGGTAGCGGAGCATGTGGATCTGTACCTGCGCCTGCTGGAGGCGCTGGAGCTGCAGCTGGAGCTCGCGCTCGATACCCACCTGCACACCGACCATGTGTCGGCGCTGGGCTTGCTGCGCGCGCGCACGCGCTGCCTGACGGCGCGCGGCCTCGGCGGCGGCATCAGCGAGGCCCTGGCGGCGGGGACCAGCCCGAAGCCGCTGCTCGGCATGCGCGACGCTGAGCTGATCGATCTCGACGGCCTGGAGATCGAGCTGCTGCACACTCCCGGGCACACGCCGGACTCGTTCAGCTTCGTCCTGGATGATCGCGTCTTCACCGGTGACACCTTGCTGATCCAGAGCACGGGCCGCACCGATCAGGGGGGCGATGCGCGCGAGCAATACGAGAGCTTGAGCCGCTTGCTGGGCCTGCCCGGGCGCACGCTGGTGTATCCCGGGCACGACTATCACGGCCGCCACTTCAGCACGATCGCCGACGAGCGCCGCTACAACCCGCGCCTGCAGTTCAAGACGATCGACGAATACGTGAGCTTGATGGAGCGCCTGCGGCCCGCTCAGGAGGATCACATGGATGTGATCGAGGCCAGCAGCTTGCGCCGTTCGGGGGTGCTGCTGCGCGAGCTGACAGGCTTGCGCTCTGCGCTGGCCTCAGCCGATGCGGAGGCGCCTGTTGCCGACGTGGGGCCTGCTTCCGAGCGGCGTGCGCTCGGCAGTGAACTCGGCAGTGCACTTGGCAGTGCACTCGGCAGTGCGCTGGAGCTCGCGCGCAAGCGCCGTTGAGCGCCGGGCGCTCGCGCGTCTCGCTGGCAGGCACGCTCGGCGCGTCTCGAGGTTGCGCGCTCAGCGGCGCTCGGGGCTCTCGACGTGGCGGGTGCCCGCGGCGAACGGCCGCTTGCGGTCCAGCTCCAGATCCCGGCAGACCATCGCGCGCTCCCTGCGCATCAACCCCACCAGGTTGTCCGCCACCTGCTCATCGCTGGGCGGCGGCACTGGAAATATCTCCGCGTGGCTGCGCCGCAGCGCCCGGTTGAATTCTGGCAGATTTCTGCAGTCGGCGATCCTGGACAGCTCGTACAGGTGATCGCCGCTGCCGAGCTGGATCTCCTGCTCCAGGGCGGCGCGATGCTCGATGATGTACTCGCGCGACGCGGCCGTCGCGTCCCCCGGAGGGACGCCCCGTGCGGCGCAACCCAGGGCCATGGCCGTCAGGGCTGAGAAGCAGCCGCAGAGTAAAGCTGCAACTGTGCTTCTCGTGCTCGGGCCTACCCCATCAGTGAAACGCGAAGACATGCTCTGGTTATGGCGCAATTTGCTGGTAGGTCAAACGCCGCACCGAGAGCGGCCCCTGGATCCTTCGAGCGAACTCGGCTACCAGGCGTGCCATGACACGTCCGTTGCGTTTTGGAGTCCTCGGAGCAGCCAAGATCGCTCCTGGAGCATTGATTCAACCAGCAAAGCTGGGGTCGGAAGCCACGGTGGACGTGGTGGCTGCGCGCGATCCCGAGCGGGCGAGGCGTTATGCCGCGGAGCACGGCATCCCGCGCGTGGCGCGCGACTACGCGGAGGTGGTGCACGATCCGGAGCTGGACGTCATCTACAACCCGCTGCCCATGAACCAGCACGCGCACTGGACCATCGAGGCGCTGCGCGCGGGCAAGCACGTGCTGTGTGAGAAGCCGTTTGCCGCCAACGCGGCGGAGGCGGAGCAGATGGTGCGGGTGGCGGAAGAGACTGGCCTGATGCTGGTCGAGGCGTTTCACTATCGCTACCACCCGCTGTTTGAGCGCGTGCTCGGCATCGTGCAGTCGGGGCAGCTGGGCACGCTCCGCCACATGGAGGGCGTGTTCAAGGTTGCCATCAAGGACAAGGACGATCTGCGCCACCGCTTCGACACTGCGGGCGGCGCCACCATGGATCTCGGCTGTTACCCGCTACACTGGATGCGCACGGTCGCTGGCACGGAGCCGCGGGTGCTCAGCGCGCGCGCCGAGCAGGGTGCGCCCGAGGTGGACGTGGTGATGTCGGCGGAGCTGGCGTTCCCGGGCGGCATCACCGCGCACATGCTCACTTCCATGGCGGATCACGAGAAGTTCAACACCAGCCTGCGCGTCGAGGGCCAGAACGGCACGTTGCTCGTCCAGAATCCGCTGGCTCCCCATCACGGGCATGAGCTGCGCGTGCAGCAGGGCGGGCAGGATCACGTGGAGAAGGTGGAGGGCGAGGGCACGACCTATCGCTACCAGCTGGTGGCCTTCTGCGATGCCGTGCGCACGGGCAAGAAGCTGCCGACCATGGGCGCCGACTCGCTCCACAACATGCGCCTGATCGACGCCGTGTATCGCGCGGCGGGGCTCAAGGTGCGCGGCAGCTGAGCGAGCGGGTCAGGGTGAGGCGGGGCCGAAGAGCCACTCGGGCCTGTTGCCGCCCTCGCTGACCACACCCACCACGTTGTTCCCGCGCTGGCGCACGCTGACCAGGGCGTTGCGCTGCAGGAGGTCGCCGAAGGCGGCCGCCTGCTGTGGGCTGGCGAAGCTGACGTGCCAGCGCGCCGCCGCGCCGCCCGCGTCCAGCTCGTAGACGTCGAGCTGATCGCCGCGCCAGCCGAGCGCCAGCTGCTGTCCGGCGGGGGCGTCGCCCGCCAGCCGCGCCAGGGCGTACACGCTGAATGCGCCCAGCCGATCATGGGCGAGCGGGATGAGCTCGCTGCCCGGGGCGGGCTCGGCCCCATCGGTCGTGTACACGTTGGGGGCCGGGTAGTGACGGGGCACGACCGGCTCCTCAGCGCCGCCCCAGGCGTCCTGCAGCACGCCCAGCAGAGCCGTGGGAATGGCGTCGTAGGTGGCGCGCAGTGCCTCGCGGCCGCCCTCCAGCCAGCGCCCGAGCAGCCACTCGGGGCCGTACAGGTACGGCACCGACTGCAGCGAGCTGGCCAGCGCGCTCGCGCCCTGAAACAGCAGGTCCTCCGAGAGCACGCGCCGCTGCTCCAGCAGCTGCTGCAGCCGCTCGGGGCTGAGCGGGCTGCCGCCGGCCGCTGCCAGGAACAGCAGATCGTGCAGCTTGGCTTCGCCCTCCACCAGGCTGCGCAGCGCCACGTCGCCGTCGCTGCTGCCGTTCCCGCCCGCGCGCAGCGCGCTCAGATCGTGCTCGGCGTCCTGCAGCGCGTGGACCATCTCGTGCAACAGGGTGGCGTTGGCTTCCAGCTCGCCCGTGTCCGAGCCCTGCTCGATCACGGTGATGCTCTTGCTCTCGGGCTCGTAGTAGGCGAGCACGCCGCGAGCGTTGCGCTCCACGACCGACTCGAGCGACAGGTCACCCCCGTCGATCAGGCCGAGCAGCGCCAGCGAGGCGTCGACCGCGGAGCGCAGCGCCTGCGTCTCCGTGTCCTGCGTGGCGCGCTCGTGCAGCCGCGCCCGGTACTGGGTCTGGCTCAGCGTGTGTACCACCGGCTGCACCACCGCCGCCGCCGGGCCGCCCCACTGACACGCTGCGATCTGCGCGATGCGCTGCTGGCAGGCGCCGTCCACGATGTCGCAGGGCACGAAGCGCGGAGCCTCGCCGCCGGCGGCACAATCCAGCAACGCCTGCAGGGCCGCGGCGGGCTCGGCGCTCGGGCTCGCATCCGAGCAGGCCAGCGCGGCCGTGGCCACCAGGGCCAGCGCCCGGCTTGGAAAGGGGAGCAGGCTCGTCAGCCTCGGCATGAGCCTGCACGGTGAGCTCGACATGGGCGCGGGTTCTCCTGGCACCGGAAGCGTCCGCGAACAGCGGACGGCGTGCGTGTCACGGGCATCGGTTGCGCTGCCCACGCGGTTGTGTACAAAGCCGCCGCGCGCGAAAATGCGCACGCGTTTTGCGTGGACTGCGCGCCGGCTCGCGGCTAGAGCGTGCGCCCCGATTCCGCCGAACACGCTCCGCGCACAGCGCCGAGCCCGCGGCGTCGCTCTCTGGAATCAACCCGGAAACGCGCGCGCTGCTGCCATCTCCAGCGCATCACCCCTCATGTCGTTCCTCTTTTGCCGCCCAACGTTCCGTCCGTCCGTGGCGCGGTCCATGTCACGCCAGCCAGAAGCCATCCGCGCACGCGCGCTCGCGTTCGCAAGTTGTCTAGTTAGCGAAGTGGGATTTGCTCGCGGTCGCTCGCGTGCGAGCGGCGACGTCACGCGCTTGCGCCAGCTCGCAGACGATAACGAGCGTCTGCGCGAGCTGTTGGCGCAGCTGCCCGTGCCGACGCCGGCGCTGCGCGCTCACACGCTCGAGCGCGCCAGCGAACGCGTGCTCTGAGCCGGCGCAGTCAGGCGCCGCGCGCGGATCAGCCGGGCTCTGCCGCAGCCTCCGGCGCGGGCGGCTCGACGGCGCCACGGCGCTGCAGCCGGCGCGCCACCAGCCAGCACAGCGCGGCCCAGGCGCCGCCCGCCGCCCAGCCCGCCAGCACGTCCGTGGGCCAGTGCACGCCCACGTACACGCGGCTGACCCCGACCAGAAATGACAGCAGCAGCGCGCACAAGAGCGCGTACGCCTTGAGCACCAGGCGCGCTTGCAGCCGCGCCAGCAGCGCCCCGAGCGTGAGATAGACCGACGCCGAGAGCATGGCGTGCCCGCTCGGAAAGCTGGCGCTGTGCACGACCACCAGGTGCGGCACCAGCGCCGGCCGCGCGCGCCCGAACAGATCCTTCAGCAGGTACGACAGCGCGACAGCGCCCAGCACCGAGCCGAGCACCAGCAGCGCGGCGCGCGCCTTGCGCGCGAGCAGCAGGTAGCCGACCAGCACGGTCGTGAGCAGGGTCAGCACCGTGAAGCCGCCCAGCGCCGTGATGTCGCGCCCCATCTCCTCCAGCCACTCCGGGCCGACCGGGTCGGCGAGATCGTGCGGGTTGCGCAGCGCCAGGAGCAGCAGCCGATCGACCCCCTGCGCGTCGCCTTCGTGCACGGCGTCGGCAGCCTCGGCAAAGACCCAGACACCGAGCGCCAGCGCCAGCGCCGAGAGCACGGCGCCCAGCTCATGCGCACCCACCCAGCGCAACGCCCGACGCACCAGCTCACCCATCATCATCACGCCAACTCTAGTGCACATCCCAACAGAACCGAGCGCACTAATCACCCGTGCCCGTGTCCGTACCCCAAGACATCGCCGCCAAGAGTACGCCGCTCAGCGCCGCCCAGCGCCCCGAGTCTCCGCCCAGCGACGTCCGGCTGAGGTAACGGCCCCCTCCCGCAACTGTGCCGGGCGGCTCGTTTCGCAACGCGACCTCGGTGTTGCTCCAGTGAAATTCCTTCAGAGCCGACCCTGCGCGACGTTCAGGGGTGGCGGCAACGAAAGTTGCCGCCTTTCTTGTAATCATCGCGGCCGGGGGGAGGTCGATGGGCGACCGAGCTTCGCTGCACCGAAGGGGAACTGACCGTTGATGCAACTGGCACTGGGAATGTCGTCAAACCGTGGCGGCGCCGCACTGCGCTCCACCCGTCTGCTGTGCGCCGCAGGTGCACTGCTGGCCTGCCTGGCCTGTAGCGAGGATTCCAAGGATGATGGGATCGCCAACTACTACCTGAGCGGTCGCGTGCTGGACGGCAGCACGCTCGCGCCAGTGCCCGAGGCGGAGGTCTCGCTCAGCGTGGGCCAGACCTCGAAGAAGGTGCGCTCCAAGCCGGATGGCTCCTTCTCGCTCGGCCCGATCGCGCCGGAGTCCGACTATCGCATCTCGGCGCAGGTCGCGGGCTTTGACACCTTTGCCTTCTACGGCGCGCGCTTGCCGCATCTCGACGACGAGCGCGACCGCGATCACGCGGTGGTGGGTGACGTCGTGTTGTACCGCACCGGTGAGCAGTCGCCGGCGTTCACGATCAGCGCCAGCTCGCGCGACGCGCGCATGCCGCTCGATGCCTCCAGCGCGGAGGTGCGCTTCCTGCCGGCCCGGCTCGGCATGGACCCCGCGTCTCGCCCGAGCGCCGGTCCGTCTGCGGACGCGGGCCCGCCTCCGGCGTCACCCGGGCTGGATACGACCTGGCTGCCCAACCACGCGCTGGCGGACGTGTCTGCCTACAGCGCGCGCATCGTCGACGGCCGCGCGTCGGTGCCCGCGGGTGCCTTGCGCTGGGGTGCCGGTTACAAGGTCGAGGTGTACGGCGGGCCCGCCTTCGAGCCCGAGAGCCTCTCGCTGGCAGCAGGCCGCGCCGCTGACCTGAGCGTGTGGCTCACGCCCAGCCCGACGACCTCGGTCACCACCGATCTCT
>JAICQL010000183.1 GCA_025937895.1 Polyangiaceae bacterium | reverse complement strand
GGATCGAGACCTCGTTGCCGCGGCGGATCATCGGCGCCCACGCCAGCGTATTGGTCATGAAGCGCCCCGGACGCAGCAGCGTCCACTCGGCGCCGCTCTCGATCACCGTGGCTTCGGCAGCGCGCACCCAGCGCACGATCGGACTCTCCGGATCGCGCCCTCCGCCGCCGAGCGCGGACAGCTTGACGATGCGGCGCACCCGCGCCCGGCGGCAGGCCGCCGCCAGGGCCTGGTCGTGCGTCGGCGTTGGCGCGGCGAAGATCGGCTGCGCACTCATCGAGAACACCGCGTCGACGCCGTCGAGGGCGCGCTCGAGGCTCTCGGAGTCTTCGAAGTCGCCGCGCACGACCTCGACGTTCGGGCGCACGGCGATCGCCTCGGGGCGGCGGGTCATGGCGCGGACCGCCCGGCCCAGGGCCGTGAGCTGGGACAGCAGCTGCCTGCCGACGTGGCCCGTCGCGCCCGTGATCAGGATGGTGCCGATCGCGTCGGCCTCGGAACGCTTTGTATCGATGGGGTGTTGCATGGCTGGTCTCCTCCTGGCCCGTTGGGGCGGTTCAGCCCTGGGCGTGGGCCGGCTGATGCTCGGGCAGCGCCTGCCGCTCGCGCGACGCTGGCAAACAGACGCCGACACAGACGAGCCAGATCAACCCGGGAAAGCGCGTCAGCGGCAGCAGCAACGCGAGCGAGTCAGCGAGCAGGCTGAGACTGGACAGCTCACCGATCACGCCGATGGCGATGCCGAGCCACATCAGCCAGCTCGGCAAGCGCCGCGAGAGCCCGCCCGCGAGCGAGATGCCGAGCACGAACAGGCCGAATGTGACCGCAAAAGCGGGACCTCCGGTGGCGAACGCGAGCAGGTGCAAGAGGCGCACGGCCTCGGGCATGGCGTTGACGCCGGGCAGACCGAGCGCCCACATGCAGCAGCCCGACAGTGAGAGCAGGGTCGCCGCGGCGAACCCGCCGAACGCGGCAATGCTCACGCCAGCGGCCCGTACGCCGAAGAACGTGAGGCGGCTCGTCGCCGTGGCTGCGAACAGCCCGAGCGGCACCGCCGAGCCGAACAGGAAGAAGCTGCCCGTACGTACGGCGGAAGCATGGGCCGCGAAGTAGTGGGCGGCGCGCTCCGGATCGAACGGTGAGGGGAACACCGCGCCCCCGGCGAGCCCCGTGGTCACGGCCAGGCCGGCGACGAACAACGCGAGGTGAACTGCGGCGAGCAAGGCAAGCGGCGGCGACGGATGCTTCGCGGGTTGATTCATGTCGTCCTCCTCGGGCGCGGGCGCCCGCTCGTTTCAAGATGCAATCGTTACAAACATAAACGATCCGGATGGACCAAGAGCCATCCAGCCGCATCGACTCATATATTGAGACAATCGTTCATTGTGTCAACGATATTTTGTTGGCATCATTGATACCATGAAGGCCTCACCGGACAACCCAGCGAGCTCTCTGCCCTTTCTCCTGGCGCAGGTGGGCGCCCACGCCGCCATGAAATTTGCCGAGCGCCTGGAGACGCTCGACCTGTCTCCGCCCCATGCGGGGCTCCTGGGCATGTTGCGGCGCTCGGGCGGGCAGAGCCAGCAAGATGTGGCAGAGGCGCTCGGCCTTCATCCGAGCCGCATGGTGGCCCTGGTCGACGAACTCGAGAGCAAGGGCCTGATCGAGCGCCGTGCCAACCCGGACGATCGGCGCGTGTATGCGTTGTTCCTCACTCCCGCGGGAGAGAAGGCACTGCGCGACATCGGTCGGGTCAACGCGGAGCACCTGGAGGCGCTGTGTGCAGCGCTGGACGCGAGCGAGCGGCTCGAGCTCGCTGCGCTGCTCTCGCGCATCGCGCAGCAGCAAGGCCTGCGCGCGGGCGTACATCCGGGCTTCGCGCGGCTCGGCCGCAAGGGCAAGGGCTGAGCTAGCGCGCGCGCGACCACCGCCGAGGCGAGAGCCGCTCGCAGAGCGAGCCCCACTCCGTCGCCGCACCCGCTGACGAAGAGGAGTCGCTCAATTCCGGGGCGTCAGGGCTCAATTGGATGCCGGAGCTGCAGTGAGCGCGGACAGCAACGCGGCGAACCAGAGCTCGGCCGGCGCGCTCGCGTCCTCGCCTCCTGCCGTCTGCACCTCGGCCAAGCTGCAGGCGTAGCCCTCCCGCGCGCACACCTCTTCGAAAAAGGGCGCGGTGAGTGGCTCTGCGCTGACCTGCTCTACGAAGTCAGGATCACACAGCAATCTTTCCAGTAGACGGTGCGCGCTTCTAGCCGACATGAGCAACACTCTCCTCTGTTCTGCCCGGACGAACGTCGCAGGCAGGCAGCGCCAGGCCCAGCTTGCCACAGGTGCTCTGCACGAAGGAGCGCCCTGCCGACGTGATGCCGGGAGAGCTGAGCAGGTCGCGAGCCATGCCGCTGGCAGCCTGCAGGTAGTGCTCGAGGTAGTGAGCACAATAGCCGTCATCCTGGTACCCGCGAGCCAGACTGGCGCGATACAGCAGCAGGATGTTCACCACCGCGTGATACGCGAGCAGAATGGAGCGGATGGGGCGCCCTACCTTGCGCAGCGGTGAGTAATACAGGAGGGGATCGCTACCGTCGCTGAGCTGAGCGTGCAACTCGGCGATGTGCAGGTACTCGTGGCTCGTCTCGTGCACGAGCGCCTCGGCCATCTGCAGCGGCCGACCATGAATGGATGCTGCAACGAAGCCGAACCGGAGCGGATGCGTGCTGGACTGCGTCTGGGTGCGCGAGCCCCGCAGGGGGATGAGCCCCGCCACGATGTCCCTGCTCCAGTCCACGTATTCCGGCGCGTAGCGCGTGAGGAAAGCGGCCGCCTGCTCGAACTCCTCACTCACCGCCGCTTCCACTACGGGCACGGCGTCGAGCTCCTCGTGTACCTGCAGCATCCGCAGCTGCGCCCTGGAGAATAGCGGCACGTCACTGTCCCAGAGCCGGGCAGTGGGCAGTCGCACGGCCCCGGTGTGCACGGCCCCGGTGTGCACGGCCCCCGTCTGCACGGCCCCGTCCGGCGCCGCCCACGCACCCGCGCGGCGCTCCAGCCGCAGGCATGACGGTACAGCAAAGGGCGCAGCGCGGCCGTAGCTCAGCACCTCGATGGTATCGCCGGTGGCCAACACCTCATGCTCGCGCCCCGCAGCGCTCAGCCAGGGACCGATCCGCAGCGGTGTTTCTTCCCGCAGGCGGACCGACCAGCACCCCGCCACTCCGCAGCCGTGCAGGTGAGCGGCCAGGCTCGCGGCGGCATACGCAGGATCTACCGCGCCGGTCAGCGATGCCTGCTCCAGCGCACCAACGTGCAAACCTCTCAATGAGGTCGGCGCGACGCCCTGTCGCAGCGCGGCGTCACACAGCTCGAGCAAGCCGCTACTGTGCGCACGCACCTCGCGCGCGACATCCTCGTCCTGACTGATGCCGCGAATGGCCTGGTGCACGCGCGCCTGCCACAGCTGCTGGAGCAGCGCTGGACGCTGCTGCGGGCGCTCCAGCGGACAGCCAAAACAGTCGGCAAGAAACAGGTCCTTCATCATGGCTACTCCGTGCGCTGGTGCCCGGCTCAGGGCTCGAGCTCCAGGGGATAGGACACCGTCACGCTCTTCTCATCGTCCGGTGGTGCATCGAAGATGGTGGAATACAGCGACTCGCTGACGCACGTCGCTAGCTCCTCGTCGTCCAGGGTGGTGCCCTCTCCGAGCGAGACGTCGTTGACCACGCCGCCGACGGAGCCGTCCCCCACGATCTCCAGATCCAGCACCAACTTGCCGCGAGCCTGCGGCTGGCGCTGCAGCAACTGCTCGTAGCAGCTTCCCGCGAGCGGGATGAACTGCTGCTGTATGGTCTCACGGATATACTTGCCCAGCGGGCGATCGGCTTGATTGCCTTGCCCCTCCGGCTCGGGCATGCGCGCCGGCGGCGCCGGCTCTGCCTTGGCCGCTGGCGCACTTGCAATGGCGCGTGCCGCTGCACCGGCTGACGCAGCGGCAGAGATGCTGTGGCGGATGCGCCCCGCCAGCTCTTGCCGCAGCTTGGCCCGCACCGCGTCCGCTTGCTGGCGCTTTACGCTGCGCGCGGCCGTAGACGGCTCCGCCAAGGCACCTGCACCCGACGCCCCGTCCGCGCTCACCCCGGGCTGGCTCTGCAACGTCGCCGTGCCGGGAGCGGCTGTAGATGGCGTGGCGCTGGACACCGCCACACCAGGCTGGGCTGGCCGCGACGCCAGCGCGCTCCAGAGCAGGCCGCCTGCCAGCCCTAGCCCCGTCAGTGACGCAAGCCACACTTTCGTTTGTGCCATTTGTCCTTTGCTCTCAACCTATCGCGCTCTCGGCCGCGCTCTCTGACGGGTGGCTCGCTTCGCAGGTGTCCGCTGCATCTTCCAGGCCTGCGAGCAGACCAGCCAGCTCACGCTGATACTTTTCGAGCAGCACTGGCAAGTGGTCAAAGTATGTCTGCTCGGTGCCATGGATGGGCAAGAACCATACATCCAGGCAGGGCTGTGGCCCCAGCTCCGTGTCGAGCACGTCCTCCAGCGCTCGCACGCCGACTGCCGGCTGCTCTAACTGGCGCATGGTGCGATACGCTGCCTCGTCCATCCAGCGTACCAGGAAGTCCGCGCTGAGCCCGCCAGAGCGCCCACCGGAGCACCTCGCCGGCACACCGGCGTGGTGCAACACCCCCACATGCGCAGGGCGAAACGGCGAGGCTACTCCGGGCAGGTGCCCCTCGCAGCTCGAGTAGGTGACCAGCCCGACCTGCTCGACCAGATACAACACGAGCGGGCGAATGCCGGGCTCGACCGAATCCCTGAAGCCGGGCTGCCCCGGCACAAAGCTATACGCCGCCGTGTCCACGGCAGAGCCGCTGAGGTTACGGTTGCCGATCGAGCTCTGGCGAAGGGGCGGCGCCCCTGGCGCGGCAACGGGCGCGCGCCAGCGCGCCAGGAACTCTCGATAGCCGTTGAAGCGGTTCATGTCCTCTCGTCTCCCTTCAGGCGCTGGCGCGCACCTCGGGCACGCTGGCCCAGCTTTGCTTGTCGCGCAGCGCCAAGCCCGCGCGCTGCAGGTGGCGCTCGACGTGCTCGATCAGGCCGCCGAATACCTCGCAGCGCCACGAGCCATCAGCGTTCTGGCGCCAGTAGTCGCGGGCCCCTTCCACGACACCGATGCCCGTGCAGCTCTGGCCGTAGTTGGGGCAGGTGGCGCAGGTCTCACGCGCCCGGCGCCCCGTCTCTGCGATCACGGCCCGGTGCACCGGGCCTTGCAGCAGCTGCTCCAGGTCCTCGTGCAGGATATTGCCGTACGTCTTGCTGCGGTCGTAGATATCGTCGTACGAGTAGACAAAGCCCTCGCGATCGATCGCCAGCATCGGATCCCAGGTCTGCTTGTCGTAGATGCCGGAGCGGATCCCGTCGGCGTGATAGGCAAAGACGGCGCGGATGACGTCGGTGATCGGATGAATCGGCGCGCCCCAGCTGTCCGCTAGCCACAGGTCGGCAAGCGTGCAGAATGCCTTCAGCGTGTCTGCCGCGCCGATCTCGAACCACTGCCCGGCACCGAAGTCACCGGCGTGCAGCGGCAGCAAGCGGAAGCTCATGTCGCGCTCGCGGTAGAAGTCAAAGACGCGCCGCATGTGGTTGCGGTTGGCGCGCGTCAGCACCGTCACCCCACCCAGGATCACGCCCGCGGCACGCGCCCGCTCCAGATTGGCCAGCGCGCGGTCCTCTCTGCATTGTCCGTTGCCGTTCACGCGCAGGCTGCCGACGATGTCGAGCGAGACGCCACAGCTGTCAAAGCCGGTACGCAGCAGCTCCAGGCGAGCGTCATCCAGCACGGTCAGGTTCGTCTGCGTGACGTTGGAGATCGCGGTGCTGGCGCGCGCGAAGTGCCGCCGCTGCAACTCAAACGCCTGGTGGTAGTAGTCAGGGGGCAAGAGCAGCGGCTCGCCGCCGTGCCAGATGAAGCGCGCGCTCTGCACGCCGGAGCGGGCGAAGAAGGCGGCCACGCGCTCGAAGACAACGTCCAGCTCGTCCAGACTCATACGCCGCCGGTCCGCGAGCTTGTCCAGCTCATAGCAGTAGGAGCAGCGCAGGTTGCAGTGCGTCGAGGGCACCAGGATGACATCCATTCGTCGCTCGTTCATGACTACTCCTCAGGCGCTGGCTCGAGCCGGCTGCTCGGGCTTTGGCCCGTTAGACACCGAAGCCGGCAACTCGGGCAGCAGTCCTAGCTGAGCAAGGCGCTGCTCGATGTGCGCGAGGGTGCCACGCTGAATCAAGCAGAGTGGCGCGCCGGAGCGGTCCCTCTGCCAGAACTCCTTGCCCCCCTCGGCCGCGGGGTGGCCGTTGCACGCACGCTCGAAATGGGGGCACTGGGCGCAGGTCGAACGCAGGGCGGAGGCGGCTCGAGCAACGCGCTGGGCGTACCGGTCCCCTGCAAAGATGTCTGCCAGGCTGCTGTGCAGCACGTTGCCATAGGCATTGTCGAGATCGAGCAGATCATTGACCCCGCCCACGAAGCCGCGTGGGTTCACGATGAGCAGCGCCGCCTGGCGTTGGCCGTCGTAGCGGCGGAAGCCGTCCCCGGAGCTGCGCGACCAGATCAGCGCCTCCACCAGCTCGGTGATCGGCGCGACGGGCTTGGGGTTGCCCGGATCCAGCAGCCACAGATCCACCAGCTCTGCAAAGACCTGCCGCACCTCGGCGGAGCTGAGCGCCATGTCGCCCAGCGTTGGCAGCGGGCCGCGGTGCATGGGCAGCACGCGGAAGGGCAGCGAGCGGCGCTGCCAAAATTCATAGATCTGCGCGGCGTGCCGGTAGTTCTGCCGGCTCAACACCGTGATGCCGCCCATGCGCACGCGCGCCTGGATCAGGCGGTCGATGTTGGCCACCACGCGCTCCGCGCGCGAGCGCCCACCGGCGTCCACGCGCAGCTCACCCACCACGTCGTGTGACACACCGACGCCAAAAAAGGCGTCCCCGAGCAGCTCGATCCGCTCCTCATCGAGCACGGTCAGGTTGGTCTGCACCACGTTGCTCACGTGGTGCTGGGTCGCCGCAAAAATGCTCGCCTGCCGCGCCAGCGCCAACCGGTAATATTCTGGCTCCTGCAGCAGCGGCTCGCCCCCCTGCCAGGCGAAGCGAATGTGCAGCGGCCGGGAGCGCTGGTAGTGCTCCGCCACCCGTGTAAACACCAGCTCCAGCTCTGCCTGGCTCAGGCGGTGCCGATTGGCCAGGTCCGGGTACTCGTAGCAGTACTGGCAACGCAGGTTGCAGAGCGTGGAGACGATCAGTACCAGCGTCACGTCGGGCTCCCCGACGCTGTCCTCTCTGGCGGGTGTGGCCTGATTGGCGGCCGCGTTGGCCGCATCGGCAGCAATGGCAGCAGTGGTCTGGTCGGCAGAGAACATGGCGGGCACTCGCTACGGGGGCGTCGGGATTGGGACGAGCACGGGGGACGGCCGCCCGTGCTCGTCTCGGGCTCAGCGGAAGGTCACCGGACTGGTCAGGATGTCACCGCGGTCGAAGTTACGTGGCGAGTCCACCCAGGAAGGACCAGAGTCCTTGATGTGGTAGTTCGTGCCGCCCTTGAGGCCGCCGCCGAGTAGGCGCTGGCGCAGGTTGGTCAGAAGGCTGAGGTTCTGCGCCACGCCACGGATTGCTGCGGTCAGGTCAGCGCCACCCTGGACTTCAGCCAGCTCCGCGTTGTCGAGCGTAGCTTCCACTTCGGACGTCGACGCGTCCGTCTTGCTCTCGATCATACTTTCTCCTCGTTAGACCACGGCGCTCGCACGCATTTCTCGGTGCAACGCCTTGGTGAGCCGTTCATCGGCCTGGCTGCGAGCTGGTTGCTTGCATTTCTCGCCTCGGCGGCCTCGTGTCGCTCTGTGCAGCGTGAGCTGTCGTACGAGTAGTCGCTCGGGCGACGCGCCGGAGAGTTGACCGCCGTGGCAAGCGCACCAGAAGGCCACGGCAGCACGCCGAGCTCTCCCGGAGACCACACCTGAGCGGAATACGAGCGCGGCCTCGATGGTGGTGGAGACCCCGACAAAGACGATGGCAGCGATGTGATCCGACGAGCTCAGTGCTCGCGCACCGTGCGTTTCGCTCCGCTCAGGGCAGCGCCGGCCAGCCCACGCGCTTCGTGTCGACCACGATGGCATCCATCCAGCGCCCGCGGCGAGCAGCGCGGCTAGACGGGCTGGCCACGAGCGAAGCGGATGGCGGCCGCTTCGCTCTGGGTCGCGAAGGTGGTGGCGCCGTCCTCGCGGGTGAGGCGGGTGACCTGCAGCAGCCCCACCGCCGTCTCCAGCAACACGGCGGTGCGCGCAAAACGAACCTCCACGGCGTCACGCAGGCCGCGCATGGCGGATTCGAAGCTGGGATCATTGCGCGGGGGCGCCTGGCGCATGTCCACCACGATGCCCCACTCGCGGTGCTCGGGGCGGATCTGGCGCACCACCTGCTGGTTGGACGCGGTCAGCTCTTCCAGCGAGCCAAAGGGCAGGGCCATCCGTCGCAGGAAGACGACCTGGCTCAGTCGGTCCTCCTCCATCAGCCAGTGGGCGCTGGTGAACAGGTTGACTCTCATCGGTTGGGCCGATACCGGCTCGGGCGGTACGCTGAGACATCCTTGCACCAGCTCGGCGCACTGGGTCAACTCCAGCACGGCTTCGCGATGCCGCCAGAGCAGGGCAGGCAACTCCGCGCAGAGCTCCAGGAGAGCGGCCGCACCGGTCTGCGGCGTGCAGGACTGGCAGCGCTCGAACACGTTCACGCCATCGCGCAGCCGGTCGGCGATTGTGGCCAGCAGGTTTCGATCCGCTCCTTCGAGCGCTCGAAGCACCCCGGCCAGCTGCTCCCGCAGGTTCGCAGGGCCTGAGCCATCCGCCAGATGAGCAATGGCGGCCTCCAGCCGCTCACTGCTCAGGCGATGGGCCGCGGCCAGCTGGGCGCGCTGCTCGTCGGTCGTGCGCGGCAGGTGATCGAGGCTGGTACCGAGCACACCTTCGGTCAGATCCACCAGTGAAGGGAAGGTCTCCTGGAAGAGCACGGTGAGGTAGCCCTGGACGAAGCGCTGATGCGTCTCCACGGCGCGCGACAGCTTGTACGGCGAGCGAGGCTCCACCGGATCTCCCGCGCTGGTGACGCGCTGCTGGAGCTCCTGATCGCGCGCGAAGGCGTTCTGCATCTCCACCACCAGGTACAGCGTGCGCACCCAGGCGCGATGCACCGTCACCAGAGAGGTGACCTGGTGGCCGCTCGCCGTCTCGACCACACGCGAGAACTTGCCGAGGTCGAGCCGGCGCAGGGCGCCGATGCAATACATCTCGCGCATCGCGTCGATCTCGGAGCGAGCGTGGTGCGACTTGCCGTACGCCTCGGTGGCGTCCGTGCCCGCGTGTGCCTGCAGCGTGTGGCGGCCGCCGGGGTGGCGCTCCACGAACTCCGTCAGGTCGTACACGCGCTCCTCGATGGCGAGCCAGTAGCCGCGCTCGCGCGAGTTGCGGCGCGACAGCTCGGAGACGTCGATCGCCGGCAACGCCTCCTCGGGGCTGTCGCCGGAGAACACCTCCAGGTTGAGGCGCTCATCTGCGATCAGGCGGCGCAGCAGCGCCTGCCCTTCGGTCTGGCCGCGACTCGCGGCGAGCAGCTGCTCCAGGGCGTCGACGCAGGCCCTGGCAAAGCGCTGCCGCCCACACACGTAGAGCACCGCGCCGCTCTCGATCAGCTCCTCCAGCCGCTGCGCCGTGGCGGGATCGGCCATCAGCTCTGGCACGCGCCGCTCCTTGCCCGCGCTCGGCACGAGCTCGCCTCGAGCGGCGTCCCAGTCGAGGCGCGCGGCCTCGCGCGAAAATCCGAGCTGCAGCTCCAGGCGCCCGTTCCGCAGCCCCGGCAGCACGTCGGCGTGAAAGGTAAACTCTGCCGGCCGACGAAGCCCCAGCAGCAGCAGCGCCGGGCCCGCGGCGGGCTGGCGCTCGCGCTCGCGCAGGAAGGCGCGGAACGGCGAGAAGCCCGTGCCGCCGGCGATCAACACGATCGGCGTGTGTGGCCAGCGGGGCAGGCGAAAGCGGCTGGGGCGCTCGATGGTGATGGTCACCGGCTCCTGCCGCCCAAACGCCGTGGCCAAGAACGCCGAGGCAGTGCCCGCCCGGGGCTCGGGGCCGCCGTCCAGGCCGCGGCCCTGGTACTGCAGCTGCGCCACCAGGAGCTCGATCTCGGTGGTGACCCCGCACGGATCCTCGCTGGTGATGGTGGAGACCGAATACATGCGGAACTGCTCGGGCGGCACCAGCCCGGCCAGCACCGAGCTGGCGCTGCCCCGGGCGGGCGCGTACAGCCGGGTGACGTCGAAGCCGTGACGCCGCACCAGGGTGAGCAGCTCCCACAGCTCGAGCTGCAGCACCGAGCGATCGCGCAGCCGGCGCTCCAGCTCGGCGTCCTGCGTGAGCGCGTGCAGCGCCTCGGCCACGCGCATGCTGACGGCGCGGATGCAGCCGAAGCGCAGCAGCTCGTCCACGCGCGCGCTGCTCTGACCCTCATGACCGGCACGCAGCGCGAGCGCGCTCTTCCACTCGGGCGTGAGCGCCACCGGCTCGTCACCGCGCGCGCCCAGCGCGTCCAGGGTGCGCTGTACCAGCGCGGCGCAGTGCTCCGGCAAGATGCCACAGCGATCCCCCGGCTGGAGCCGCAGGCCGGCGCCGGACACGTCGAGGCGCACCCGGGTGGCGCCGCGAGACTCCCGCGGGTCGCGCGGGCTCACGTCCAGCACGAGCGCGCGCTGCACGCGGCCGGCGCTGCCGCCGGTGCGCTCGCGCCGCGAGCTCTCCAGCTCGCCGTCGATCTGATCCCAGGTGCGGTCCTGGAAGGCCCCGCGAAAGCCGCCGATGGTGACGCTGCGGCCCACCTTGAAGGCCAGCTCCAGGTAGCCATACACCTTCATGCGGTGGCGGCCGAGGAAGCCGCCGCTGCCGGAGTAGGCGTCGATCACGTCGTGCAACAGCCCGGTCAGCGCGGGCCGCTGCTTGCGCGCCACATAGTCCGGCACGGAGACCTCGTGCAGCGCCGCGATGTACTTGCGCCACAGCGGCGGATACGTGGAGCGCAGCGCGTGGATCTCGCGGCCCAGGAAGGTGTCGAAGCGCTTGCGTCCGAGGAACACGTCGAGCGCGTTGAAGATGGGCGAGGAGGTGCCACTGGGCCCCTGGATACCAGGCGTGATGGGCACCGCGAAGGGCGCCACCGTCTTGGCCCACACCACCGGATCCATGAAGCGCGGCGAGTGCGGGTTGGGATCGATCTCGGGCAAGTCGACGTGGGTCATCCGCTCCAGGGCGGAGAGGATGGCGCCCAGCTCGGCCTCCAGCACCTCCTGATCGTCGACCTCTGCCGCCTCCTGCGCGCGGGCCATGGCGGCGACCGTGGGCGCGGCGTGGGCCAGGATGGAGGTCTGCGTCATGTAGAAGATGCGCTCGGCCTCGGTGCCCACGGTGGGAAACAAGAGCTGCAGGTTGTCGACGCTCATCGCATCGCGCCGATCGGGCTGCACCAGCCGGAAGTTGGTGGCGATCAGATCCTGGTAGGTGAGCACCAGCGCCGTGCGCCCCAGGCGCCGGCACACATCTTCCCACGGCTGCGTCAGCGAGCGCGGCAGCGCGGCGGGCGGGCGCGGCTCCACATACCAGCAGGCATGCGCCAGAAACGACAGGATGGCGGCGGCCCGCAGCAGGTCTGCGTCCGGCAGCGACGCCTCGTCCGCCGGCAGCACCGGCAGCTGCTCCAGCTGGCGGCGCAGCGCGAGGCTGGCGTACGATCGTGGCAGCTCCGCAATCTGCTGATCCCAGGCGGCGTGGCTTGCAGGCAGCTCGGTGCGCGGCAGCTCCCGCGGCAGAAAGCCGGTTTGCGCCGAGAGGTAGCCGGCGTTTTCATTGCCCGATGCGGAGAACTCGAAGTCCGCCTCCTCGATCACCAGGCGCGCCAGCCCGGCTCCGGGTGGCGGACGGCTCAAGGTGGTGGGGCGGCGGGGCACGCGGCTCGGGCGCTCGCCGGAGCCGGCACCGACGACCACGGCCCCGGCGTCGTCCTCGTAGCTGAGCGAGCTGACCAGCGGAAACACCCGCGCGAAATCCCGGCAATAGGCGTCGAGCAGCGCGCGCTGTTGGCCGTCGAAGCCGCCGTCGCGCAGGGCCTGCAGGCTGGCGTGCGCCGCGCAGCTGGCCAGCAGGTACAGGGTCACGTCTTTGCCGGCGAACAGCTCGGCAAAGCCGGCGTGCTCCGCCGGCACCGAGTGCAGCCCGAAGACCCAGCCGGCGAGCCCCAGGCAGTCCCGGCGCTGGCCCAGCTGCTCGAGCGTGAGGGCAGCCCCGGCGCCAGCGGGCAAGAAGGGCGGCGCCTCCAGCGCATCGACACACGCCGCGTCCTCCAGGGAGCGCACGTAGGACTCCTCCAGCTGCAGCTCCCGGGCCCGCTGCACCAGCCACGCCTTGTATTGCCGCGAGGGCAACAGACCGGGCGCGCGCCGTGCGGGGTGGACCAGGTGCG
Source organism: Polyangiaceae bacterium (assembly GCA_025937895.1). GTDB lineage: Bacteria > Myxococcota_A > Polyangia > Polyangiales > Polyangiaceae > SZUA-265. The sequence continues at coordinate 3,846 of JAICQL010000183.1, read as the reverse complement.
CGTGCGCCGTGACGAAGCTGCCGCCGTAGCCGCGCACCACCACCCTCCGCCGCTCCTGCCGCAGCCCGGCCCCGAGCAGGCGATCGAGCGTGGCCAGGTGCTCGGTGCGGTAGGTGCACAGCTGGCCGTGGACCTCGGCCCCGCGCTGCTCCCGCACGCTGGCCGTGCCCAGGCCCTCGGCGAAGGCATCGGGCAGGTCGAAGCACAGCTGGAAGCCCTCCAGCACGGCGGGCTCGGAGCGAAGCGGGCGGATACCTAGCGCGCGCAACCCCGCGCCCCCGAGGTTCGAGCCGTACTCGAAGTGGTGAAACATCAGTGGTCCTCGACCTCGTCGCCCCTCGGCCAGATGCCGCGCGCGACCAGGCGACGAGCCTAGCTCGAGTTTGCCGGCCTCGACGGCACGAACATGTGGCGGGTGACGCCGCACTTGGAGCGCTACCGTCCCCCTTTGGGGTGATGCGACACGAGACCGAGTGGCCGATGCGAGAGCGTGTTCCTCGCTGCGCCAGGTGTTGCACCCCTCGATCGCGCCGGTGCAACGCTGGCGGCCCGCCTGCTGGCAGGCGCTGGTGAAACGGCACTGATTTGCTGCGCGCGGGCAGCGATCATGGAACGGCTGACGTTTCATTCTGGTTCCGGGAGTGCCGCCGCCAGGGCGAAAGCGTGTCAGGGCCGGTCCCGAGCCGCGCGCGGTGGAGATGGCGTACGCTGACAAGCACCCCGGGTTGGCAGAGGTTTGCGTTCTCATCATGCTCGTCGCGTGGAGCCGGCGCAGCCGAAGGTCTGGGCAGTGGTACCGTGCATGGGGCGCCTGGCGTTCCTGCGGGAGACCGCGCCGCTGTTGCTTGCTCACCCTCGGGCCAGATGTTGCCTGGTCGACTACTCCTGTCCCGATCGCTGCGCCGACTGGATGCTGGCCGCCTTTCCCGAGCAGGCGAGCAGCGGGCGGTTGATCGTGGAGCGCGTGGCCGGCCGCGCGTTCTTCAACAAGAGCGCGGCTCACAATCGGGGCGCGCGGCGAGCCCTGGGCGATGGCGCGGACTACCTCTGCTTCATCGACGCCGACACCCGGGTGAACGAGGGCTTCTGGCCCTGGCTGTTCGACAACCTGGCCGAGCCACGCTTCCTGATCGCGGCACGCCTCCCGGACGGCGCGATCGGCCCTCGCTCACGGGGCTGTTGATCATGCACGGCGCGCGCTTCGCCGAGACGACCGGCTTTGACGAGACGTTTCGCGGCTGGGGCGGAGAAGACATCGAGTTTCGCATCCGCTCGCGCTGTTGCACGGCATGGAGCACGCGGACGTGCCGCTGCAGCTGGTCGAGGCCATCCCTCACGAGAGCGAGCTGCGCACCCGCTACTACGCGCAGAAGGACGCCGGGGTCAGCAGCTACTGCCACCTGCGCCGGCTGCGCCATCGCATCCACAACGACTGGCGCCACCTCTGGAAAGCCGATCCCAGCACGCTGGAGCGCCTGTGGTATCGCCCTCGAGCGGCGCAGAGCGCGGCCTCGCAGCGCCGCTGATCAGCTGCCTGTGTGTGACCGAGGGGCGCCCCGCCTTCCTGCCCTGGCTGTGCTGGGGCTTCGAGCGTCAGACGTGGCCGCACAAGGAGCTCTTGATAGTGGATAGCTCGCCGCCGCAGGCGCTCAGCCACGCGAGCCACGCCGCTCCCTCCGGCGCCGCCGAGGTGTTGCAGGCGCGCCCAACCGACCGCCTGTCAGCGAGCATCAACGAGCTTGCCATCTTTCGCCCCCTGGGCGCCCTGACAGACGCGCCCGGTGGGCTCGCGCCAGAGGCCAAACGTAGCGTCGGAGGCGGTGGGTCCAGGCGCGCCGGGAACCGTTTCACACCGAGGTGACCGGCACCTCTCGAGTGGGTCGTTACGTTAGCCGCTGGCTGCGCGCGGCGCCTGGCTGGCACGCGGCCTGCACTCGCTAGCGGTCGAGGGGATCACCAAAGGAGAAAAAGCTATGTTCAACACTCGACGCATGTGGCTCCCAGCCCTGTTTGGCGCGTTGTTTCTGGGCCGTTCGCAGTGGGGCCGCGATCGGCGGGGCGGTATGGGGCGGCGGCGGCCCGGTCGGAGCTGGTACGGGCGCAGCTCGGGCCGAGGTTGGTTGGCTCGTCTGTTCGGAAGCCGCTCACCGGCGTTCCGGTTCTTGCCCTGAGCACTCGGCTGCCCTGGGCAATGCGAGGCTCGGCGTCGCGAAAGGGCGCCGAGCGGCGCTTTTGCATCATCCTGCCTGGCGCGGCGATGTGCACCCATCAGGCCTGACCAGCACAGGTGCAGAGCCAAGGGCTCCGCAATCAGGCTCAGGAGCGTCCTGCAGGCCGCAGTCGCGCCCTCGATGACGACGACCGCGGCGCGCCAGCTGCCTACGCCCGCTGCCACATCGCCACCACCGCTCCAGCAGAGTGCTGGCCCGCCGCCTGCTCCAGGCTCGTAGCTGTTGCATCAGGGCCCGCGCAGACCTGGAACGCGACACCGTCGCTGTACTTCTCGGCGGCGGGGCAACCCTTCGACAGTAGATGTGGGTTGGGCTTGCCGCCGCTCTGGCTTAGGCTCGCCGGAACGGCGTCTCGCGGGGGGGGACGGACGCCCGCTTTGCATGAAAGGACGTCACGAAAATGCGCGCTTACTCTTCTTTCGCAGCGATCGCTCTGCTCACCGCGACAGCCATCTGGGCCTGTGGCGACGATGATTCCGAGCCCGGCATGCCCATCGGCAACGCCGGTGCCGGAGGTACCGCGGGCGCGGGCGGCTCTGGCGGGGCCGCGGGCAGCGGCGGGTCGGACAATGGCGGAGCGCCTAATGGCGGCTCAGCGGGAACGACGGTGACGCCTCCCTTGATGGCGCCGATGGTGGACTGCACGGGCTGTGTGCAGCTCACCGCGTCGGTTCCGGCAACGATCACGGACACCGCGCTGATGGAGAACGTGGTTCAGTTCCAGTTCCCCCCGCCTCCGGCGGCCATGCCTCCGTACGATCTGTCCAACGTCACGGCCATCACCTGGCGCGTCCGCGCTCTGACGAACGATCCAAGCTTCTTCGTCCGCGCGCTGGTGCAGAACTCGCCGCCGGAAGCGGCCGACTACAGCCTCGGGGCGTTCGGGGAGCGAGCGATGTTGACCGAGGCTGATTTCCCGCGGGGCACCTGGGTCGATGTTACGTTGGACCTGTCTCCCGCTGGCGGTGCCGATGCAGGGGTGCAAGCCGACGCGGGCGACGCAGGCGGCGGAGACATCGCAGACGCTGGTGGAGGCGCCGATGCCGGCGGCCTGCTGACCGCGTTTGACAAGTCAAAGGTCCGCGTCTTCGCTCTCAACATCGGCTCGATTGCGCCCGCCGCGGGCCTGATCAGTGTCGAGGTCGAGTCGGTGACACTAACGGGTACGAGTCCCAACTTCTCGAATGTCGACTTCTCCACTGGCCTCAACGGCCTCGTGGCGAACAACTATCTCGCACTGCCCGGTACGCAGTTCCCGCCGACCGCTCTCTGAAGCCGTCAGGGCACGGCGGCGGCGCGCAGGCGCCGAGCCGAAGCGGTGGGAGAGGGCGCCTGCGCCGCTCCCGCCGCTTCCGCAACGCCTGCCTAAAGCCCGAGCGCGTCGAGCATGACCTGCCCGTAGCGCCGCCCGAGCTCGCGCTGACCCGCCAGATTGTAGTGCAGAGCATCGGCATTGACCCCGAGCCCGGCGCCGGAGACGACGAAGGCGTTCGGGATCAGAGCGGGCAGTGAGGCCACCCTGGGGTTCATGGCGTTGCCACAGCAGCCGTTTTGCGGCGCGCCGTTGGCGAGCAACTCACCCGCCAGGACCGGCACCTGCGCGGCATCGAGCCCG